>NBMI01000246.1:17073-27094 GCA_002085445.1 Candidatus Parabeggiatoa sp. nov. 2
GGGCGAGATTAATATAGCCTAGGGCAACGCCCCAGGAAACCGAAAAGCCCCAACGGGGCGAGATTAATATAGCCTGGGGCAACGCCCCAGGTTTTAGCCCCAACAGGGCGAGATTAATATAGCCTGGGGCAACGCCCCTGGAAACCGAAAAGCCCCAACGGGGCGACATTAATATAGCCAGGGGCAACGCCCCTGGAGGAAAACCCTTATTTTCGGACAAATCTATATATCAACCTACTTCTTCGCCAACACCAAATCAAGAACGTCATCCAAACCCTCAATACTGATCGTCGGTTTCTGGGCGCCTTCGGTGAGTTTGAGTACCGTTTCGCGGACATAACGTTGAAGCAAGGCAATATCGACGATGCCTTTATCGTCAGCCGCTTTACCACTGAGGCCTTCTATCAATGCCTCAGTAAATACCCCATTTTCTAAGCTATCTTTTTCCTGAGACACATCGGCCCCCGAACTAGAAGCTAAGATAACCACATTGTGCAGATTGGCTTCTCCTAAGAACTGGTGAGGATCCGCCTTTGCGCGTTCCTGCCAATCAGTATTGCCCTTGATATTGCCCGCATGGCAAGTATCAGCCAACAGCAACACATGGGCATCGATATCGCCAAGTGCCTTAAAGGTTTCCCAAGACACGCCGGTGGTTTCTAATTGCTCTGGATGAGCATCATACGTGAGAAAATGATAACCTTGCCTCGTATTCATGCCATGTCCTGAAATGAACAGAATAGCAATATCTCCGGGCTTGGCGCGTTTAAAGAAAGTCTTGACAACGTGATTGAGGTTACTACGTGTGGCTTGTTGGTTTGTCAGGAGTTTTGTAACCACATTTCGATAAGCCTTGCCCTGCTGCTGTTTGAGTATCGTTTCCAAGTCTTTCACGTCTTTAGCAGGATATTTCAATTGGAGCGCCGGTTGGCGATATTGGGCCACACCGATGCCTAAATAATACAAATCCGGCTGCGGTTTGATCACATTCTTACGCACCACCACCAACGGATATTTAGTCCGTTGCACTGTTCCCGCCTGGCTTCGGACTTGTGCATGAATCCAGTTATGGCCAATTCGCAACGGAATTTGCTGGGTGTAACTGTTGACATGTGTACCGCCCGTGGGACGACGCACTTTTTTACCTTTTTCAGTCCCAACGGCACGTTTTTTCACCGGGCGTTGGTTAACAGTGAAGCTGACGGCTTCCGCACTGCTGGCCAGGTTTTCAGTTTGGACGACGACTTTGACACTCCCATGATCCGTTTGATACTCCTTTGGAGGAAGCGCCGGCTCAACAAACCAGATTTGGGACGGTTGGATGGTGGCAAGTTGTATCGGTTGTGCGCCTAACTCTTTCATCGCAACTAGGCTATCGCCTTTATTTAAGGCCAATTTAACGATGTCAGGGCGACGTAAAAGACGTTCTTCATACTGATCAAGACGAAAAACTCGGCTGTCGATGCTGACTTTTAGATATTTGGCCCCGTTTTGAGAAGCCGTGTAGTAGCCTTCGGGGGTAATCGCTATCCATTCGTCGTTTTTGGCAGAGGCGAAGAATTTGACAATTTCTCGGCCCGTATAAACGTTCCAAAGACTGACGCTCTCCTCTAGTGGAACATCAAAAGAGGCGATTTTGATACTGTTTGCGGCCTCTTCAGCAGAAGGCTTAAAATTGCCAAAACGCAAAAATTCAGGCGAAACGAACGGTATTATGTCATGTTCGCGTCCTTGGCTTTTAATGAACAGCACATCAAAAGCTTTCGCGGCAGTTATGAGGTAGGTTTCCCTTAATATTTTCTCAACAATATTCCTATCTACAAACTTGACGTTTGCGCCCATAATTGTGGCTAGCCCGATCGAACTGGGTAAATTAACGATTTGTATCAATGCTGTCCTGCCAACAGCAGTAGATGTCAACTCTGTTTTTCCACAGGGTGAATATTTTTCATGTTTTTCAGTTGCAAAACACAAAGAGAATAAAACGCCGTTATCACCGCTTGGTATTTCTTCAAACCAAGGCTGCACGTAGTCGAAATTTTTAGCGACATAAATCACTTCCTGCGAATCGTTTGTACGCCTTAATTGACTACTGCTGATTTTTTTTATTGTCCACCGATTGTTGATATTTTCAACCACAGCACTGTAACCATCAACAAAGCTATCTTGGCGAATATATCCCACGTTTACAAACTTACCATCTTTATACTAAACTCGTTTTGGTCGATTCGTTGCACAGGCTCCCAGCACCATCACGAGCGCGAACACGGTAATCCTTCTAATAATTACCGAGAACCGATTGACAAATGTTTTGTTCATCATTTCTCCTTTGCTACATCCAAAAAATGCTTAGAGTGAATTTCCGTCTGCAAAATAGATACCTATGTCATATCGTTATGCACCCTTCCTCAATGGGGGGAACATGGTTTCTCGTTCCCACCCACTAAATAAAGTGGGAATGCCTCTGTGACGCGCCAGCATCACGAAAAACCCAGACACTGGCGCATCGATAATCCGTTCCCACGCCGGGAAGCGGTGATAACGATAAATATCCGGCTTCTGGAACAGACAACCTTAAAAGCGCTTGGTTTTCTTAAGTTGTTTTACATCACCGGCAAAACTGATGATTTCTTCACGAGAAATCAGCTGATGAAGTTTTTCCATTGCCTTGGCAAAAAAATCATTGATTGTCTCCACTAACACCTTATCTGCATTAGTGAACAAATCTGGAGGGGTAGATGAAAAAGTACCGATTTTACCACTCTTAGTTAGAGACTGATGTTTATAGGTTTTAGAAATACCAAAGTTAGACAAATTGATACGACGATTCAACATTGCTTGTCCAGTAAGGGGCTCGATAAGCTTGTAAGTCAACTCGCCCGTAATTTGGATTTGTCCCTCTGTGCTACAGAACTTCAGAGAACACTCTTGCTGGGTTGGCTTAGCATCGAAATAGAGCTTGATACTTGGAACGCTCGCAAGGTAAATGGTTTTTTTATCCACGTAAGTGATATCATCAAAAGTGGCGTAAGGCCCTTTTGTTCTAAAGCCCTTTCTGGAAAAAAGTTCTTGCAAAGACTCCTTCATCGCATCAACTAGACGGGCTTTATAATTTCCCTGAAACTCTCTGGCGAAATTATAATCCTGCCGCAGTTCCTCTTTCTGCTTCATTCTTGCCTGCTGAACATGAGCCGGATCAAGACTCTGTTCTGTTTGCAGGTCAGCAAACTCCGGTTTCACAATAGCTATAACGTATTGTGTCTGTTGCTGTTGTTCAGGTAATTCATACTCTAAATCAAGTTGGCCCACCTGCCTCTTTACCGAAATTGGGTGTAGTGTACATGACACGACAAATGTCACAAGCAAAAACAGGCCTAAGAATCCAGTGGTAGTAAAGGGAGGGCGTGGAAATAATCTACCCATCGAAAAACTCGAAACCCCAAGTTTTCTTAAGAAACTTGGACTAGATTCAGTCTGTGTGGGTAGTTTATTTAAACGCAACGCCCTAAATCTTCTATTCATGTTTAGCCTCTTTAGGTTAGTTGAATAAGTAGATAAGTACATTGGCACAAATTCACGAACATCGAGTTTCTTTGAAATCAGCTAATTTCATTCAAATGCCAGAGAAAATATGCCAAGGGACTTACCGTTTAATAACGTACTGAAAACGTTGAAAATTTTCAGGGTTATTTATTCATAGACGTGGCTTTGAAAAAAATGTGAGGCTCAATTAACTCAAAACTCAATCAAATCACGCTGACATCAATATTAGACGTAACCGAGAAAAAAATGTGAGGTTGAGTCTTTGGAAAACACCTCCTCGTAAAGCTAAACATCGGATGTGTTAATAACCATTGACGAATTAGACGCGGCTTTGAAAAAAATGTGAGGCTCAATGAACTCAAAACTCAATCAAATCACGCTGACATCAATATTAGACGTAACCGAGAAAAAAATGTGAGGTTGAACGCTGACATCAATATTAGACGTAACCGAGAAAAAAATGTGAGGTTGATCGGAGGTGTTAATAACCATTGAGGAATTAGACGCGGCTTTGAAAAAAATGTGAGGCTCAATGAGCTCAAAACTCAATCAAATCACGCTGACATCAATATTAGACGTAACCGAGAAAAAAATGTGAGGTTGAGTCTGGGAAAAATTTTCCCAGTTATTGACTCTTAGACGCGGCTTTGAAAAAAATGTGAGGTTCAATGAATTCAAAACTCAATCAAATCACGCTGACATAAATATTAGACGTAACCGAGAAAAAAATGTGAGGTTGAGTCTTTGGAAAACACATCGGATGTTTGCTAAACATCGGATGTGTTAATAACAAAAAAATGTGTCAAGCCGTCAGACTTTTTTTCATTTCAAAACGATTATTTCCTTGATAGAAATTTGCCCGGGGCTTATCAAACGATAACTACAAGGATTCGTTATAATAAAGGATTTTTAATCGTTGGGTTTAAAAGTGGGCCAGATTGTCGAATTGATAAAAAGGTTTTATTTATTCTGAAAATTCTCAAATTCTGAAAATTCTGATTCAGATATTCTGAAAATTCTCAAATTCTGAAAATTCTGATTCATCGTTGTGTTTAAAAGTGGGCCAAGTTGCCGAATTGATAGACCTTTTTTTGTGAATGGCCCACAAACACAATAACTACAAGGATTAGCTCCGCTGAACTTCGTTTCGTTATAATAACGGATTTTTAATTTTCAGATAAACGCCCTCATCGTGATTAGTACCTTCAATCACCATTGCACCTAAAACCAGTTGGATTGTTAGCCCCGGCAACGAGACCTGACGGCGATGAGAATAAGTGATAAAAAGTGTGCCTCCCCGTTTCACGTCACCTTCAAAAGCACTACGATGACTAACAATGGCACCCGGAAATAAATGGCTTGTGATCAAATATCGGTTTCTATAAATAATCTCTTCGGCCGAATCTGTCAAATTGGCGGTGTAAATTTTGGGTGCAATTTTGCGAAGATATCCGCCTTGGAGTTGCTTATAAATTTTTTTGGATTCTTGATTGTCTCTTGAACCAAAAAGGATTTCGGATGAAAATTGTGTCATAACAGCCATCAAACGTGATTTTATTACAAATTTTATAGCATAATAGGAAAAAATGGGAATATTTTATAGCATAAAGTTTTAGTTTGAATAATTTTATCTCATAAGCCAAAAGCCAGGGGCGTTGCCCTCAATGCCATTAAGTTAAGAAATAAACGAGAAAGAGCCAACGGCTATTCAGGCTAAAGTTTCGCTCCGCGAAACTTTAGCCTTTCAGGCTAAAGTTTTTCTCCGGCTTTAGCCGTTGGCGGGGGGGATTATTTGTTTCTAATTCCGCAAACTGTGTGGCATTGGGGCGTTGCCCTTGGCTATATTAATGTCGCCCCGTTGGGGCTAAACCTGGGGCGGTGCCCCAGGCTATATTAATATCGCCCCGTTGGGGCTAAAGCCAGATAGTTACACTGGCTATATTAATATCTTGGCAAAGTGGAGTCCAAACCTTCAAGTTTGGCATCGCCAAAGTTTCTAAAATCCCTTATCATATACAATTCTTGTAGATTGTTGACAGAGGTAATTTGAAGCTTAACGAATAAAATCCCTTATTATATACAATCCTTGTTATTTTTTGGTGAATGGCCCACAAACAATAACCACAAGGATTCGTTATAATAACGGATTTTTAAAAGCAACTACAAGGATTCGTTATAATAACGGATTTTTAAAAGCAACTACAAGGATTCGTTATAATAACGGATTTTTGTAGATTGTTGACTGAGGTAATTTGAAGCTTAACGAATAAAATCCCTTATTATATACAATCCTTGTAGATTGTTGACTGAGGTAATTTGAAGCTTAACGAATAAAATCCCTTATTAAATACAATCCTTGTAGATTGTTGACTGAGGTAATTTGAAGCTTAACGAATAAAATCCCTTATTATATTATACAATCCTTGTAATTGTTGTGTTTAAAAGTGGGCCAGGTTATCGAATAGATAAAAAGGTTATTCTGAAAATTCTAAAATTC
Source organism: Candidatus Parabeggiatoa sp. nov. 2 (assembly GCA_002085445.1). GTDB lineage: Bacteria > Pseudomonadota > Gammaproteobacteria > Beggiatoales > Beggiatoaceae > Parabeggiatoa. Next base: position 23,114 of record NBMI01000246.1, read on the forward strand.
TGAAAATTCTGATTAAATTGGTTTTATTCTGAAAATTCTAAAATTCTGAAAATTCTGATTAAAAATGTTCCAACTCAAAGGCCATTCAATCTTATTGCGCCAAACCACTCCCGAAGATGCGCCGGTGTTATTTCAAGCCTATCGAGATAAAACCTTTCTTCGCTTATTTGCGGCTCACCGCAAAGTGCCCACCTCCGAGGCCGAATTACGGCGTAGTCTACAAAAAAGAAGTAAAATCTCGCCAGCCACTTTGCGCTATATCGAATGGTTGATAGTGCATAAACGTCACGGCGCTATCGGTATCGCCGCATTAAACGACTATTCTCAAAAACACGGCCGTGCCGAATACCTCATCGGCCTGTTTAACAACAAACATTGCCACCTTGGTTATGGCATCGAAGCCACTTTGTTGGCCCTCGATTTCGCATTTAACCAATTGAAATTAAATAAAATTCAAAGCTTTGTTTATGATTATAACCCAATCGCTCGGCAAATCTTGCTCAAAGGTGATTTTAAACCCGAAGGTATTCAAGAAAATCATCACTACGCAGCCCAAGAACAAAAATGGGTGTCTTTGTATCATTTTGGCCTTTCTGTAGACGATTTTCGTCAAAGCCAAGTCTTGGGCCGATTATTTCGTAAACGGTTAAAAATCTCTCCTAACCCGGTGTCAAAGGAAGGGAATTATCAGGAAGCCGAACGGATAAGCAACGCCCAATTCTCTACCAAAAAGTCGACCACCTGGCCCACCACACAGCCATCACCCGATCAAGCACTGCCGCCGTTTAGTTGCAGTCACACGCCCGATTTTCCCGATATTCTGGCGCAACTTGGCTGCACACTGGTATTGAGTACATCTGACAAAGTCATTCTGCTCAGCGCCCGTGCCGATGGTTTGATACAACTACCACGCACTTTCAACAAACCGATGGGATTAGCGGTGGAAGGGCACCGTTTAGCGGTGGCGACGCAAAAAGAAGTGATAGTGCTTGCCAATGCGGCCGGCTTAGCGGCCACCTATCCCAAGCAACCCAATACTTATGACAGTTTATTGATACCACAAGCAACCTATTACAGCGGCGAATTAGATATACATGAGATGGCGTGGGGCAGCGAAGGATTGTGGGCCGTTAATACCCGTTTTTCCTGTTTATCTCTGATTGACGACAAATATAGCTTTACGCCGCGCTGGTTGCCGCCATTTATTAAGGCCCTAACACCTGATGATTGTTGCCATCTCAATGGATTCGCGTTACAAGCGGGCAAGCCGCGCTATGTCACGGCCTTGGGAAACAGCGATAGTGCCGAAGGCTGGAGGCCTAACAAACTCAACGGCGGCCTCTTAATAGATGTCCAAAGTGGCGAGACGCTGGTATCAGGATTAGCGATGCCACACTCGCCCCGGTTATATGACGATGTGCTGCTATATTTATTAAATAGTGCCCACGGCGAATTGCTACAAGTAGACTTAAAAAGCGGCCAGACTCAAATCATCAATCAACTGCCCGGCTTTGCGCGAGGTATGGCTCGTTGTGGAGATTACCTATTTATCGGCCTCTCCAAATTGCGCCGCCAACACAACACCATTGCTGATTTACCGATAGCTGACAAGCCGTTGTTTTGTGGCGTGGTGGTGCTACATTTACCAAGTGGACAAATCGCCGGGAGTGTGCGTTACTTGACGACTTGCGAAGAAATCTATGATGTGCAAATCTTGCCCAACCAGCGCCGCCCCGGCATTATCGGTGTAGATAACCCAATGCACCGCCATGCCTTGGCGACACCGACGGATTGTTTCTGGAACTATGACATGAATTGAGTACAACGAATTACGCGGATAATCGAATTAATTGAGTACAACGAATTACGCGGATAATCGAATTAATTGAGTACAACGAATTACGCGGATTAACGAATTGAGTACAACTAATTACGCGGATAATCGAATTGAGTGCAACTCATTACACGGATAATCGAATTGAGTACAACTCATTACACGGATAAACGAATTAAGTACAACGAATTACGCCGATAATCGAATTGGGTACAACTCATTACGCGGATAAACGAATTAAGTACAACGAATTACGCCGCGGATTAACGAATTTAGTACAACGAATTACGCGGATAATCGAATTAAAAACGCGGATAAACGTACTATCGATAAAAATTGACTTTTATCGATCCTTATATAAAGCGTAATCGCCATCGTTATTAACTTTCGTACCCGGAAAATGGGAATGCTCCCCGCCAAAGCTGAAGCTTTGGACTCCTTCGTCATTACTAAAGCTTTGGACTCCATCGCCATCGCCAAAGCTAAAGCTTTGGACTCTATCGCATCGCCAAAGCTAAAGCTTTGGACTCCATTGCCAACGCTAAAGCTTTGGATTCCATACCAACGTAAATTTAAACTCAATAAAAACAATGTCTTATTTAGAAATTGATGGCGCGATGGGCGAAGGGGGTGGGCAAGTCTTACGGACGGCCCTTGCCTTGTCCATTTGCACTGGCAAACCGTTTCGCATCACTCAAATTCGGGCTGGGCGCAAAAAGCCGGGCCTACAACGTCAACATCTCACCGCTGTCCAAGCGGCCCGCGATATTTCAGCGGCACAAGTTGAAGGCGATAAAATGGGTTCTACCACACTCAGCTTTGTGCCCGGTGAAATCTGGCCGGGAAAATATCACTTTGCCGTTGGCACCGCTGGCAGTACTACCTTAGTACTACAAACAGTACTGTATCCGCTCTTGCTGGCAAAGGAAGAATCGCATTTAACCTTAACGGGCGGAACACATAACAGCTTCGCGCCTCCTTATGACTTTTTAGCGCACGCGTTTTTACCCATTTTAGGCCGCATGGGGCCGCAAGTAACGGCCACCATTGAACGTTACGGCTTTTATCCCGCTGGCGGTGGACAATTGACGGTACATATTACCCCAACCGGACAACTCAACGGCCTAAGCCTGACAGAACGTAGCGAGATGGTAGCTTGTCAAGCACAGGCCCTAATCACCGGTATTCCAGAACATGTCGCCTACCGTGAACTAGAACGTGTCGCCAAAAAGCTAAAATGGTCACAAGAGTGTTTACACTTTTGCCCCTTGCCCTCCGATCAAGGGCCTGGCAACGTTTTGCTATTGATCGTTGCAAGCGAACATGTAACCGAAGTATTCACTGGCTTCGCCAAGCGCGGAGTTCGCGCCGAGACAGTGGCCGATGGCGCAATAAAAAAGGTTAAAGACTACCTCGCCGCTGAGGTTCCAGTAGGCGAATACTTAGCTGACCAATTACTACTTCCGATGGCTTTAGCTGGCGAAGGCGAATTTATCACCATCGCGCCCAGCCGCCATACTTCGACTAACATAGAAGTAATCCAAAAGTTTCTCACGGTGCCTATCAAACAAACGCAACTGACAAAAAAAGCCTGGCTCATTCATGTCGGACAATAATGCGAATTAAGAATGAAAACTGAAAACTGAAAAATGAACAATTAACTCGCCAAAATTCCGTCCAAACCTTTGGCAAAATTCCGTCCAAACCTTCAGGTTTGGCGGCCTCGCTAAAATGGAGTCCAAACCTTTGGGTTTGGTGGCATTGCCAAAATTGTAGTAATGTAGCTCACAAAAAAAACAACTCTTTTGTTAGGGTTATTTGGACTGATTTGGGGGCCATAAAACGCGTTGAATGCTTTCAACTTAACGCAATCAATCGAACTCAATCCGTTTATCCACGTCATCCTAAGTTCTAAACATGAATTGTACTAAACTTAACACAAAAAACAACTCTTTTGTTAGGGTTATTTGGACTGATTTGGGGGCCCCACGTCATCCTAAGTTCTAAGCGTAAGTTGTACTAAACTAAGCAAACCACCAAAAAACAACTGTTAGGGTTATTTGGACTGATTTGGGGGCCATAAAACGCGTTGAATGCTTTCAACTTAACACAATCAATCGAGCTCAATCCGTTTATCCACGTCATCC
>NBMI01000036.1 GCA_002085445.1 Candidatus Parabeggiatoa sp. nov. 2
AAAGGGGACTGGTAAATTCCTGATTTTTTCATAAGCACACGATATGGCATTGAGTCTTCAGTGCCCTTTAGGGCACTTCAGCTATTAGACAAGTTGGCGGGGGGGATTATTTGTTTCTAATTCCGCAAACTGTGTGGCATTGACCCTAACCCCTCTATCGAGGAGAATAAAACAATTTAAAATCAGAAATCATAACCGCGCAAAGTCTAATTATTGTATAATAAATAAATTTTTATTTAAATATACCCTAATCAATAGGGTGTCATGGAACCGATTAAGAAATCAGATTTTTCCCAAAAATAGGATTTTTCATTGTGTCCAAGAACTTAACTGATAACTGATAACTGATAACTGATAACTGATACATAGGCTAAACCAAGCTAGGAAAAGTGTCTTATGCTTACTTCTATTTATAATGCTTACCGTGAATTTGTCAAACTAGAATCGGCCAGTAGTATTTTATTACTAATTGCGGCGCTGTTGGCTTTGTGGATGAGCAATTCGGCCTTGGAACATTTCTATGGGGCATTGATACATACTCCCATTTCAATTAGCCCCCTTTCTTTCGAGATAAAACCACTGGAATTTTGGGTTAATGATGGTTTAATGGCTATCTTTTTTTTTACAGTGGGCCTTGAATTGAAACGCGAAATGCTTGAAGGTGAGTTGTCGGATTTGTCTAAAGTGGCTTTGCCCACGATTGCTGCCGTGGGTGGTATGGCAGTGCCGGCATTGATTTATGTCGCTTTGAACTGGGATAATTCGACAACGCTGAATGGTTGGGCAATCCCGTCGGCCACTGATATTGCTTTTTCATTGGGTGTCTTGGCGCTATTGGGCCGTCGCGTCCCTTTTTCTTTGAAAGTCTTCTTAATGGCACTGGCTATTATTGATGATTTGGGGGCCATTGTCATTATTGCGTTGTTTTATTCTGGGCATGAGTTACATCTTTCTTATTTAGCCTTTGCCGCAGCGTTGCTGGTGGTGCCGGTGATATTATTTCATTGGAAGGGCATAACAAGTCTCACCGTTTACCTTATCGTTGGACTCTTTTTATGGTTTTTTGTCATGAAGTCCGGCATACATGCTACCCTTGCGGGCGTTGCGCTGGCATTTGTCATTCCAAATGTGACAGATAGTCATGGGCATAATCCGTTACATCGACTAGAAAAGATTCTGCATCCTTGGGTAGCCTACGGCATTTTGCCCATTTTTGCGTTTGTTAATGCCGGGGTGTCTTTTGAAGGTATGGACTTAAGTATTCTTTGGGAGCCCGTCCCTTTGGGCATTGTGCTAGGTTTGTTTTTGGGTAAACAACTCGGTGTGTTCGGTTTTACTTGGCTGACTATCAAATTGGGATTTGCTAAATTGCCGGATCGGGCAACTTGGATGACAATTTACGGGGTAGCCGCCCTGTGTGGCGTCGGTTTTACCATGAGTTTGTTTATAGGCTCTATGGCGTTTACAGATGCAGAATATATGAATCAAGTGCGCCTTGGTGTGTTGTTGGGATCATTTCTTTCGGCAATCGTGGGTTATCTGATTTTGTTCGCAGCCACGAGTGGGCAAGCGCCTATTCCTGAGACAGTAGAGTGATTATGCGAATGAAAAATGAAAAATGAAAAATGAAGAATGTTCTTAACGGAGTTCACAGAGTACCACAGAGTCTCACAGAGAGAGTCATAAAGCCAAAGGAATTCTCTGTGAAACTCCGTGTAACTCCGTGTCTCTGTGTTGAATTGTTAAAATATTTTGCTATTGGCAAAACTTGGGGCTATTTACTTTGAAAATAATTATCTGAAAATCTCTACGACATACTCGAATTCAGTCGCTAAAGCGACTACTACAAACTCTACTACTACAAACTTTTAGTAGCTATGAAACATCTATATAGACAGTTAAAAAAAATTGAGGCGCTTAAACGTGCGCCGGTGAAAAAAATGGCAGATTCCAAAAAGACAACAACGAGTTGGTGGGAAAAAGTGCCGGCGTTCTATTCCACCGGCATGAAAGTCTTTTTTGCTTTCCTATTTTTGTTGTTAGTCGTACATGCTGCCTACGAATTGTTTCGATACGATCTCATCATTAGGCCGTTTGAAACGCCATTCAATTTGACGAGACAAGAAGGTTATAGTGGGACAGTGGTTGCTTATCGACTACAGGACTACATGAACCAAAAACGCGAAGAGTTGAAAAGAAGTTCTGTGCCGGGGGTTAAGGGGGTGGCGGCCATTCAGTTGACCGAATTACAAAGGCGGCCGGAAATCGACGTGCCGGCCATTGGACTTTCCTTGAATGCCATTATTTATCAACTCAGGAGAATGCTGGGCATCAAGCAGCGTCGTGTGAGCGGCGATATTGTGGTAAGAGAAGGTAAATTGTACTTGACGGTTCGCATCACCAAGAAACCGGCAATCACTTTTCCGCCAGGAGAGGTTAAAAATCCCGAGCCTGTTATCAAGCAAGCCGCTGAATATGTTCTCAAAACGCTTGAGCCGCTGACTTTTGGCCTCAATTATTGTACTAACAACAAAAAAGAGTTACTAACCTCTTTGATTAAAGAGATTCAACAAAGCCAACATGATGAAAAAAAGGCCCTTGTCTTGACGCTGGAAGGTTGCCTTTTTAAAAATATGGAAAAGTATGAGGCGGCTATAAATAAATTAGATCAAGCGCTACAAGATGAATCGCTGGAAAATGACTCCCTACGTGCCGTGATTTTATACCTGAAAGGAGAAACGTTGCTGGAAGAGGATAAACCGACTCTAGCCATTGAGGAATATGAAAAAGCACTGGAACTCTATCCCAACAATGGTGTCATTTATGCACAATTGGCGGAAGCTTTGATAAAGAGTAAAAAGACGAAAAAAGGGCTTGAGGAGTACGAGAAAGCCTCCAAAAAGGATCCTGATAATCCTTGGCTTTACACAGCTTGGGGGTATCAACTGGCTGAGTTGAAAGAGTTTAAAGCCGCCGATGAAAAATTTAAAAAAGCCGTGACGGTAGCGCCCAATTATGCGCTGGCTTATGCCAACTGGGGAGATGTACTGCTCAAAAAACGTAATGAGTATCGAGCCGCTACTGAGAAATATGAACAGGCAGTGAAATTAGATCCAAGTGTCGCTTGGGTTTATGGCAATTGGGGCGTGGCGTTGGTTAAGTTGGGAGAAGACGAGAAAGCGCTGGCAAAATTTGAGAAATCGTTGGATTTGAAATCAACCGATTGGGTTTATAACCATTTTGAAGGGGTATTCCGAAGCCTTAAAAAACCTGAACTCTTTGCACAATACGAAGGAGTGGCGTTGAAACAGAAGCGTACCTCCTCTTACTACAAAGCGTTTGAATATGTACTCCAACGCGTAAAAAAACCGGAACTTTTTGCAAAATATGAAGACGCTGTGGCAATTAAACAGCAGCGAGCTTCTTATTACGAGAAATGGGGTACTGTCTTAGCCAGCTTGAAACAATACGAGGCTGCCATTACCAAGTACCAAAAAGCCTTGGAAATGAATCCGACTGAAGGATTTTACCATTACAAATTAGCTAATGCTCTCGTTGAGTTGGGAAAACACGAAAGCGAAGCGGGAAAAGACGAACAAGCGCGGCTTAAATACGAACAAGCACGGGTTAACTATGAAAAAGCCGTGCAGTTAAAATTGCCAAAACGCTCGCTAGTTTGGGCTTATAGCGGTTGGGGTGAGGCACTGGTTGGATTGAAGCTATTCCCAGAGGCGCTTGCTAAATATGAAGAAGCGTTGAACCTCAAGCATAGAATGCATGCCTTGTTTTATAATAAGTTGATGAAGGCCCTCCGGCAATTTGATAAGCAGGAATATTTTGCTCAATATCAACCTCTCATCGAACGGAGTAAGAGTAACATTTTAAAAAGTCGTTATTACTACCGCTGGGGCCGCACCGTTGCGAAACGGAACCAACATCGGGATGCCATTACCCAATATAAGAAGGCACTGGACACCAATCCAAAACATGTTTGGAGCCGTATCATGTTGGGGCATGAACTGATACAGGTTCAAGAATCGACTGAGGCCTTGACTGAATGTGAAACCCTCTTGGAATTGACGCAAGCGAGTAGTGATAACACCAAGGCTGCGGTTCATGCCCTTTGCGGATTGGCACAGATAGCTCTTAATCAACGGGAGGCTGGCACGAAAAATTGTCAAAAGGCCTTAGAACTGTCTGAAAATGAAGACTGGGCCTATTGGTGCTTGGGAGATGTACTGGTTATGCAAAACCAACCCGAGCAAGCGGTGAAGCAATATGAAGCCGCAGTAGACATCAAACCAGAGAATGCTTTTTACCGCTACAAATGGGGCCAAGCGCTCGCTCAATTAAAACAATACGACGCGGCCATCACACAATTTGAAAAAGCCATCGAACTTGACAAAAACGGTGAAATTGGCAAACAATCTCAGGCAGAGATTGAGGCCTTGAAAGACGAAAAATCAACGATTACCGATTCACCTTTTTGTAGTCGCTTTAGCGACTATGACAACGTAGAGCATTTTTATTATCGGAAGGCGAAAAACCTGTTAGGTTTTCAAAACCTGACAGGTTGACACTTCCTCGGAAGTCCTACCGTGTTCATTCGCGTAGCGATTTCCCAAAACAGTCCAAATATAAGCCGTTTGCAGTCTACTTAAGTTTTTTCAATCAGGGGCCTTCAATCAAATCTATTGAATCAATTTCACAACATGGCCCCCAACAAAACCGCCAGTTCGACAAAACCTTGGGTTTTTGGTGAAAGCACATTAACAAAGCTTGAATATGCATAAGTGGGTAAAAGTCATAACGAGCGGGTTGTGAGTCGCTAAAGCGACTACTACAAACTTTAGTCGCTAAAGCGACTACTACAAACTCTACTACTACAAACTTTAGTCGCTAAAGCGACTACTACAAACTCTACTACAAACTCTACTACAAACTCTACTACAAACTCAAATGATACAAGAATTATTCTGGCGTACCCAGCTACAACTAAAAGATTCACGAGAATCTTTATTCTGGAAAATTAAAATTTCACTCGGAATTTCAAATTTCACCAAAGCCTCTCAATTGATTTTTATCATTAGCCAGCTTATAGCATTTATAATTCCATCTCCGGTTCGCTTGTTGTTGAGAGTTTTTTGGGTGGTTATTTTGAGGCTATTTGGGCTCTTTTTTCTGATTAGAAAGCACATTTTTTTGATTATTTTGTTTATAGTGATTCCTTATTGGCTATACGTCGTCATTTATGGCAATCAAATTTTAACGGAATACCAACAGAAACATGTCAAATTTTCGGCGGCGGCATTGTATGATGCCAACAAAAACTTCTTAGGCTTAATTCCCTCTCTTGAAGGCGGCAAAGCCAGTGAAGAACATAAAAGTTTATATGTGCCTAACATTCCAGAAACGTGGTGGGATGTTCTGGTAGCCTTAGAAGATGAAAACTTAAATAATTGGTTGCTCTCGTGGGGAGGAATCGATATTTCGGCTTTTCCGAGAGCACTCTTTTTTTGGATGACAACGAACAAAATAAGTGGCGGTTCCTCATTATCCATGCAATTAGTGCGTAGTATTAATCACCAGCCACCCCGCGCCGGTACTTGGACAAAAATCGCACGTAAAATAAAAGAAGTCTCTCATTCTCCCATTTTAATGTCTCGATTAAAACACAATGATCGGCGTGAATTTAAACTTTGGTTAGCGATGCATGTCCCTTTAGTCCAAGGAACACGTCACTCAAACATGGGCTCCGAATTATATGGGCTAGGCGTGAGCGCGAGAGTGGTTTTTGCTAAGAAACCAGAACATTTAAATATGGGCGAACAAGCAATATTGGCGGCCGCGTTCAAAAAGCATATTCTCTTAGGGCCTGAACCAGATAACAAAACCGTTCTTAACAGATGGAATTATTTGATAGAACGTGCGGCTTACGGCCTGAAAAAAGCCTATCAATATAATCCTAACAAACAAAAACAGGCCAACAAAGAACTTGACGCGCTCAAAGAACAAATGTTAACGCAATTGCCACCTTATGGGCCGATAAGTTTAATCAATTTGTATCCAGAAGATGAAATAAAGAGATTTAGCATAACAGCAAACCCAGCGATGCGCCGCAATACCTATTTTGCCCTTAGCGAAATCAGACTGGCTATTGCTGAACTCAAGGTGCTTTATGGCACAGACTGGCCCCAAAAAATTGACAGTGTTTACTTGACGACTTCTAAAAACAACGTTAAATTTAAAAGGAAAGTAGAATCTCAACTCAAACAGATTCAAAAAAACCTGAGAAATCAGTTACAGATAAACTTAGTTAAAAGTTCTGATGAGGAGATTTTTGCTCAAGTCGTTTTGGCATTAGCGAATGAACAGGGCCGAATAATACGCTTTTATCAGAATTATCACACGCCTATCTATGCGACTATAAAACGCCCTATTGCGTCATTGGGTAAGTTACCCGTCGCCGTTTTTCTGGGTTATTCTGGCGATAATCCTAAAACGACATATTATTGTAATCATAGTTATCCTAACACAAGGAATCCAGATGGCAGCCTGGGCGTTGAAAATTGTCATCAGCCAAATGTTTCATTTAGTCCTCGTAATACTTTTGCCGGTTCTTGGAATTTACCGTTGATTCATAGACTCAAACCGGTGCCAAAAACCACTTTAGAAACTTTAAGAGATCGATTTGGGCTAACGACGACGTCGACTGATGAGACGGAATTAAGACGCGCGCTCGCTTTAGGTACGGTAACCGCTTCACCAAGAACGATGCATAGTATCATGCATACTTTAATCACTGGCATAAAAAATGCCGTTCCTCAACAATTACAACCGAGCATCTTGGGGCGCGTAGAGGAAATCTTACCGGATGGTACTGTTCAAGGAGTCAAGCCGAAAAGCAAACCGTCAATCCATGAGATTGAGGTTTATTTTCGTGAGCCTAATACCAAGTATTTTTTACATGAAGTCTTAAGCGAGGTGTTGAAAACAAGATATAGAGGAACACTAAAAAGTTTGGTTCATTGGACACCAGCACGTCATAAATATGTTGATATTCATATTGCTAAAACAGGCACTCATAGTGCTGAAACCGGTGAGACGCTTGAGAAATATATTACCGGGGGATTAGTTTGGAAAGGAAATGTTTATAGCTATTTTTTGTTAATAGGTGCCCCTAATCCCACGGCACCTCTCGGCTCAAATTTGAGTACGAGTCAATTTGCCTCTTTAATTCAACTTAGTTTAGACAGTTTGGAGTAACTCATAAAACTACAAGGATTGTATATAATAAGGGATTTAATTGTTTGGGCGCACGAAAAAACTTGAACATCGGCTTAATTAAATTTTATAATCCGATTCAAGTTCAAAAAATCTGATTTCTTTAACCTCATTGTGGTATGAAAACTGGAGCGTTCCGGCACTAGGTTAAATTGCACGAATTTTGGTGCAAGTACACAGGGTACTCCAACGCTAAAATTGTGACAGATACATTAATAACCAACCATGTTTCCTAAAAATTTAAAGAACAACAGTATTGTTGAAGCCCTTTGCGAAGTCCACTTTCAAAGTGATGAATTGCCAGAAATCATTATTGATCGTTTGAGTGATGGCGAATCTTGGCGTTCTTTTTCTAAAGAGTGGCTTCCGGTGGCTGACATTCCAACGTCCATTAGAAAATCTGATGAGCGATTTGAATATCAGCCTCTGGTAGAACTCCGAGATAGCACGGAGCAACATCGCATCAAAATTGGGGATAATGTTTTCTCTTGTCATCTGGTTGGAAACTATGGTAGTGGTGATTATTTCCAACAACAATTAGTGGGCGCGTTTGAAACTCTATTTGCCACACTTAAAGACATTACTATCTCTAGAATCATGTTGAGGTATCTCAATGCCTTAACCACAGATAAGCATTATATACGGGATATTAATTCACTGAATTTAGAGATTCGTGTGGCTCAACAAGCGTTAACGGGCCCAACTAACCTTAACTATCTCGTTAAGAATGACAATTCTCACCAAACCATAACAAGAATTGCTTCGGCCTACTTTGTTAATGGTGAGATGCCTGAAAATACCTCCATTGTGGTCGATATTGATGTTTCAACCCCAAAAGGTTATGAAGCAACCACTCAGACAGAAATTTTCCAGTGGATAACAAAAGCGCGTCAATTTGAAAAGGAGGCTTTTTTTACCCTGGTTCCTTCGGGTGCCGAGAAATTGGAGTAATAGTCATGTTAACACTAGGCTTTTCTCAGGAATTAAACCTTTATTATGATGCTGGGATACGTCCTCAAAAGGTTCAACGGTTTTTTAAGCCAATTTATGGTGACATAACGGCCGTTCAGAAAAAGACTGCGGTAAGATCAGAAGAGCCAGTTTATTATCTTTCTGAATCAGAAAAGCGTGTTATGAAAAAAGCTTTGTTTCGCTCGGCAAAAATCGTTCATAAAGGACAGCGTGTCAACTAATTCTTTGGGCATGGTTCAAAAGTGTTTGATACCGGGTAACACTTTTTTCGTGCGAACCTTTTTAATAGGTTACGCCAACTGAGTGTTACCCCTGATTTGAACCATGCCATTCTTTGAGTATTTGGGAGGAGCGTGAAAATAATATCCCCGTTTTTGAAAAAACTTGGTGTTGGGTATTTAGCCGCAACTCCCTTATCACGGCTGTTCAATGCTAAAACCATTTTATATCAATAAATTGCTTACCCGTCGGTGTTCTACTAAGTTTTCTTTGGATTAAAAAATCCAAAATTGGGCACGTATTTGAGTGATGAAATTTTATAAGCTATTAATATTAAAGTTATTTTATCATTGAATGGCCTTGGGGTATTTATGATAATGAACGTCAATACTGCTTATCGTTTTATGATGAACCGGCTATCGATTGATGCAGGTAAATTTTTTGCGTCAGGAAAAGACTTGAGTTTAGGGGTTGGTAAAATTTATTCAGGGGTATTATATCCACAGTACGATGAACAAGAACAAATCTTCGTGACTTTGGAAGGCATTGTTTATATCATTACGCATGAATGTGATATTGATCAAAATAACATCCGATTTTTTAATACGGAAGTGCTTATTTGTCCAATTATTCCCTTTGATATATTTATTGAAGAATATCAAGCAGAACATCCAAAAGACGAAAACAAATTAAAAAGTCTTCTTTCGAGTCTAGCCCAAAGAAAAGTCTCAAGAGTCATTTACATACCCCAATATGCGCCTGATTTACCTTATGGTGGTTTGTTATATTTCAATCAAATCACCAATACACACATTTCGACCTTTTCGTTGGCGAGTGTTAAAGAAGTTTGTACTGTTACCCGTTATGGACTGGAAATTATTGATCAGTCTATAGAAAATCATTTTCTGCGCCCCAAGGCAGAAGATTTACCGTTATTACGTTATTAAAGGCTTCCCACCATCGCGGCTATAGTTGGTCAGATAAATGTTTTGGCCCGGTTACGGTTATAAATCCGATTCTTTTAAAAAATATTTATAGAAGAACCTATTTTTTTGTAGACCTGATAGGCTCCTAAAACAATCCGAGTCAAGTCCCAAAAATCGGATTTTTCCAGACAAAACTTTTCTGGACAACTATATGCCGTTATTCCCAGTTCTTCCTGCGAAGGCGAAACATTTTAGCGGAAGCTCGAAGAAAGAAAGCGGGAATCCAGCCGGAAAGTGGTTGCGGCTTGGGCTCCTGTTTTATTAAACAGGAGCCAGAAATAAGTTGCACTCATTTGGTAAAAAGTAATGGATTTGAATCATAACTACAAGGATTGTATATAATAACGGATTTATGAAATTTAGACACTTTTAGTTTGACAGTTATAACGACATGGATTGTATATAATAAGGGATTTAATGGAGATTTTATTTCAGGCTTTAAGCGTCAATTTTATCGAATTCGTTCATTGCGATAAATATAACTACAAGGATTGTATATAATAAAGGATTTAATAATATCTACAAGGATTGTATATAATAAGGGATTTAATTGTTTGGGCGCACGAAAAAACTTGAACATCGGCTTAATTAAATTGCCAACCCCGAAGGGGTGGTGAAAATAATTAATGATTAATGATTAATGATTAATGATTAATGATTAATGATTTAAATAATAGAGTTGTCCGAAAATAAGGGTTTTGTTAATTTAGCTATTTGTTTTTATTCGCTAAAATTTTATTGACGGACAAGTCTAATATTTAAACGCCCCTGGAAGTCAAAAAACATGAAAAATCAGAGCTGGACTTTCCCCGTTTTTTCAATCACATTTTTTAGCATCGTCAGTTGGTTTACAACCACTTATGGTATCTATAAATTAACTTATCATACGAAAGACCCTACCGGGGACGTCGTATTGTTATTAAATGTGGTCGTTCCTCTCGTTATTTCTATACTTTTAACCTCAGGCATCCAGCTAATGCTCGTTTACACAGCTCATGCCGTTAAGGATCAAAGAGGGCTGTTGAAAAAACTCTTTTATCTCATGGTTTACTTGATCTGTATGAGTTTTAGCGTTGGGTTTGGATATGCTTTTTGGTTTGAACAAATAAGGACTGAGGAGATTGAAAAAGAAATCTATGTCAAACAAGTGAACGCGAGCCTTCACGCCTTAGCCCAATTCAAGCAAAGATACGCAGACTTTACTTACAATTTGTCAGAACTGGTTAAGCACTCTCAAATACAAGCTGAAAGAGAAAGCGCTAGCGGTGACACTTGTGATCGTAAGACACAGGGAATACGTGGGCCTAGGGCCCGTCAACGAGAAGCAGATGCGGCGCTTTTTGCAAATTACTTGCCTTATGTTAATAATAGTTACAATAAGATTGTTAACAGTATCACAGCGTTAGAAACGGGATTAGGCCGTTTTAGTAACGGTGACAACATTAAGCAGTATGAGGACAATTTAAACAAAGTCAATCGAGAAGCCAATTTAGAATGGGGTTCTTCTTGGCGTAATGACTTGTTGAAACTGCTAAAAAAACGTATTGAACAATGGCAGGGGCAAAAAGAGTTTATACGCGGTCAAAATACCTTCAAGTGTCCTGATGAAACGCTGGCAAGATATGCCGAAACGTTGTTAAGCCTCGAAATTAATGAACTCAATACCGAGATAAAGTTATTGGATTCAAGAGACTCTCGGCAAATTCAAATGTTTGCGTTCAAAACGCTTTTCAATATATTGCTTGAAACGCCAAAATGGGTATTTTATCCTCAGGACAGAAAAGACACTGAGAGTCTCAAAACCTCTAATATTTTCCCACTCGGACTAGGCATCATCGTTGATTTATTAATTTTTCTGTCGATTTTTTATATCAAGCCAAGTGTTGGTAACAAACATTCAAAAATTGTCGCGTCATTAGTACCGACAATAACCCATTATGCCGTGCAATGGGGAAAAGAACACTATATTGTTCTTCCTGTGATACAAAATCGAGAGCGTATTCAAATTGAGAATTTTTTAAAACTTCATGGTATTGAGGTTATACGAAGTTATGCGCCACATTCAGAACTCCCAACACCGTGTAAACATCACAAGAGTTTTCAAAAAAGTGGCCTATTTAACATCTATAAAGTGCCTTCTCAATTTATGAAGGAACTCTCAGCCATATACATAGACGAAGAAGCCCAAAAACTACGGTAGCAGGAGTCCAAACTTTAGTTTGGCAGTCGTCGTTTGGAGTCCAAACGCCGGAGTCCAAACTTTAGTTTGGTAGCCAAAATAAGTCTTGGACGACTGCCAAGATAAATCTTGGACTCCGGATAAAGCTTGTTAGGAAAGAGAGAAAGAGCGTGAGAGAGAATTTTATTTATTATAACATAACATTTTCATTTGGAAACCCAATCATGCCTACTAATCTCCTCTTAAAAAAAACGGATAAGCCTCAAACCGCGCCGCCGCTGCCGCCCAAAGAGGCTTTACCTACCATGTATGATTTACCTAGCGAAAACCCGGATGAACCAGGTTTGGCAGACGATTTCCATTATTACCAACTACAACTCTTGCGCGAAACTTTCTGTCCACCCGATTATCCACCTGAGCGATTTTATGTGGCGTCGGACTTATATATATATTACGACGTACACCACCCTAATTGGTATAAACGCCCCGATTGGTTCGCGGTGGTGGATGTTCCTCGACTCTATAACGAACGCGAACTGCGGATGAGTTACGTTATCTGGCAAGAAGGCGTTGTGCCGTTTGTCGTCGTCGAATTGCTGTCTGAAAGCACAGAAGATTTAGGCCATACGCTACGAGAAATCAATCAACCGCCAACCAAGTGGCAAGTGTACGAGCAGATTTTACAAATTCCTTACTATATTGTGTTTGCTCGTGATCCGGATCAATTTCGTGCGTTTCAATTGACAGAGGGGCAGTATCGCGAATTAACGCTACCAGACAAACGCGCCTGGTTGCCCGAAATCAAATTAGGTTTGGGCCTCTCTCCAGACGTATATCACGGCGTAGAGCGCAAATGGTTACGTTGGTATGATGCTGATGACAAGTGGATACCGACACCGGTTGAAAAGGAACGACAGCGGGTCGAACAACTGAAGGCAAATCAAGAAAAAACGAGGGCCGATCAAGAAAAAAGGAGGGCCGATCAAGAAAAAACGAGGGCCGAACAAGAAAAAATGAGGGCCGAACAAGAAAAAATGAGGGCCGAACAATTAGCGGCTCAGTTAAGGGCGCTCGGCATTGAGCCAAACATCTAAATTGGTTTATTGGCAGGAGTCCAAACTTTAGTTTGGTAGCCAAGATAAGTCTTGGACGACTGCCAAGATAAATCTTGGACTCCGGATAAAGCTTGGACTCCGGAGAAATATTGAAGAATCACTACAGGCAAATATTATGTCTAAACATCTCGGTATTGTAATGGATCCGATTGATAAAGTAAAAGTGTCTAAAGATAGCAGTTTTGCTATGTTGTTGGCGGCACAGGCTCGCGGTTGGACGTTGTGGTATATGGAGTTAAAGGATTTATGGTTGTGCGATGGGGAAGCTTATGGCGCGATGCGGCCGTTGCAGGTGCGTGATGATCCAAATAGTTGGTTTACGCTGGAGCCGCCACGAGCGGCACCGTTAAATACTTTGTCCGTGATATTGATGCGTAAAGATCCACCGTTTGATCTTGAATATATTGTCGCAACTTATTTGTTAGAGCAGGCTGAATTTGCGGGCACTTTGGTGGTGAATAAGCCGCAAAGTCTTCGTGATGCGAATGAAAAGTTGTACACTGCTTGGTTTCCACAGTGTTGTGCGCCGACTATAGTGACGCGCCGTGCGGCCTGTTTGCATGAGTTTTTAGAGGATCATGAGGAAATTATTCTTAAACCGTTGGATGGCATGGGCGGTAAGTCGATTTTTCGGATAGCCAACGGCGATGTGAATACTTCGGTGATTATTGAAACAATGACGCAGCAGGGGCAGCGTTTTGTAATGGCGCAACGTTTTCTTCCCGAAATTGCCCACGGAGATAAGCGCATTTTATTGGTGGATGGTGAGCCGATACCGTATGCGTTGGCGCGAATTCCAGCAAAGGGAGAAAGTCGTGGTAATCTGGCGGCCGGTGGGCACGGTGAAGGCGTGGCATTAACGGAGCGTGATAGGTGGATTTGTAGTCAAGTCGGCCCCGTGTTACGCGAAAAAGGTTTATTATTTGTTGGGTTAGATGTGATAGGTCAATTTCTAACGGAAATTAATGTTACCAGTCCAACTTGTATCAGGGAATTGGATAAGTTGTATGGGCTCGATATCGGTGGGCAATTGATGGCCGTCATCGAAGAGAAAAGTACTAGGACTCAAACTGAAGTCCACTGAGCCAACAGCTAAAGCAGTTGTCTAATAGCTCAAGTACCCTGAAGGGCACTGGTGAGCCAACAGCTTTAATAATACTTACCGAAGGGGCTAATAAAAAGTCAGCCCCAACGGGGCGACATTAATATAGCCTGGGGCACCGCCCCAGGCAAGCCCCAACGGGGCGACATTAATATAGAACCGTGCTGAGTATACCAATTCGCTTATCCGCGTAATTCGTTGTACTACCTACGCGACTCCCAATTCGCTTATCCGCGTAATTCGTTGTACTACCTACGCGACTCCCAAGATAAATCTTGGACTCCGGTACTACCTACGCGACTCCCAAGATAAATCTTGGACTCCGGTACTACCTACGCAACTACCAATTCGTTTATCCGCGTAATTCTCATCCGTTGTACTACCTGCGCGGTTCCCAAGATAAATCTTGGACTCCGGAGTCCAAACTTTAGTTTGGCAGTCAAGATAAATCTTGGAGTCCTGCCAAGATAAATCTTGGACTCCGGACGACTCCCAAGATAAATCTTGGAGTCCTGCCAAGATAAATCTTGGACTCCGGTACTACCTACGCGACTACTCCCAAGATAAATCTTGGACTCCAGTACTACCTACGCTATCAGTTTGATTAAGAATTCGTTTATCCGCGTAATTCGTTGTACTCAGTTTAATCCGTTGTACTCAGTTTGATTAATAATCCGTTTATCGGCCCGTCATCCTAAGTACTCATCACCAAACCTAAACCACCACAATAAGTCAGACTCAAATTAATCATAAGTCGATAATTTTGCTATAATTATCTAACCCGTTTCAACCTGTCATTTTTACGGATTTATCCGGGAGTTCCGTAGAGTCTCAATGTCGGACAAAAGTTCGTAAGTTAAAAGAAACCAAGTAAGTTTCATAACAAACTTGGTTTCGAGGACTCTCTCAAACAATTTAGGCATGAAAATTAGAAGAGCTAGAGAAGGAGAGAGAGAATGTTGAGTATTATAACATTTTCACTAGGAATCCTAATCATGCCTACTAATCTCATCTTAAAAAAAACTGATAAGCCTCAAACCGCGCCGCTGCCGCCCAAAGAGGCTTTACCCACCATGTATGATTTACCCAGCGAAAATCAGGAGGAAGGTTTGCCAGACGAATTTCATTATTACCAACCACAATTCTTGCGCGAAACTTTTTGTCCACCCGATTATCCGCCTGAGCGAGTTTTTATGGCATCGGACTTATATTTATATTACGACGTACACCACCCTAAATGGTATAAACGCCCCGATTGGTTTGCGGCGGTGGATGTACCTCGATTCTATAACCAACGCGAAATGCGGATGAGCTGCACGGAAAAAGAAGATTTAGGCCAGACGCTACGAGAAATCAATCAACCACCAACCAAGTGGCAAGTGTACGAGCAGATTTTACAAATTCCTTACTATATTATATTTGCTCGTGATCCAGATAAATTTCGGGCGTTTCAACTCACAAACGGGCGCTATCGCGAATTAACATTGCCAGACAAACGCTTATGGATGCCCGAAATCAAATTAGGTTTGGGCCTTTGGGAGGATGTCTATCATGGCGTAGAACGCAAATGGTTACGCTGGTATGATGCTGACGGCAAGTGGATACCGACACCAGTTGAAAAGCAACAACAACAGATCGAGCAAGAAAAACTGAAAACCGAGCAAGAAAAAACGAGGGCCGAGCAAGAAAAAATGAGGGCCGACCAAGAACAAACGAGGGCTGAACAAGAAAAAAAGAAGGCAGAACAATTAGCGGCTCAGTTAAGGGCGCTCGGCATTGAGCCAAACATCTAATGCGAATGAAAAATGAAAAATGAAAAATGTAGAATGAACAAAGATTTATAAAATCACTTTCAATCAACATTTTTTATAATTTATTGATTTTATAAGATATATTATGGTTTTAGAAACCCGAGTTAAGTCCCAAAAATCGGATTTCTTGGGCACTTTCTGGGTGGTATGGAAACTTCCGCTCTCCTGCACTGCTTTCAATTTTTTGTTTGTAGTAGGCGATTTATCGCCTGAAACCGTTAAAATTTCCGTTTTCTCGCCTTCGTATCCAAAAGACTTATGCATAACAATGAAAGCGAAGCACAGGCTCAAGAGTTATTGATGAGTCCTACCAAGATTTCTCATTGGCGAGCGTTCGCCTATAGTGGGCCGGTTCGTCATCAGCGATTGCTCGCCTTAAAGAGATCATTCTCAACGATTGGCAAGGCGTCCAAACTTGAGTTTGGCAGGACTCCAAACGATCGGTCGGCAAAATTATAGGGCCATACTTTAATTTGACAACATTCAAAACGTTTTATGGCCCCCAAACCAGAACGGTAGAATATACGGAGGACGACTACCAAGATAAATCTTGGACTCCGGTACTACCTACGCGACTCCCAAGATAAATCTTGGACTCCGGTACTACCTACGCAACTACCAATTCGTTTATCCGCGTAATTCGGAGGAGGACTGCCAAGATAAATCTTGGACTCCGGTACTACCTACGCAACTACCAATTCGTTTATCCGCGTAATTCGTTGTACTCAGTTTTATAGGGCCATACTGGAGAAATTTTGTGATAAACTGCGCATTCCTTTCTATCTGTATAAACATGACAGGTTCGGAGAAATTAACCATGTTATTGAAAAAAATCCTTATCAGCGCGGTTATTTTATTAGCCGCTTGTAATTCACCGGAGGGACAACAAGAAACCGCTACCAAGGGCCCACAGTCCGCTGAGACGCTCACAACCCCGGACGTTGTGCCCGATCTGTCGTCTCAAAAACGTTTGGCGTTAGTGATTGGTAATTCGGCCTATGCCGGGAACAGTTTTTTAAGCAATCCGGTGAATGATGCCGAAGATTTGGCTAAGGCTTTGCGTGGTTTAGATTTTGACGTCATTCATCGCAGCAATCTGAATCAATAAAAGATGGAAACGGTGATTAACCTCTTTATGGAAAAATTGCGTAATAACAAGGGTGTAGGGTTGTTTTATTTCTCTGGGCATGGCGTCCAACATGAAGGAGAAAATTATCTGATTCCAGTCGGTGCTTCACGAGTACTCCGTGCGGCGGATCAATTGCGTTATAAGGCCGTCGCGGCCGGTTTTGTGTTGGCGAGTATGAAAGCGGCCGGTAATGAAGTCAATCTGATTATTTTAGATGCTTGCCGTAATGCACCGTTTAAAAGTGGGTTTAAAGGAGATATGATTCCGCCGGGGTTAACCACGATGCCAACTGTGCCGGGCGCTTTGATTGCTTATGCCGCGAGTCCTGGCGGCGTGGCAATGAATGGCAGCGGGCGCAATAGTCCTTATGTCAAGCACCTGATTGCGTGGATGGAAAAACCGCAGTTATCTCTGAATGATATCCTCAGAAACGTGCGTCGGGCTGTCCATAAAGAAACCAACGGAATTCAATCACCCGGCTATTATGACGAATTAAATGAGGCGTTTTATTTCAATCAGCAAGTCGCTGTCAACGACTTGGCAGAACAACAACGTTTAGCCAAGGAAAAGGAAAAACTTCAGCGTCAACAGGCCGAACTTCAGGCCGAGCGAGACCGTTTAGCGGGTGAAAAGAAAGCCATAAAAAAGGAAAAGGCGAGATTGCAAGCCGAAAAAGAGCGTCTGGCTCGTCAACGAGAAAGAGACTCTACACCAATCACGCCCACAGGTTCCAAGAAAGTTTTCCGTGATCGCCTAAAAGACGGTAGTTTAGGCCCAGAAATGATACGGATTAAGGGCGGTTCGTTCCGAATGGGTGATATTCAGGGCGGCGGAGATTCTGATGAAAAGCCAGTCCATTCGGTGTCAGTGGCGCGTTTTGCGATGGGCCGCTATGAGGTGACGGTGGGTGAGTTTCGGCAGTTTGTGAACGCGACTGGATACAAAACAGACGCTGAAAAGAAAGGGAGTTGTTATACTTGGGTAGGTGGTAATTCTGGAAAGAACTGGCGTAATTTAGGCTTTTCTCAAACCAATACTCATCCAGTCGTGTGTGTTAGCTGGAATGATGCCACTGCTTATGCCAAATGGTTAAGTCAGCAAACTGGGCACACCTATCGCTTGCCAACCGAGGCTCAGTGGGAATATGCCGCTCGTGCTGGCACAACAACGTCGCGTTATTGGGGAAATGATCCAAATGATGCGTGTCGTTATGCGAATGTTCATGACAACACCTCAAAGCAAAAAAATCAAGGTTTTTCATGGACTCATCACAATTGCACGGACGGTTACGCACAAACAGCACCGGTGGGCCGTTTTAAACCTAACGCGTTTGATTTGTTCGATATGTTGGGCAATGTCTGGGAATGGACATGCTCTAAGTACGAAGACAACTATAATGGTGAAGAAAATAGATGTGCTGGTCGGAAAAGCGGCAGCCTTTGGGCGCTCCGCGGCGGTGCGTGGTACTACTTGCCGGGGTTCGTGCGGGCGGCGTCCCGTGGCAGGAACTCGCATGACGACCGCAACTACTACGTGGGGTTGCGCCTCGCCAGGCTACTTTAGCTTTTGGATTTGGGCTTTTTAGCTTTGGCGGCTTTTAGATTTTGGGGTTTTGGTTTTTTGAGGTTTTTTTTGAGGTTTTTGGTTTTTGGTTTTTTTGCCCGTGCGGAGCACGGGCCGGATTTTTTCAATAATGATTAATGATTAATGATTAATAATTCGTTTATCCGCGTAATTCGTTGTACTCCGTTTTTTTTGCCCGTGCGGAGCACGGGCCTGATTTTTTCAATAATGATTAATGATTAATGATTAATAATTAATAATTCGTTTATCCGCGTAATTCGTTGTACTCCGTTTTTTTTCCCGCACGGGTGCGGGCCCTATTTTTTCAATAATAATTAATGATTAATGATTAATGATTAATAATTCGTTTATCCGCGTAATTCGTTGTACTCAGTTTAATTAGTTGTACTCAGTTTGATTAATAATTCGCTTATCCGCGTAATTCGTTGTACTCAGTTTAATTCGTTGTACTCAGTTTGATTAATAATCCGTTCATCCACGTCATCCGTTGTACTACCCACGCGACTCCCAAGATAAATCTTGGACTCCGGTACTACCTACGCGACTCCCAAGATAAATCTTGGACTCCGGTACTACCTACGCAATTACCAATTCGCTTATCCGCGTAATTCGTTGTACTACCTACAAGCGGAAGCTTTGGATATGACTTGGCCCCCAAACGATTACAAGCCTACTACAAACAATAGGAGTTGGGCTATGAAAATGATAAACATGAACGAATTTCAACGTGCTTATTCCACCCTACTACAAGAGGTGATCACATTACGTGAACCTATCGTGATTACTCTACAAGAACAGCCGGTTGTGCGTATTTCGCCCTGTTTTCCTGAACCCATCAACAAGGTGAAAGATAATCCCTTAAAAAACAGTATTGTGTTTGAAACAGATATAGTTGCACCAATTGGCGATACTTGGGAGGTTAATCAATGATTTTGCTAGACACTCATGCGTGGATTTGGTGGGTAACAGAATCAATGCACTTATCAAAGCAAGCAGCACAAGCCATTGCACAAGCTGACCGTTTGGGCGTACATATCATCTCTTGTTGGGAAGTTGCAATGCTAGTCGAAAAAGGGCGTATTGGTTTTAATCGAGATGTAGCAGAATGGGTAGACTTAGCTTTGCAACGCCCTAAAGTCACCTTAGTCCCTTTTGAACCAAAAACGGCCGTTCTTGCTGCCAGTTTAAAAGATTTTCATGGTGACCCGGCTGATCGTTTTCTGGTAGCCACTTGTTTAACGCACAACATTCCGTTAGTGACCAAGGATCAAAAAATCCACGATTGGCAACAAATTAGTGTGATTTGGTAGTTATTCTAACTTGCCGAGGTGTCGATGTTTTGGGATATTTTGTCTTTCCGCGCAAACGCCTGTTGCGTAACCAGAATGGACATCGTTTTTATCGCAAACTACGTGGTTTGGCTAAAGCTTATGCGTTGGGAAAAATAAATTGGCTAGATGCCAAGCCTAGCATTCAGAGTTGGATAGGCCATGCTAAACATGCGGATAGTTATGGCTTACGTTATCGGATTCTTTGTACTACTATATTTCGTCGTCAAGAGAATCCACCTAAGAGGTAGTCTTCAAACGCCGGTGTCCAAACTCCGGAGTCCAAACTTTAGTTTGGCAATCTACCAATCCGTTTATCGGCCCGTCATCCGTTGTACTACCTACGCGACTCCCAAGAGAAATCTTGGACTCCAGTACTACCTACGCAATTACCAATTCGTTTATCCGCGTAATTCGTTGTACTACCTACGCGACTCCCAAGAGAAATCTTGGACTCCGGTACTACCTACGCGACTACCAATTCGTTTATCCGCGTAATTCGTTGTACTCCGTTTAATTAATAATTCGTTTATCCGCGTAATTCGTTGTACTCAGTTTGATTAATAATTCGTTTATCCGCGTAATTCGTTGTACTCAGTTTAATTAGTTGTACTCAGTTTGATTAATAATCCGTTCATCCACGTCATCCGTTGTACTACCTACGCGACTACCAATTCGCTTATCCGCGTAATTCGTTGTACTCCGTTTAATTAATAATTCGTTTATCCGCGTAATTAGTTGTACTCCGTTTAATTAATAATTCGTTTATCCGCGTAATTCGTTGTACTCCGTTTAATTCGTTGTACTCAGTTTGATTAATAATTCGCTTATCCGCGTAATTCGTTGTACTACCTACGCGACTCCCAATTCGCTTATCCGCGTAATTCGTTGTACTCAGTTTGATTAATAATTCGTTTATCCGCGTAATTCTACAATCTTTAAGGCGATAAATCGCCTACTACAAACTTAATTAATTAAAGGCGATAAATCGCCGCCTACTAATCCTCTTGAGTGCCCTTTAGGGTACTTGAGCTTTTAGACAACTGCTTTAGCTGTTGGCTTATTGTTTTGAAATTATTTAAGCCAAGCAAAAATCCTTTCTTATAAGTAATCCTTGTAGTTTCAATACTTGTTTCGGGAAGCTCTTATCCAGTCTGTTATTTTGGTTAATGTTTCTGGAGGAAAATCGTTGCGATAGGTACGAAGAAAGATTTGCACCGCCATTTCAGTTTCGTCTAATCCTTTTCCATCAAGGCTTGAGCGTATTAATGCTCGTGAGGTAGAAAACATATCGCATCCCATTTTTAATCGTTCTTCACCGGAGCGTTGCATTAACAAGGTACGAAATAAATCTTGCACTTCTTTGGGAGTATCATTCATTGTTTTACCTTATTCAGCATATCGGCTCTATATGCGAATTAAGACTAAAAATTTAAAAATGTATAATGAACAAAGACTTATAAAATAACTTTCAATGAAGAGGTTTTTACAAGATTCAATTTAACCCTTAATTCGCATTAATAAAGCCTAGGCTTAGCCCCAGGCAAGCCCCAACGGGGCGATATTAATAATGTTACATTTTTAATTACTTGAGCCGGTAAATCGCTAATCCGTTGTATTATACTTTAAGGCGATAAATCGCCTACTACAAACTATAAACTTTAAGGCGATAAATCGCCTACTACAAACTATAAACTACAAACTATAAACTTTAAGGCGATAAATCGCCTACTACAAACTATAAACTACAAACTATATACTTTAAGGCGATAAATCGCCTACTACAAACTATAAACTTTAAGGCGATAAATCGCCTACTACAAACGATCGGTCGGCAAGGTTGTGGGGCCATATTTTAATTTGACAACATTCAAAACGTTTTATGGCCCCCAAACCAGAATGGTAGAATATGCGGAAGACGACTGCCAAGATAAATCTTGGACTCCCCCAAGAGGACTGGTTATTGCTTCAGCTTGGCAAGATGTTCTTCGATTTCTTCTTTGGAAAACTGTTGAAATATGTCGTCAAGTGACAACTGTTTAACCACCTCAGCTGGTGACAACTGTTTAATCACCTCAGCCGGTGAAAAGTAGTTGATGATCTCTGGCAGAGGCATTCCCCGGAGTCGCTCTTCAGGGGGTAAGGACTCCAGAGTGTCTCTCACACATTCTCGGTACGCTTGTTCTATGGTGTAAGACATATTAATGCCCTCCTGTCGATAGAGTTTGAATAAGGGATTGAGTAGCGCGATGGCTGGTGGATAACGCCATTGATAGTGTTCGCTACCAAAGTCAAAGCCCTTTGCTTGGCTACTGAACAATTGCCAGACGGCATTTTTCGGCGTTTTCTGGATTTCACTCAGAACAATGACTCGAATGGTATGATTTCCATGTTTTAAATCATACACACCAGCCTTTTGTTTTTCAAGCTGTGTTTCAAACTCCTTGCTGAATTTTCGCGGATAACGGGTAGTCACCGCATAGAGTTGAAACTCAGAGTTGGGTAATTCGTCCCACTTTTTATGATCTAGGAGTTTTCTATAATTGACATAATAGGACACCAATTCGTAGATAACCAACGTATCCAGCGTTTCTCGCAAGGATTTATAGGTTAACAGGTTGTGCCGAGACAAATTCTCCAAGCCATCGGGCACTTCTGTGAGTAGAGTACCGGTGGATTTTTCGATAAGGAGCACATCTAATCGTTGTGGTTTGACGGAGATGTCTTTTTCTAAATCTACCCGATAATTGGATCCGGTAAAATAATCCACTAAAGTCCATTCAAACAAATGATGCCAATCGATCATTGAGGTATTCTCTTTGAAAATTTCAGAACAATCCGTTTAGTTCGCTAATCCGTTGTGTTGTACTTTGAGGCGATAAATCGCCTACTACAAACTATAAACTATAAACTTTAAGGCGATAAATCGCCTACTACAAACTATAAACTATAAACTATAAACTTTAAGGCGATAAATCGCCTACTACAAACGATCGGTCGGCAAGGTTGTGGGGCCATACTTTAATTTGACAACATTCAAAACGTTTTATGGCCCCCAAACCAGAACTATCTACGGAAGACGGCTGCCAAGATAAATCTTGGACTCCGGAGACTGCTAAGATAAATAACTGATAACTTATAACTTATAACTGATAACTGATAACTGATGACTGATCACTGCAACCACGTTTTCAGTAAATGGCTGACCAAATTGCCTAAGTATTTGAGAAAGTCGGTGCCCATGTCGGCATGAAAACGTTCAACATCGTGGCTGCCCATCGCTAACAGTCCTTGCGGTTTGGGTGTGCCTAATGGAATCAGCACTGCGGAGGCAATTTGACTGTTAGGAAATAGAAATTCCACTTGTTCCTCCGAGATTGTCCCACAAATAGGTTCGTTGTTTTCCAACAAATGTTCAAATAAGGTGAATACCTGCGCGTCGTATTCCACAAATTCTTGACGCTCGGCATGGGTAGGGCTAAGCGGTTCAAACCAGCGCACTACCACCGTATCGGTGTTGAATTCATTGCATAAGGTGCTGTACAAGGTATGAAAAAATTCATCTATGCTCGTGACATTCGTTAAAACGGCAACCAGGCGTTGGA
The DNA here is from genome assembly GCA_002085445.1 of Candidatus Parabeggiatoa sp. nov. 2. Taxonomy (GTDB): domain Bacteria; phylum Pseudomonadota; class Gammaproteobacteria; order Beggiatoales; family Beggiatoaceae; genus Parabeggiatoa. The sequence continues at coordinate 23,315 of NBMI01000036.1, forward strand.
CACGCTGATTCAGTTGTTCATTTTCTTGAGCAACGGAGACTAAATATTCCAATTTGCGCTGCATTTGCTGATTTTCTTGGCGCAATATCGCCAGTTTCCGCTCCACCAATGATACCGCGTCGTTGGTGGCGTGGGGAATTTTCATGTCGGCTAACAAGTCTTCGTGATGGGTAAAAAAGTCAGGATGTTGTTGTAGATATTCAACGACGGCTTCTTCTGATAGTTCCTTAGTCCGTTGCAACCTTTTTTGCGTCTTCTTCGTTATCATTTGATTATAGCCTCAAAAAAATTTAGAGCAGTGCGGTTATATTTTATAGGTGGGTAATGGTGAATGGTGAATTGTGAACTGTGAATTGTGTTTCAGGCAAAAGTTTCGCTCCGCGAAACTTTTGCCTGAAATTGTGAATTGTAGGTGGTCAAAGAAATCCGATTTTTTTGAAAAATCGGATTTCTGGGTGGTAAGGGATGACAAACTCAAATTTAATAACTATGCTTTAGGGCAAGTACATAAATTCATTTAAGGAGATTTATTATGCAACTCATACGCCCCCTGTTATGGGGATTAATTATAACGTTGTTTAGTCTGCCGGCTTTTGCTGATTGGGAGGTTGGCTTGCGACACAGCGATACGTCGGTATCGGAGATCGTCGTCAATAATGATGTTGAACGGCCCCAAGTGGTTGTGTATTTGGTTTGGGTTGACTTAGATGCCCCGCAAGCCGACGAGCAATTTTTGTCGTGGAGATTTGATGAGCGGGAGCGGGGCTGGAAATCTGGATTGAAGCCGGTGTTAGATGCGGCGATTAATTTGCCCGTGCTTGACTCGTACACCATTGAGTTTGAGGACAAGTCTTGTCCTGAGTTACATCGGTGTTTTTTGGCATTGGTGGCTATTCCCGCCGGACAGAGTCCGCTTAATACGGGTTCTTGGCAAGCCGCGTCATTATTGCCATTGAGCTTGTCTGCCAGTTGGGCGCGTTTGCCGGGGCAACAATTTTTCCTGCCGCGTGACAGTGGTGCTAATTACTCTCTTGCCGATGGCGCCACTTATGCGCCCACGCCGTTTTCGGGCGGGCCGACGGCCCCTAAAGTAGAGGCGGCACCCGAAAGCGACACTAGCGGCACCGGCGCTCCAGTGACCGAAAAACCCGATATTTTCAGACTCGTCGATAATAAACTGCTTTATGCTAATGGACAAGCCAAACGCTTTCAAGTGATTGATGTTGCGGATTTATCAAATCCGCGGTTGACAGGATGGACGGCCCTGTCTGGCAATCCCCGTGAACTTTACGTGCTGGACGACTATTATGTGCTGTTGCAAACCAATTATGTGGCTGAAGACGGTACGCAGTTAACGGTTTTGCGTCAAGGCGCGGATGGCACCTTAACCACTGTGCAGGATATGACTTTGTCGGGGCACTTTATTGAGTCACGGCGGCGTAATGATGTGATCTACACGGTGACGCAAGAATCTGTGCCAATAGAACAGACTGAGAAGGTTGAGTGTGTGTGGTGTTTTAACCACACTGTTATTAATATCAAAGCGTTACGCTTTAACGCGGGCCAATTGGAGGAAATCGACAAAACGTCGTTGCCCGGTTATTCTCCCGCAATAGCTATTTTTTCAAACCACTTGGTGATGGCTAACCATAACCCAGAGGAAGAAAAGTGGCAAACGACGCAAATTCAAGTCATTGATTTATCACAAGATGATCCGTTGGTGGAGTTGCCCATGTTGAAAGTGCCGGGACAAGTGCCTTCGGAATTTCATTTGAGCGTGAAAGATCAACAATTGCGCGTGGTGTACGGCCCGAAAAATCGTGAAGCCGGCAGCACTTTGGCAATTTACAATTTGGCTTCGCCAGAAATGGCTTTAGTTGGGAAAATCGATAAAATTGCGCCCGGTGAGGCGTTGTTTGCCACTCGATTTGTGGATGATCGCGCTTTTGTGGTGACATTTGAGCGCAAAGATCCATTATGGGTTATTGGCTTGAGCAATCCCGCCCAACCGGAAATACTCGGTGAATTGCATGTGCCGGGTTGGTCAGAAAAAATGTTTTTCCACGAGGATCGCTTATTTGCCGTCGGCTATGATGATCAACCGCTAGAGAATGAGAAAAATCGCTGGGTGCGGCGCGTGGCTATGTCGTTGTTTAATGTGGCAGACCCGACTAATCCGACTTTAATCAATCGCTTAACGCCATTTGCGGGTGAAGTCAGATCAACTTCGTCACCGGCGATAGATGATGAGCGGGCTTTGCTGTTAAATTGGACCGAGGCTTTTGCGGCTTTGCCAATTAATTCTTGGGAAACGTCAGCCGGAAGTCATTTACAAATCGTGTCGTTGGCAAACGACAAAGTTGAAGATGCCGGCCGTTTGGACAGTTCAGTTGAAATTCAACGCAGCGTTTCTCTTGCGCCAGATGTGTTAGCGGCTTTGGGCGATCAAGCCTTGCAGACACTGCGCTGGGGCAATGGCAAACCAAAGCTGCTAGGCGAATTGGAATTAGCCAGCAATTTGGCTTGGCTTGAATTGCAAGACGGCCATTTATGGGCGGCTGCCACCGGCAACAAAGGCTATCACCGTTTCTACCGCTATACGACAGAGGATGTGGAAACGCCAGCAGAGCGTTGGAGTTTGCCCAGAGGCTATAACAGGGTAGAAATGGATAACGATTGGGCTGTTTTTTATAACACCTATCCGTCGTTAGCGGTGCAAGTGTTAGATGTGAAGACAGGCAAGTTGCGTCCGGCACAGGTTCTTGAAAAAGAACCACCGAAAGGAACATCTGAGGCACCCGCGGTGGACACACTCATTGCCCCAGACATCCGGTATTATCGTCGTAGCCAACCTATGGTGCATGATGGTTGGTTTTATATTGCGGAACAACGGCCTTTTAAGCCGGCGGTGCGCGATCAGACAGCACATTTGCTCCTCCCTGAACCTGAAAAGGAGTATTGGCAGCCCGCAGAATGGCTCTTACGCAGTTGGAATTTGAAAGTTGATAAGCCAAACGAAGCGCCCACTCGTTCCATTCCCGGCAACCCGGTGGCATTCACGGCTAATGGCGAATTAATCACGCAGGAATCCAATGAAGATGGGCAATTACGCCTGAATTTATTGGCATTGCAGGGCGCGGGTAATGCCAAATTGCTTCACAGTCATACACTCCGCTGTCGGAGTTATTCTCAACTGATGTGGGCCGACGAGGCCTTGTATGTGAAGTGTGAAATGGCGGACAGATATCGGCCAAGCCCTGTGTATTTTGGAGAGCCGGTGGCTGAAGACAAGGCGGGTGACTCGCAGACGGATGAATCGCCGGGTGATAAAGCGGATAAGCCGATTGAACCGATACCGACAGAACCGCCGATTGAACCTGAGCCGGTTGAACCGACGACACAATTGCTGAGACTGAAAGTAGAACAAGGGTTTGTAGATGACGGTAGTTGGACATTGGCCGGTTATCAAAATCTGCGTGCTGCTTCAAAAGAGATCGTCTTAGTGGCTTCAAACGGTTGGTATTCACCTGTGGCAAGTATGCCTCTTTATCAAGGCGGCTGCGATATTTACCAGTTGGTGCCTGAACAAGAGCCGAAGTTGCTTAAACACCTTGAGACGTGTTCCTATAGTCAGGAAGGAATGGCACTGACACCAACGAAGGCTTGGATGGCGGAAGGTTTTGCCGGTATTAAGGAGATTAACTGGTAGTACATATAAAAGCAACAACTACAGGCCGATAGTTAACAATTTTTCAACACGGAGTTCACAGAGTACCACAGAGTCTCACAGAGTTATAAAGCTTTCACATTTCTCTGTGAAACTCTGTGTAACTCCGTGTCTCTGTGTTGAAGAATTTTAATTTATAAGATTCAATTTAACCCTTAATTCGCAGCATTTTTTCGTTTTATAAAAGCGTTGCGTTTTTTTTCAATCCGTTATTATAACGAAACGGAGTTCAGCGTAGCTAATCCCTGTCGTTGCTTTTAACCCATATGGTAAGTATTTTTGCCGGCTTCTTTGGCAAGACACACACTGCCATATCCGCAGATTGGATGAGCATTTCTACGCTCTTATCCTGAGAAGCTGTTTCTTCGTTAGGATAAAAACAAATACCAATATTGCAATCCACTTGGGGCGCTTGCCCATCCAGTAACACCGGCTGAGTCACACTGGCAAAAATTTTGTCACTAATCACGCGGACATCATAATCTTGGTGTATAGGAGATAAAATAATACCAAATTCATCGCTATCCAAGCGCGACACACTATCGCCCTCACGGATACACTGCCTGAAGCGTTGTGCAATAACTTTAAGCACTTTATCGCCAATGTCAAAACCATAATTCTCATTAATCTGTTTAAAATCATCTAAATCCACAATAAGCAAAGCCAAACGTTCTTCTTGACGACAAGCGCGAATTAAGTATTCGTGGAATAATAATTTATTGGGTAATTCGGTTAGAGCATCATAATGAGTTAACCTGCGCATACGTTGCTCATCTTTTTTGAGGGCATTGATGTCTGAATACACCGCGACATAATGAGTCACTTCATTATGTTCACCCCGTATCGCGCTTATCGACATCCACAACGAATAAATTTCTCCATCCTTGCGGCGGTTCCAAATTTCACTGCACCAACGTCCCGTTTCACGCACCGTTGACCACATTTGTTCAAAAAAAGCTTTATCATGATGTCCTGATTGCAAAAAACGCGGGTTTTTGTCCAAGACTTCTTTATAGCTATAGCCAGTGGTGAGCAAAAAGGCTTGATTAACATCGACGATATTTCCTTGTGCATCAGTAATGATGACGCTGTCTGAGGTGGTTTCAAATACTTTAGCAGCGAGACGGAGCGAAGCTTCGGCGCGTTTGCGTTCAGTGATATCTTCAATCATCTGAATAGAGAACTGCGGTGCGCCGTTGGTATCTCTCACCAACGAAGTCGTCAGACGCGCCCACAACCTCGGCGTATTTTGGCGGAAAAAGTATTTTTCCATCTGATAATGACGGCGGAAACCGTTTAACAGTTGTTGGTGAAATTCTTTTTCCACCGTTGTATCACAAGGCTGGAAAAATTGATGGAACAATTTTCCGCGCAAATTCTCCTCAGAAAGCCCTAGCATTTTTTGTGTTGCGGGATTACTGTGAATCAGTTGCCCGTCCATACCGACTATGGCAATGCCCATTGCCGCTTGCTCAAAAATACCACGAAAGCGGGCTTCGCTTTGGCGTAAAGCAGCCCCGGTACGCCGTGCCTGTAAAATAACCTCTACACGGTGACGCAACACGGCCCAATGTATCGGTTTAGTGATATATTCCACCGCCCCAACTTCAAAAGCTTTGTCTACCGAAGCTTCATCATCCAGTGAGGTGATCATAATGACGGGCACGTCTGCACCTAGTTTTAATTTTTTTAATTCGGCACAAGCCATAAAGCCATCCATGACGGGCATCACTGCATCCATTAAGACTAAATCGGGCCGAGAGCGTTGAAATTCTTCTACTGCTTTCGCGCCCTCTGCTGCCACCACAACGCGATAGCCCTGTCTTTCGAGAAGGTTTTTCAACATACCACGCATAAACATGTCATCATCAACGATTAGCACGAGCGGTGGCGGTTGTTCTTCGGTCAACATTTTTTTGTTTCTCCAAGGCCGGCAATGGTTCGTTTCTAAGATTATTGTAACTTATTTTTTTATCTTGATTTACCTGAGTACGACCTTATAAAATCACTTATAGATTGTCAGAAAATAATTTGGCAGCCAACAGCTAAAGCAGTTGTCTGAAAGCTTAAGTCCCCTAAAGGGGACTAAATAATTATCGGCTAAAGTTAATTTGGCAGCCAACAATTTCACAACATGGCCCTCAAAAAAAACCGCCAGTTCGACAAAACATTGGTTTTTTGATGAAAGCTGACCAAATCAATTTTAAAACCGGGCTTTCAACAGAAACCTCAAGTCTTTGGTCGAAATGACCATCAATGTTTTCCACAATCAATGACTTAAATAAATTCTCCGCTACAAAGATTTATCTTATACGAATCTTTTTCAGTACAATATATCTGTGTACCGGACATTTTTTCTAATCAATGATCATTGTTATGGGCTATTTTTTTAAGCTTTAAAACAAAGAACAAACCAAATTATTGTGGGAGAATTGGGAATTGGGAAATGCTAAGAAAGAAAATGGATCGAGAAGGAAATGGGAATTGGTAATTGGTATGGGATGAAGAAGGATTAGTTGGAGCCATCATTACCATTACCCATTTTTTGGGCGGACGTGGGATTGAATTTGAGGGAAAAGAGAGGAGAGTTGGTCAACACTGGCATGTTGTGTGACTGGCGTGTGTATGCAGTGAGAATAGTAATAGTGGTTGTGGGCCGTGTGCGAATCGAACGCACGACAACCGGATTAAAAGTCCGATGCTCTACCAACTGAGCTAACGGCCCATGAAAAGCGGATGCGTATTATAATGGTTGTGGGCCGTGTGCGAATCGAACGCACGACAACCGGATTAAAAGTCCGATGCTCTACCAACTGAGCTAACGGCCCGTGAAAAGAGGATGCGTATTCTAAAGAGGTTGGGAAAAAAAAGCAAGCCTTTTGCAAAATTTTTTTTTGCTCAGTCCAAGCGCAGGTATTTTAAAAAACATAAACCTAACAAAAACAGTTATTTCGGCTAAAGTTTTTGCATCGCTCCTAGAAAAAATTTGCATGGGTACTTAAAGGCGAATTAAAGACTTGCAGGGTTTTAAAAACCTCTTGTGGCTCACACAAACAAATCCAACACGTCATTCAAAAAACGCATCCCAGTATCAGTAGCGCGAATGCGCTGCACTGCCAAAAACTCTTTTTCAGTTGAGTCGGGCAAAAATTCTTTGACTAACCACCCTCGCGCACAGGCCTCAAGCACCGGTTTTTCTATCCTAGCCATACTGAGGCCGGTATTTTCTGTAAGTTCTTGATTCGTAAAGCCTTCAAATAAACGCAAAGCATTCATCATAAATTCCAGACTCACCTGTTCAACCGTGAGCGTTGTGCAATTGGCTATCACGGCAGTGCTATGGGCCGACTGTAGATAGGCGTGCGGATGAGGTTGCTTGGATAAGCGAGTAATTGTGCCAAGGGCGGCATCACTGATTTTGCCGTGTGCGCCGGCACCTATGCCCAAGTAATCGCCAAATTTCCAATAATTCAGATTATGCTGACACCAATACCCAGGTTTTGCGTAGGCAGAGATTTCATATTGAGGATAGCCTTGTTCGGCTAAATAGGTTTGCCCTGCTGTCTGTATTTCCCAGACTAAATCATCGTCGGGTAAGCGTGGCGGCTGATGATAAAAGCGGGTATTGGGTTCAATCGTCAATTGATACCAAGAAAGATGGGAAGGCTGAAATGCGATAGCCGTGCGTAAATCTTCTAGCGCGGCATCGACGGTTTGCGTCGGCAAACCAAACATTAAGTCCAAATTGATATTGTTAAATCCCGCTTGTAGGGCCGCTTCGGAGGTTAATATCGCCTCAATGCGTCCATGAATGCGGCCTAAACGTTGTAGGGCCGTGTCATTAAAACTTTGTATGCCCAACGATAAGCGATTAATACCGGCCTCACGAAATCCTTGAAAACGTGCGCTGTCTACCGTGCCCGGATTGGCTTCTAAAGTAATCTCGGCATCTGCTGTGACGGAGAGTCGCGCCCGTATACCCGACAATAAATTATAAATAGCCTCCGGTGACAACACGCTGGGTGTGCCACCGCCGATGAAAATACTGCGGACAATGCGCCCCCAGACTCTAGGCAAGTCTTGCTCTAAGTCGGCAAGTAAAGCGGCAACATAATCATTTTCTGGGATGTCGCCACGTATTTGATGCGAATTAAAATCGCAGTAAGGACACTTGCGGACACACCAAGGGATATGGATGTAGAGACTTAGGGGTGGGAGCGTGGTAAAGTGAAACATTCCGTTTTTCAGTTATCAATGATCAGTAGGGTGGGCAAGCGGACTGCAAAACTTAAAAACTACCAAAAATCGTACCGCTTGCCCACCAAAAGCGCGTAAATATATAAAAATCATATATGTGCATAGAGTAGCTCAAGAGAAAAATAAGAGCGCGTGGCAAGTCCCTTCTGGAGAGGCTGTTGGGAGAGGCGTTTTTGGTGATCTCGCACAGCGAATGACTTCGTTTCAGTTTTTATACCAATGAAAGGATTGAAATACATTTTATAAATAGGCACCATAAGTCACAACTTACGCCATAAGACAGAAAACCATAACATGAATTTCAACTAAAAATTGGTATTAGCCGTGCAAAGTCACTGATCACTGTTCACTGATCACTGTTCACTGATAAGAACAGGTATATTTATTGCTGGAATTGAGATGCCATTATGCTGTCCACATTAATGGCTATCGTCATCAAGTGAAAATAAACCAAGGTTTATTATAAATAACTATTCGTGACTACTCAGCCTTTCGTTAGCCAAGAATTAGCCAAGCGCTAAAGCTCATGGCTAAAAGCTTAAGCAGGCTAAAGCCTGCTAATTCGGACAGGCGGCTCTAGTCGCAGCCAAGCGCTAAAGCTCATGGCTAAAAGCTTAAGCAGACTAAAGCCTGCTAATTCGGACAGGCGGCTCTAGTCGCCTTTAGCTTTCAGCCTTGAGATTTATCTTAGAGCGTGTTTTAAAATCAACTTAACTCATTGTTTTATAAGCAATACACTATTTTATAGGTGATTGATTCTTGGACTTTTAAAATATGCTCCTAAGGCTGAGTAGTAACGACTATTCTTTCTAAGGAGTGATAAGTATCATGAAATTTTCAAACAAGAGTTTGACAGCCCAACAAATTTTTGAAGCACAGCAGCGTTATCAAGAGGAATTGATGCTGAGATTGCAACCGGTGAGTAGCGACGCGTTGCCACAAAACGGTTGGCGGCCGGGTTTTGAGGTGCTTTACAGCCGCCTTTCCGACTTAGACGACATCCTCACTGACATGCCAATGCCGAGTTTAGTTAAACATTAGGGAATGAAAACCTCGGAGGTTTGCATAGAGATAATTAGAGAAAAAATCCGTTTATTCCTAAAAGAATAGAACTTACGCATTGACAAACTAAAATTTTTGTATTCACTATTAATGTCAATGAGTTATGAATATTTTACCAATGGCTAAATTGATGAAAATTGCCCAAAAACAAAATTTTTAATTCCTTGTATTTAAAATAATAAATCATAAATATTTTCATCTGTCAATGCGTAAGTCCTAAAGAAGTTGAAAACCTCCGAGGTTTGCATAGAGATAAGGCATAGTACAACGGATACGCTTTCCGAAACGGATTTTAAGAAAAGGGGTGGCGAAATCATGACGATTTATTTCTAAAAGAATGAAAACCTCCGAGTAATAGCATTACTCGGAGGTTTGCACAGAGATAAGGCATAGTACAACGGATACGCTTTCCGAAACGGATTTTAAGAAAAGGGGGTGGCGAAATCATGACAATTTATTTATAAAAGAAGTTGTACGGAAACTAGAGATCAGGCTAGAAAAAATCCGTTTATTCCTAAAGTACTATCAGCTTCTTTTTTCTTAGTTATACTTGCTCACCTCTAATCAAAAAGGTAGGTAAATAAGTGGTAGGTAAATAAGTTCAAGAATCAAGATAATTCACTGTCTGTTGATAGCCGAAGCTGCAACTAGACCACAGGCTGGGCTGTCTCAGCCGGTCGGCGGCAACGCTCTAGCAAAATCTGCTTGACCATCAAGTGGGGAAGCCAACGATGTAACTCCTTATCGTATAACCTTGCTAGAATATTAACCGCTGCATTATGGTCAGCTTGCATAACTGCCCTGCAC
>NBMI01000247.1 GCA_002085445.1 Candidatus Parabeggiatoa sp. nov. 2
AAGTTGATCGCCAATAGCATGTCCCAAACGATCATTGATCGGTTTAAACCCATCTAAATCTATGAATAATAAAGAAAATAGTCTTTGTTGGGGTGTCGCCCTTGCTTTGGCTTTTAATAGGTTATCATGAAATAACAAACGATTGGGCAATCTTGTTAAAGAGTCATAATTGGCGAGATAGCGAACCTGTTGTATGTCTTCTTGCAAGCGAGAAATATCTGTCAAGATTGCCATATACTGCACCGGTTTACCCTTTTCATTAGTAATAGTGGAAATGGATAACCAAGCCACATAAATTTCGCCCGTTTTTTTACGATTCCAGATTTCGCCCTGCCAATGTCCTGTGTTGTTGATGCTCTCCCACATTTCTTGATAATATTGTTTATTATGTTGCCCAGAGGCTAAATAACGGGTTGATTTGCCATACACATCATTGGCACTGTAGCCAGTTATTTTGCTAAATGCGGGGTTTATACGCACAATTCTATTTTCTGAATTCGTCACAAAAATACCATTTGCAGAAGTTTCAAATACGGTAGCGGTTAAACGTAAATTTTGTTCCGCGTCTTTTTGTACCGTAATGTCTTCAATCAGCCAAATAGAACCTTTGTCTAAATCGTTAGCATCAACGGCTTTGCCTACTATCCGTGCCCAAAATAGGTTGCCACCTTTGGTACAAATTTCGTTTTGAGCATCATACTCTTTTCCGAGTGACAAGCGTTGAGAAGCACGTTGCTCCATTTGCTGATATTTTTGTTCCGAAGCAAAAAGAGTGCGAAAAGGTAAGCCACATAATTCATCCGAGTCATAGCAGAGTAAAGATTCTAGCTTGTTGTTAACTCGAATAAAGACACCGTTTTTAATGTATGCTATACCAATGAGACTATTATCTAAAATCGTTTCAAGTTCGGCAGCCGCTTCTTTGAAACGTGCCTCACTACGCCTTAGCGCTTCTTCATGTCGTTTGCGCTCCGTGATGTTTGCACCAACTGATAGCACCAAGACTTCACCATCGCTTTGCACAAAAGGTTTTTTTATGATATGAAAACAACACTGCTCACCGTTGGCATTGCCGTAAGTTTCTTCAATGGCAACCTCACGCTGCTGTTCAATCACTTCGTCTTCTGCTTTGGAGTGTAACTCCTTAATTTGTTCTAGTTCGAGAGGGTGAGTGTGTTTATCACGATTAATCAACTCACCAATACTGAAGCCCAAAAAATCAGCAACGGCTTGATTGACAAATATAAAGCGACCAAAATCGTCCTTGATAAAAATAAGATTAGGCAAGGAGTCCACCACTAAACGGATAAACGCTCGGCTACGCTGAATTTCCTCTTCTGCTTGTTTTCGTTCAGTGATATCGCGGGTGACTACATACATGGTTTGCTGTTCTACCAACGGATAAACATTCCATGAGAGCCATTTATAGGTACCGTTTTTACATAAATAGCGATTTTCAAACCCAAATACCGTTTTTCCTTCTGTAAGTGTTTGAATCGTTTCGATAATAGATTGCATGTCTAATGAGACATGTCAAACCCGATAATAGATTGCATGTCTAATGAGAAATTAAACAAACGGTTGCGTTCAAGCTCTAAACGTTTGCGCTTAGTCACATCACTAATTGTCGTGACTCGAAAGCGTCGCCCATTAGGCCCCGTCAAAACCCCCATAGAAAAACTAATTTCTAGGTAATGCCCGGTTCTATCCTGTACGTGCCATTCGCCCTCGTGTTCTACGGTAGGATCTCCGGCCAACAGGCCTTGAATGCTGTCCAAGCAATTCTTTGGCCGTGTAGCCATAGAGTTCACAATAGGTGGAATTAACGCGCACAAACCGCCCTTCTTCATCCGTCACACACAAGCCAATCTTGGTGACATCAAAAATGGCTGAGAGTAAGGCCTCTCTTTCTTGCAAAGCCTGTTCAATCTGTTTACGTTCCGTGATGTCTACATAAGTGCCCACCATGCGATAAGGTTGGTCATTCTCATCCCACACTGCGGCCGCCCGTGCGACTACCCAGCGATAATTTCCATCTTTGTGGCAAACACGGTAAATGCTTTCATAACGAGGAATGCGCTTATCTAAATAAGCTTCGATATCACCCCACATTTGCGTAAAATCATCAGGATGTACAAACCGACACCAGTCATCGATATGGTTATCAATTTCATGATCCTGATAACCGAGCATACTTTTCCAGCGCGGTGACAAATAAATTTCATTGGTTTTTAAGTTCCAATCCCACAAGCCATGATTAGAGCCTTGTATCGCTAATTCAAAACGTTCTTCGGTGTCGCGCAGGACTTGTTCGGTGTGTTTTTGGGTGGAGATGTCGGTGGCAACCGCGTAGAAAATCCTCCCCGCTTTTTCAAAGCGAGGCTGGGGGGATTTAGGAACGGCACTGATTTCCCAATTGAGCCGGTGATAATCACCGGCACAATCGCGCCAACGATTTGAAAATGAGACGCTAGATTGTCCGCTGAACAGTTGCGCGAGTTGATCGCGGCTACTGGCTTGATCGTCTGGATGTACCCATGCCAAAAAAGGGCTTTGTTCAATGTCGCCACGGACGACGTTGAACTTATTTTCCCAAGCGGGATTAAGCTGCACGATAAGCCCTTCAGCATCTAATACACACATCAGTGCTGAGGAGAAGAGGAAAAAATTGCTGGGCGGTGGAGGTGAATAACTATTCATTGTCAATGCGAATTAAGGGTTAAATTGAATCTTATAAATTCTTGTAAGTGGAAAACGCGCTTTGACGCGCTTTGACGCAAGAGACATCAACATAAGCGCGGCGCTTGCAAGCGTCACTTGCGTGCGTGACGCGCTTTGACGCAAGAGATATTTTCTGGTTATTTAGACTACCTGATTTAGGGGCCATAAAATGGGTTTCAAATTAAGTTATGGCCCCCAATTGCGCCTCATTAGCCTTATTTTTGGTAGGTGTTTTATAACAACGAGTCCTTATAGCATCTTGATTGAATGGGCTATAAAATAAACGCGCTTTGACGCGCTTTGACGCAAGAGATATTCAGATATGCTTGCGAAGAAATCCGAAGAAATCCGATTTTTTGGAAAAATAGGATTTCTTAATTCTTAATGACTTCTATAACTTCTCAATCAGAAGTTTTTATAAATCCTTGATTTCATAATCATAATAATTAATTCAGCCCTTAATTCGCATTGTCAGTTTCTCAGTTTTTCAGGGCTTTCCAGGGGCTTTCCAGGGGCGTTGCCCCTGGCTTTAATAATACATACCGAAGGGGCTAATAAAGAAGCCCCAACGGGGCGACATTAATATAGCCCCAAAGGGGCGAGATTAATATAGCCAGGGGCATCGCCCCTGGCTTGGGGCTTGGAACTGATCACTGTTCAGTGACACGCAGGACTTCTTCAAGGCTAGTAATCCCCTGATAAGCTTTAATAAAACCATCGTCGCGCAAAGTACGAAAACCTTGCTTGGCCGCGAGTTGACGCATTTCTGTGGCCGAGGCATGATTTAAAATCAAGGTTTGCATCTCATTGCTGATATACACCATTTCATAAATACCAATACGCCCTTGATAGCCCGTTTGTTGGCACTCTGAGCAACCCACCGCTTGTTTCCATTGTGGCGACTGCCCCGCCATTTCGGAAGGTAATATATTTTTGGCTTGTGCTTGTATCTCAGCCGGCACAGTAGTCGGTTCGGCGCAAGCGTGGCATAAACGGCGCACCAATCGTTGTGCTTGCACCGCTTGTACCGAAGTCGCTACTAAAAAAGGTTCTACCCCCATATCAATCAAACGAGTGAACGCACTGACGGCATTATTGGTATGTAAAGTCGATAGTACCTTATGCCCGGTAAGGGCCGCTTGTATCGCAATTTCTGACGTTTCACGGTCACGAATTTCACCAATCATAATAATATCAGGGTCTTGCCGCAGAATTGACCGTAAAGCGTGTGCAAAATTATAACCAATCTCGCTATGCGCTTGGACTTGAGTGATGCCTTTGAGTTGATATTCAACCGGATCTTCAACCGTAATAATTTTTTGGGTGCGATTGTTGACGGCATCAAGGGTGGCATACAAGGTGGTGGATTTACCAGAACCAGTGGGGCCTGTGACCAAAATAATGCCATGCGGTTCGCTAATCCATTGATTAAAAAGATTATAATGGTCTGGGGCTAAGCCTAATTGCTTTAAACGACTGGTTTGGCGTTCTTTGGGCAGCAAGCGCATGACGATGGATTCACCATGCACTTCTGGCAAACAGGAGACGCGAATATCTAAATCTTGACCACTGACGCGGGTATTTAAGCGCCCATCTTGTGGCAAGCGGCGTTCGGCAATGTCGAGTCCAGAAATCAATTTGATACGCGAAACAATGGCACTAAAACGTTCTTTAGGCAAATTGAGGTGTTCATACAAAATGCCATCAATCCGATAACGCACAAAAAAAGTATGTTCTTCTGGTTCAATATGTACATCCGAGGCGCGTTGATCGACGGCCGCCGAGAGCATATTATTAACAAACTCAACAACGGGTGCGCCTTCAGCGAGTTCGCGCAAGATGTTTATGTCGTCGCTATCGCCAAAATGATCGCTGGTGTTGGCTTTAGCCAACAAGTCAAGAATACGATCTAAATCTTGGTTGCGGGCTAAATACCAAACGACGTCTTTTTCAGAAAAGACATTATAAAAGACTTCTTGGATAGTATCGGACAATGGATTACGGGCAAGGCAATGCAAGGAATTGTCTGAGGCTTCCCAAGCGATGACTTCCTGATCCAGCCACCAGTCTATCTCAACGCCAGACTGTTCAATAGTGTTGAGCAACAGATTGATATCCAACGGGATATTGTTGCTGTCCATCACGGGCAAATTTAATTGTTTAGATAACACGCTCAACAAGTTATCTTCAGACACTGCGCCCAGACGAACAAGTACCGCGCCCAGTTGCCCACCAAGACTGGCTTGAAATTCAAGGGCACGTTGTACGTCTTGCTCAGTCACAAAGCCAGCTTCAATCAGCATCTCGCCCAGGCGGGGTTGATAGGTGGAAGAAGTTTCAATACTTATAAAGTGTTCATCAGTAGACATAAAGCAATGAAAAATGAAAAATGAAAAATGAAAAATAATGCCCCAACAGCAGGAGTCCAAACTTTAGTTTGGAATCCAGAAATCCGATTTTTCCAAAAAATCTGATTTCTTATAACTTTAAAGGACTTCTCTTGAAAAGTATAGGCATTATTGTACTTAATTGGCGTGGCTGGCGAGATACGTTAGCGTGTTTGGATTCGTTACAAAATCATACATATACCGTGCCAATATCTCTTATTGTTTGTGATAATGGCTCAGGTGATGAGTCGTTTGCTCAGATTTTAAGTTGGGCACAACATAATTATACGCCTTCGGAGATTGAAATCTTCTCTAACCCTCCTTTTTCAAACGGGGAAACCGGGGAAAATTTAACAAAATGTTTACCCTTTGTGCTGATTCAGACTGGGGCAAATCTGGGTTTTGCCGGCGGCAATAATGTTGGCATACGCTACGCCTTAGCCACGGGGCAGTATGAGTATTTGTGGTTGCTCAATAACGATACGGTGGTGGATGCTCATGCCTTGTCTGCTTTATATGATTATGCTATCGCTCATCCTAATTTTGCCCTGTTGGGAAGTACGGTGATTGATTATTATCAACGCGACACGGTGCAATGTGCGGGCGGGTGTCGTTATTTGCCATTGTTGACGATTTTTAAACCGATATTTGGTGGACAACTTCTCAGCACGGTGATGCTGCATGATGAAACTATCAAGCTTGATTATGTCTATGGGGCGGCGATGTTTTTGAAGGTAGATGCCATGCAAAATGTAGGCCTATTAAATGACGAGTATTTTTTGTTTTATGAGGAGCTTGACTATGCTCAACGCTTAAAGCGGCAAGGTTATGAAATAGGCTGGTGTAAAAATAGTTTGGTGTATCACAAAGGCAGTGCCAGTGTCGGCAGTGTACGTGAAGGCAATCGAGACAAACTGCGACTGGCGAATTATTATGAAAACCTAAGCACGCTCAAATATACAGCTAATTTTTATCGGTATTGGTTGCCGCTAGTGATGGTGTCGCGGTTTGTAGGCAAATCGTTAGTTTTAATCAGTCGGAGAGAGTTTTACTTATTTGCGCCATTGTTTAGAGCATACCGAGACTTTATTAGGCATCGCTTGGGGTGGTGAAAATAATTAATGATTAATGATTAATGATTAATGATTAATGATTAATGATTAATGATTTCAATGATATTTAAATGATTGTTTTTAAAAAAACATTTTACTAAGCGGAATAAAACTGGGATCATGTTTTAGAATCCGTTGGAACCTCCTTTTCACCAGCCCAGGTTTGTCATGTAGGGGCAATCCTTTATGGTTGCCCTTACCCAAAAGTACCCAAAAGTAGGGGTAGCCACAAGGGATTGCCCCTACTACTCCAAAATAGGCACGACTTGAGATAACCCAAAGTCAATTGTGGTGGTTGGTTCGATGCTTGCGAGGTTTTATTTAAGCAATTTTTCGCCCCATTGATATAAACTCAATCCCCCTAACACGATACCTGTGCCCAGCCAGACGGTGGCGTGAATGACTTCGCCATTTAAATTTTGTCCTAAAAACAGGGCCGTAATTGGTGTGATTAGGGTAATTAAAGCTACCCGTTTTGCATCAATATGTTTGAGAATGTAGTAGTATAAAATAAATCCTACCACGGAGCCAAATATCCCCAAATACACCATAGATAACACGGTGCGTGTGGGAAGGCTTGCTGGTAAAGATTCGCCAAGCAATATCCATGTGATGCCATAGAGTGGCAAAGCCACTAATAAACCGCCAGCCGTTATCGCTAACGGGGAAATGGACACATTCATTCTTTTTATCCAGACAGCACTGAATGAATGCAAAAACACGGCGAGCAAGATGGCCAATAACCCTTTGATACCGTCAGTGCCCAAACTCAATTCTGTATTAAAAATCAGGCCTAAACCTATCACGCCCAAGAGCATTCCGGCCCATTTATTGAGGCTGAGGGTGCTATCGCCTAACCAGACGATGGTTAGCACACTGGTGACTATCGGCGCGAGGCCAAATAGCACAGAAATCAGGCCTGAAGGAATAAATTGTGCGCCCCAATAAGTTACCATCATGGCACCATAAATCGTTACACTGGCCGCCAAATAGCTACGGCGGGCTTTGCTATGCCAAGGAAATTCAACGCGCAGCAAGGCGATAATCAGCAAGCACAATAATGCACCCAACACCATGCGTCCGCTGACACCAAACAAAAATCCGGTTTCGCCACTCCATTTTATCGCCAATGGCGTGGTAGACCAAATAATGATGACTCCTAAATATGCGGCCGGCACAGACATTTTTTTCGCTCCAATAGGCAAAGTTTGTTTGTAGTTTGTTTGTAGTAGGCGATTTATCGCCTCAACCAGTCGTCCAAACTTGAGTTTTGCAGAGTAGTGATACGCGGGCCCCTGTTATTAACCTATATTTTTAGGGTTATTTGGACGACTTGGGGGCCATAAAGTACTTTGGCTGTTTTCAAATTAAGTTATGGCCCCCTGTCGCGCTTCATTAGCTATACTTTTTGTAGGTGTTTTGTTGCTAAACTAAATGACAGTAAGGTGAAACCTGGGGTTCCTGGGGAAAACACCACAACCCCAAAGGGGTTGAATACGAAACCTGGGGAGGTTTTGGTAAAGCACCAACCCCAAAGGGGTTGAATATTAATTCAAATCAATTCTCAATAAAAATAAGTACTGAATCATGAATTTCCTACATTGGTGGTTGAAACGTAGGGGCAATCCCTTGTGGTTGCCCCTTTAAAATACCCAAAAAATCCTGATTCTGTAGTTAGTAGGCTTTAGCCTACTTTAGCTTTCAG
>NBMI01000037.1 GCA_002085445.1 Candidatus Parabeggiatoa sp. nov. 2
ACATTTTCCTCCTACCTAAAATTGTATAGTCGGCCCAAAAGTATTAATAACTATTAACCTCTATTTGACTTGGTTTCAAGTCAACAAAAATCAATACATTAACCGGTACGGGATATTTTATAACTTCACTCAAAAAAACTTGACATTGATAAAAATGTCAAGTTTTTTTAAAAAAAAATTGATAGTGGTTAGCCTTCTTTGTAAAAAAATGGGTTCAAGCAAAGTTTTATGGGTAAGCAGGGGGAGAATGGGTTGATCGTTCCCGTGTTCGGATTTATTAACATTTGTTAATAGATATTAATACTTAACAACAGAATTGCTTAGAGTATATACTTAATTAGGCCACAAACTAAACTAAGCGCAAGTTGTGCCCGTGCTGAGTATCAAATAATTTTCCCTTATCAAGGCCCTAAAAAAGGCGGGGCCTAATTACGCGGCGCTAATCGGCTCCCGCTTAAACCTCAATACCATTAAGTTAAGGAAAAGGCTCGTTTGTAGTAGGCGATTTATCGCCTCAATTGGGTTATTTGGACTTTTCGATTTTGAGGGGCATAAAATACGGGATGTTTTCAAATTAAGTTATGGCCCTCTGCCGCGCTTCATTAGAGTTGTCCGTAAATAAACAAGAAAGCCAGGGGCGTTGCCCTGGCTTTAATAACACATACCGAAGGGGCTAATAGAAAAGCTCCTTTGGTACGACATTAATATAGCCAGTGTATCTACCTGGAGGGAAGGAGGGAAGCTAACAAAACCCTTATTTTCGGACAACTCTAATATAGTAATGTGTCTTATTCAAAATAATTCGACTTTACCGGTTTCTTTTAAGCCGTGCATATTGGTAGTCATTGGCGACTGACAGTGTTCTTCCCGTTGTGGTGAAGAAGACAAGAAGGAGTATAGATTATGAGTGAGTATATGATAGAACTTCAAGAAGAGGAATATCAAGAGATGGGTTCGCTAAATCACAGTATTGTGCAAGCACAAATCACCGGCTTATTGTACCCATATGAGAGGTTTAGGATCATGGTTGAATTAAGTCTGGATGCCAGTCAAATAGACTTGAGCCAATTTGGTCTCAAAACTAAGGATGAACTTAAGCCTGATATATGCCTTTATCAAGGTCGTCGTGAACTGAGCATCCCAGACGATATTTTAAAGATGACCGAAATGCCTTTGTTAGCCATTGAAGTGCTTTCACCAACACAAACGATTGGTGACATTTTAGCCAAGTTTAAAGCCTACTTTGCGTTGGGTGTTAAGTCATGTTGGTTGGTTACGCCTTTAATCAAAGCCATAACCATTTACTCGCAGCCCAGTCACTTCAAAACTTTTGGCATGGAGACTACCGAAGTCATTGATGAGGTATTGGACATTCACTTGCCCATTCAGAAGGTATTTGGATGGTAGGAGCAACTTAATAAGCACTTCCATCAGGAGTCCAAACTTTAGTTTGGCCGGCCGGCGTCCAAACTTTAGTTTGGGAGTCTCAATAAAACTTAGACTCCAGAACTTAAGTAAGTACCATTAGGCCTTGATATTCTCATAACTATAAGCATTAAACCTCTGGTTGGGAACAACTCATTTAAAACGTAAAGCATGGGAAATTTTTTTATCTCGATGATCACGTTTTTTCGTGCGCCCAAACGCCCAAGGATTGTTATAAAAAAGGATTTCTTCGCTAATTTATCGCAATGAACAAATTCGAGAAAATTTAAGTTTTCCGGCATGAAATAAAATCGAAATTAATTAGCTATTCCCAAAGCAAATGCTTTTGAGAAGAAAAAGTCTTAAGTGATTTTATGATCGTTTCTAAAATCCCTTCAGAAGCATACAATCCTTGTAGTTATTATTGTCAGACTAAAAACTTGATCATCGAGTTTATTGTCTAAAATAAACTTTAAAGAACCATAATAATTTCAAAATCATTCGACTTTACCTGTTTTATTTAAAACTCGATGCTCAAGTTCTCCGCCATGAGGAAAAAGTGGCTTCTGTAAATACCTTTTGCTGACGAACTCGCGCCTTTTCATTAGCCAAACCCACCACATACCGTTTGCAACCCGCTGGCAACCTATTTTTGAGGGCCATGTTTTCAAATTGATAAGCCTTAGTTTGGTTAATGGCCCACAAAAAACCAATAGTGAATAGCGCCAACCCCGAAGGGGTTGAATATGAATAGCTTAAGGAAAACCTGTGGAAAAGGTAAAGGACATACGCCAACCCCAAAGGGGTTGAATGTGAATAGCCTTAAGGAAAACTTTTAGTTTTGACATCACAACACCAACCCCAAAGGGGTTGCGGTGCTTGGTTCTCTTTTTCCTCCTTGTTTTGAAAATAATTATCTGAAAACCTATAGCAACCGATCTTTTTCTGGGGGCCAGGTTTTCAAATTGATAAGCCTTAGTTTGGTTAATGGCCCACAAAAAACAATTTTTCATTTTTCATTTTTGAAAGAGGGCCATGATTTCAAATTGATAAGCCTTAGTTTGGCTAATGGCCCACACATTTTTCATTTTTCATTTTTCATTTTCAGAAAGCGCTTATTATAATTAATACGTAAATCATAGCGAGCCCGTTCATAAACGCTGCGTAAAGCTTGACCTATATCAAGTGGCACATCCTGATCAGGCCACAGCACCGGCAACACCGGTAAAGGCTGACGCAATTTGATAGGCCAAACCTCACAACGAGGCCGTTGATAGGCCCGACTCACCATCGCTAAATAATCTGACTCTGGTATTTTTTCTTCCAAAAAAGGCATTCGAGGCCACTGGCGCAACAGGTCAATTTCAATCAAATGAACATCGGAATCAAAAAAGGCATTTTTTTTTTCGGCCCTCGCCGGCTCGCTTGTTGGCGGGTGAAAGCAACTCAATCACCGTCACCAGTTTTTCATTTTGCTTAACGTAGATATTTGTGAGGCGAGTTGGCACTGGCATGGGAATTGTCAAGCGCTAACATTTGGTCAATAACAATGTAGCTTTCCAAATCAGCAAAATATTTGGGGGCCAACAATGGCGAGAGTTGATCAGCAAAAATAGTGATTAACCGATGATGAACACTCGGCCACAATTTAGGCGCTTCCAGATAAGGATCCATACCCGGAAAAGGTGAACGAGACATGGTATTTTACTCCTTTAATTATAAAATGAGTCATTTACAAACTAACTGGTACATTTTTCATTTTTCATTTTCCATTTTTCATGAGGCTTCAAACCGAATTAGGCATCGCTTACCATGGCGGTGGTGAACCGGCCGCTCACTGGGGGGTGTTGACAGACTCTTTTGCTTATGCCCAACAAAAAGCCGAAACCTTCGGCATGCGAGCTTGTGGTCGCTTGATCAGTAACGGCGTGTTGCGGGATGACAAAATTGACTGGATTATTGCCAATATAAATTATATGATGGTTTCCTTTGACGGTTTGCCGTCAATCCAAGCAGCGCAGCGCAAAACCGCCAGTGGACACGATTCCAGTAGACTTGTCCGTAAATAAATAAGAAAGCCAGGTAGGTACACTGGCTTTAATAATACTTACCGAAGGGGCTAATAGACTTGTGCGTCAATAAATAAGAAAGCGAATGAAAACTTCGGACAACTCTAGTGAAGCCGTCATGCATACGTTGCGGCGCTTTGATGCCGCCGAATTTCCGTATGCCCTGCGGATCACAGCCACCGAGGCATTTTTGGAGCAATTGCCAGAGGCAGTGGCTTTTATTGGCGAACATTTTAAACCGCAACGCATTCAGATCGAACCGGCTTATCCCATTGGGCGTGGGCAACGGATGCCATCCGCAAATACCACGCGATTTATCCGCGCATACCGGGCCGCGCGGGCTATTGCGACGAAACCGGGTTTGACACTGGATTATTCGCCCGTCCGCCTAAATAGGCGCAGCAATCATTTCTGCGGTATCACGCAAGATGAGTTTTCGCTGTCACCATATGGCAATGTGTCCGCGTGTTACAGTTGTTTTTCTAAAGATAATAACTTGGCTGATGTGTTTTTTTTTACGGTAAGCCGGATGTGCATAGTCCCGATTATGTATTTGATCGGCCGGTGCTTGAAAAACTCCGCACTTGGGCGGTACGGCATCTGGATTTTTGCAAAGGGTGTTTTGCCAAATGGCATTGTGCCGGAGATTGCTACTACTTTAACCTAAACGTGAATGGACGGCACCCATTCACCGGCTCGGAACGCTGCCATATCACGCGATAATTAATGAAAGATGAGATTTTGGCCCGCATTGCGGCATCCGGCGGGCTGTTCTGGCATGATAAGGAAAAATGAGAAATCAAATGAATAAACAACGAAATATCCATCCCACTGCCCTAATTGAACCGGAAGCAGAGGGACACAACTCTGTTGCCTATCTCAACCAACTTTGCAAACAAGTGGAGAATAAAGCCGTAGAAACGATTAACTGGTACATAAAACGTAAACAATATCAGTGTGTGATGTCAAAAATTTTAAGGTTTTTTGCTATCCTCTTAGTTCTGATAGGTGGACTGTATCCTATCCTACTAAGCATAGAAGACTTAGGCTTACCCAAGAATGCCCAATACGGCTACATTGCCTTTGCCATAGCGGCCGCCTGCCTGTCGCTTGACAAATTTATGGGGTTCTCTTCGTCATGGGTACGTTACATGCAGACAGCCTTTTATTTGCAGAAAGCCCTCGCTGAATTCCAAGCCGACTGGGTATTGATGTGGGCGGAAGTCAAAAACGACTCACTTGACTTCAAACAACAGAAAAAGCTACTTTGCCGTCTCAAAGCGTTTCATACCGAAATTCATGCTGAAATTGAACACGAACTCCAAATGTGGGTTAATGAATTTCAGAAAAGCCTCGCGCTGTTGCAAAAAGACACTCAGGCAAAGCGTGAAACTTCTCGCCCGGGTATTATGGAACTCACTGTTACCAATGCTAAACACGCTCAACATGGCTTGAACGTCAAGGTAGATAATTTAACCGTTGCACATATGACTGGAGAATTACTGCAAATAGGACATCTTCTCCCGGGGCAACACCATGTGATAGTACACGGTACGGTAGATGGAAAAGAGGTACAAGCTTATGGTGCAGTAGACATCGTGGCAAATGAAACGGTAGAATTGGAACTTTCATTACCAATTGAATAGATATAGTTTTTCAGGTAGTCAACTGCTTTAGCTGTTGGCGGGGTGGTACGGGGATTTCCGCTATCCTGCACTAGTACTCTGTCAAGATTCTATTGACAGGTAAATAGGAGTCCAGGATTTATCTTGGAATCGCCCAAACTAAAGTTTGGACTCCGGTATGGTACCCGTCAAAACAAAATTGACAGTGTACTAGACGCGGTGGGCCTCAGTTAGTACAAACCGAGTGAGGGCAACCATAAAGGATTGCCCCTACATTACATAACGGTTTGTAGGGGCAATCCCACGTGCAAAGCCCTTAACTTGTGGTTGCCCTTAACTTGTGGTTGCCCTTAACTCAAAGCGGATGGCAAAGGGGCGATTGGCAGGTTTGCGCCCAGCGGGCTGGGCTATACCTCAATGCCATTAAGTTAAGCCTTAGAAGAAATTCTAAGGCTTAAAGCTAAAGTACCCTAAAGGGCACTATTAGTAGTAGGCTTTAGCCTACTTAAGCGAATACCGAAGAATTTATTCTGAGGCTTAATGGCATTGGGGCTATACCTACGAACATTAAATTCTCGCCAATGAATTATTTCAGCGTCTGTTTAAGGACAAAGAGACGAAACTAGGCTCCCTGACGACTATGGTTAAAATCGCTGCCGTTATCAACTATGGTATCTCCACAGAGAATCTGGAAATGTTTACTCTGTTTGGGGAACCTAATCTGCGATTGCGGCTGGAGTGAGTACAACAGATTAGGGGAATAAACGGAATTTTTTAATATTTAGTCAGTCAATTTTAGGGTTATAACAATTGTCTTTGATTCTATTGAGTTCCAAGAACGCCTATTGAGAAGGAACGGTTTCTGACATGTCGGGTAAAGATTGTTGGCATAACGTTCTCCTCTCAATTTATAAATATTGTTTTAAAAACTAAGTTTATTAAACGAAACATACTTTAAATCCGTGAAATATCAACGTGAACAAATCATTAAATTCCATCTGGGTACCGGACAATTTCTTTAACTCATTGATTGTCATTTCGACCAACGGGATAAATATTACTTTTTTTAAAATACTTATCCTGCTTAAAGACAAGGCGCATTTCCAAAAAAAGGGTCATTATTAATATCAATTTCTCTCTCTTGAGTTGAGTACAACGACACAAGCGTGGATAAACGAATAAGGCATAACGATCCTTGATTATTTATGAAACGTGGATGGCGAAAGTTCGATAAATAGCCACGAAAGATAAGTTCGCTTTTTTAGGCAATGTAAGCCGGATTGGTTTTAATTCGTTTATCCACGCTTGTGTCGTTGTACTTAACCGTGAAAATGGGAATGCGCCCTAAAGAAACGACAGCCGAAAAAATGTCCGGTACACATAAATTCCATTTAAAATAAGCTAATTAGGTAATCTATTGGCCTTTTTAATTAGTAGAAAGCAAACCCACCACACGCAGTTTGCAACCAGGCTGGCAACCGATTTTTGAAAGGAGGGCCATGTTTTCAAATTGATAAACCTAAGTTTGGCTAATGGCCCACAAATCAGTTTGTCTAGTACAACGAATTACGCGGATAAACGAATTATTACAGGGATAAACAAATTAAGATTAATCCATGCGTGTGGGGAAACTTTCTTGGACATCTCAAATCAAGCAGTCCTCGTTCTCTTTTCGAGCCTCAAAAGACCAATTCGTTTATCCGCGCAATTCGTTGTACTTTATATTCAATGACTTATCAATAAGTTAATGGCCCACAAATCAGTTTGTCTAGTACAACGAAACTTCGTTCTGGAACGCCTATATTGCTCCTAAACGAATTATTACAGGGATAAACAAATTAAGATTAATCCATGCGTGTGGGGAAACTTTCTTGGACATCTCAAATCAAGCAGTCCTCGTTCTCTTTTCGGGCATCAAAAGACCAATTCGTTTATCCGCGCTTGTGTCGTTGTACTTTATATTCAAGGTTTTCACGTTTTCACGCCAGTTTGGTGGGTTTAGCAATAGCGGAACCCACCTTACGCTTGCTATCTATATTTCATATAGCACATAAACTAATAAGATCAAACGACGGTGCGGCGTTGGTCAACCTACATGCTCCAAAATGCGCCTCATATTCCAAGTCTTGTCTGGCAATGGCTCGCTCGGCGAACACTTAAAAAAAATCCGATGTCTTAAAGACATCGGATTTTTAGCACTAGTCGAATTGTGATCGGCAAGGCGAGTTAGCCAAGGAAACTGCTGAAAATCAGCATGGCATGCTGAAAATCAGCACCTAGAAAAACCTCAATAAAATTAACACTATAGCCGATAACAACCCTTTGTCATGTTGCTTTTCAGCTTGCATCATCGTACCAAGAATATATAAGCGATTGAAAATAAAAATATTTTATGATTGGCATCTAAAATGCGTGCGTTAGACAACACCTAATTATTTTGTTAAGGGGCAATTTCGCCAAAACCCGAACAAATTTACCAGCGTCCCATTACTTTATATATATGAGACTTAGGGGCCCATCGGGACGTTGCAATAAATTCCATGCGTGTGGGGAAACTTTCTTGGACATCTCAAATCAAGCAGTTCTCGTTCTCTTTTCGGGCATCAAAAGACCAATTCGTTTATCCGCGTAATTCGTTGTACTTTATATTCAAGGACTTATCAATAAATTTCGCCAAAACCCGAACCCATTTTGCTCGTCTCCATTAATATAATAACAAGGGGCACCACCGTTAATAATCCTATCGACATGATGGGGTGCATTTCAACTCACAGGTTGACGTTGGCAAAAGAATGGACAATACTTATTAAAGTGACAGCACAACAGAATGGTCAATAAACGATTGAGCGAAGTAACGGATACTCAAAGTTATACCTGCAAGCCTTCAATGACTTGTACCGCGTAGTGCGGTAAGCGGCTATCTTCGCTCGCCGGGGGTATCTGTTCAGAACCAAGGAATCCGTTAGGGGGGCCGTTCGGGTAACTGGCTGTTCTACCTTGAGGTTAAACATTAAATTGTAGGCTGGATAAGCGGAACGTCATCCACCTAGCATTTTGGTTTGATTACCATAAACCGGCGTCTGATGCGATCACTGTAGACACCCGACGCCGGCTTAAATCAAATTTGTGGATTTCAAAATTTATCTTGACTTTTGATTAATGACTGAGTATATTAAGCAATGTCAAGATGATTAATACGATTACAAATGTATACCGTATTTATTGTGATTTTGCCACTAATACTCGCCCCCGTTACCACCCCCTTTCCGTTAAGGGCGTTTTGATGGTCGTCGCGGCGTGGCTAATTATTTGTGACAATGTAGGCTGGATAAGCGGAGCGTCATCCACTTGGCATTTTGGTTTGATTACCATAAACCGGCGTCTGATGCGATCACTGTAGACACCCGACGCCGGCTTAAATCAATTTTGTGGATTTCAAAATTTATCTTGACTTTTGATTAATGACTGAGTATCTTAAGCAATGTCAAGATGATTAATACGATTACAAATGTATACCGTATTTATTGTGATTTTGCCAGTGAGACTCGCCCCCGCTACCACCCCCTTTTCGTTAAGGGCGTTTTGATAGTCGCGGCGTGGGCAATTATTCGTGACAAAACTTTCCAGGAGTTATCAATTAACTTTTGAGGGCGTTTTGATAGTCGCGGCGTGGGCAATAGGGCGTTTTGATAGTCGCGGCGTGGGCAATTATTCGTGACAAAACTTTCCATGAGTTATCAATTAACTTTTGAGACGTTTTGATAGTCGCGGCGTGGGCAATTATTCGTGACAAAACTTTCCAGAGTTATCAATTAACTTTTGAGGCGTTTTGATAGTCGCGGCGTGGTCAATTATTTGTTACAAAACTTTCCAGGAGTTATCAATTAACTTTTGAGGGCGTTTTGATGGTCGCGGCGTGGGCATTTATTATAAAAATTTCAATGAATTATCAATAAATTTCGCCAAAACCCGAACCCATTTGCCAGCGTGCCATTACTTTATTTATATATATATGGGACTTAGGGGGCCCATCGAGACGTTGCAATAAATTCCATCTGTGTGAGGACAACTTTCTTGGACATCTCAAATCAAGCAGTCCTCGTTCTCTTTTCGAGCCTCAAAAGACCAATTCGTTTATCCGCGTAATTCGTTGTACTAATTATATTCAATGACTTATCAATAAATTTCGCCAAAACCCGAACAAATGACTTCACTCAAAAAACCAATCCGTTTATCCACGTAATCCGTTGTACTTGATATTCAAAGACTTATCAATTAACGTCGCCAAAACCCGAACAAATGACTTACAAAAAAAAACAATCCGTTTATCCCCGTAATCCGTTGTACTTGATATTCAAAGAGTTATCAATAAAATTCGCCAAAACCCGAACAAATGACTTCAGTCAAAAAACCAATCCGTTTATCCACGCAATCCGTTGTACTTGATATTCAAAGAGTTATCAATTAACGTCGCCAAAACCCGAACAAAATAGTTCACTCAAAAAACCAATCCGTTTATCCCCGTAATCCGTTGTACTTGATATTCAAGGAGTTATCAATCAAATTCGCCAAAACCCGAACAAATGACTTCACTCAAAAAACCAATCCGTTTATCCCCGTAATCCGTTGTACTTGATATTCAAAGAGTTATCAATTAACGTCGCCAAAACCCGAACAAATGACTTCAATCAAAAAACCAATCCGTTTATCCCCGTAATCCGTTGTACTTGATATTCAAAGAGTTATCAATCAAATTCACCAAAACCCGAACAAA
Source organism: Candidatus Parabeggiatoa sp. nov. 2 (assembly GCA_002085445.1). GTDB lineage: Bacteria > Pseudomonadota > Gammaproteobacteria > Beggiatoales > Beggiatoaceae > Parabeggiatoa. The sequence goes on from NBMI01000037.1 coordinate 9,894, forward strand.
TGACTTCAATTAAAAAACCAATCCGTTTATCCCCGTAATCCGTTGTACTTTATATTCAAGATCGCCAAAACCCGAACAAATTAAATTATTCACTTATAATGAATATCTTCATTTTTCATTTTTCATTAGTATAACGGGAGCGGCTGCAAATCTCGCCCAAGTCGATTTTTTGGGCCTACACTTTGGCTCACAAAGGCTCACCGTGGCCTATCCAAGCCATTGATGTCGTTGAATAAATTATTGAAATCTGTTGCCAAGCAAAATTTTACCTAAAAATAGTTGATATCGTGTGAGGATATGGTGTACCTTACTTCGCCAAGGATTCAGCCTTGGATATGTCGGCATTGCGCGTACAATTGTGGCTTCGTGGGCATTGCGAAACGTAGTCACCAATAAACCTTGGCGGCGGAGGCCGGACATGCCTTGGTTGCCAGCGCGGCTTATTTTGTGGCCCGTGTTACACAGAGAAAACGTTTACATGGAAAAACCTTTTCTTGACGGTGGCTTAAATGTACATAATCAGGGTATTGGCTTGGGCCGATTTTTTCGGAGCAATCCGGTATTTTTATTTATGACCACCGCGCCCGATGAGAGAATAGAAACTATTGATCTTGTTGGGAATCTATGCACATCAGCCGATTGTTTAGGGCAAAATGTAGAGGCACCAAGACTTGAGGAAGGCGATTTGATTGTGATCCAAAACTTGGAAAGCTTATTGCCAGACGACGGCATTGTGGGGTTTTAATAGTCAGTCCCGTTTTGAGAAGGCCATGCTGATGGGAGATAGGACTTTAAAAATGTTACAAGCGCCGCACCGTTTATAGTCATCCCAAAAACCTCTTCAGTTTGCCCTGATTGAGCTTTGCGGTTTTGAGCTTATTGCCAAGCAAAGGTATGAGTTCGACGAGATTAAGCCTACCAAGCGGGCGTTGTATGATGAGGCATTATTATGGACGTTGTGGCAAGAAATCAAACACCCATAAGAAAAACTTATGAAAATATCGCACAAAAATTCGTTATTTCTTATGAACAATTATTGCGAGATAGTCTAAAATCTTATTTGTTAGCGCGTAAACAGGAATTAATGACTGAAAGATTTGAGATTTTATCGAGATATACGGTAACAAATGTTAATGAATTAGAAGAAAAAATTAAACAAGGTATCGTACAAGAACATCCGTCATGGGAAGACTTGATTGATATAAGAAACTTAGAAAGAGAAATTCAAGGTATTTAAGATGATATTGGCCGTTTATAAAGCGCTGGTTTTCATTGCTGAAAATGAATTTGCAGATATTGTTGTCGTTGCCAATATCATTTTTACACCGACACATCGTGCCCAAAAAATCATAATTTCCTTGATTGATGGCTCTTTCATAGATATTTGGTTAACACTTGATGGGCGGTATTCTTATCATTGGCATTCTGTTGAAAATTTCATTTATAGGCACGACAATGCACCGCATGAACAATGGGATGAAAGTACCTACCTTTCCAAAACATTGCCATGATGGTCGTGAAAAGAATGTGATTGCCAGTCACATGCCGGATGATTACAGAGAAGGGGTCCGATTTTTTTGCAAAAAGTCAGAGAAAAAATGAGAGAGATGAAAGATAAATAAACTTCGGCAAAACTCGAACCCATTTACCAGCGTCCCATTACTTTATATATATGAGACTTAGGGGGCCCATCGGGACGTAGCAATAAATGGGTAATATACGCTAAATTATTGATTTTTATATAAATAAAAGCGGCCAGTCGGCCGAATTTTGCGCTATTGCCATTATCCATTATTCATTTTTCATTAAAACCGGGGGCCAGGTTGTCGAATTGATAAGCCTTAACTTGGCTAAAGGCCCGCAAATACCCATTTTACATTTTACATTTTACATTTTTCATTAAAACCGGGGGCCAGGTTTTCAAATTGATAAGCCTTAGTTTGGTTAATGGCCCACAAATCATCTTATTGCCACCGATTATCTGATGCCCGTGAAGAAAATACCGCATGAGTATGTGGTGGTGGGTAATGTAAAAACCAATAAATTTTTTATATGGAGTATACAAAATGAATACCTATTTCAGAGTAACCGTACTTTCCTTAGTGGGAATGATGTTTGTTTGTTTTTCAAACGTCGTATTTTCTAAACAAAATATTGCGGTGGTTGTCGGTGAGGACATTCTTGCCAATGACAATTCCGTACTCAGTAGTATGATTGGAAAACCCCAAAGCGTTGAACAGTCTCGTACAAGAACGCGAAAAACCCATGAAGTTGAGGTAAACAAGGATAAAGATGTTGTAATGGTTCGTAATGGCACAGATGCCCTGTTGCTTAGTTTCGTGTTTGGAGAAAATACGGAAAAAGTAGAGCTTAATGCGGAATCTACCGCTATCGCTTTAGTACTACTTCATCCGTCTTTATTAGGGACTATAACTGACGTTCAACAAGCTCTTGTTCCTGAAATCAAATCACTTGCTTCGTTCAATAAGTTAGTGAACAAAGTGCGTTCTCTTGTTCAACAGGATAGTGCGCCACTAGATTATTGGAAGCATCCCGCACTCATTATCAAGGTAAATGACGTTGTTGAAGAACTTTTAAGCACTGTAAACTTTGAGGTTTTGCTTTCTTCTCACTTAAGAAAAGGCACAAGAGCACCCAATGAACGGGTTAAACGAGGAGATTTTGTTATAGATGAAACGGCATTTGAAAAAGGAACTCTTAAAATAACCAATCCAAAGGCTATCTATTATAGTGTCTATTTGGACAATAATGATGTTTTTGGAGGAGAGGAAGAGAAGAACATTTTAGAAGCCAAAGAAGGATTGGCTACGGTAGATGCAAAACTTTTTCCGCCGTCTTTAGGTTTAGCCACTACCAAAGAAAGTTCTTTTGAGTTAGCCACTTTGAATACAAATCAGTTGACAGATTATAAAATCAATTTGGTGCAAGATTTTTCAAATTGGAATCCTAATACTCCTGAGGGCTTTGCAACGTGGTTTAATATGATTAAAGGACTTAACTTGGTCCTAAAAACTGTTGGTAAAAGTGTAACTCCTAAAAGCAAAGATGATTTTGATAATTGGGTTAAAACTTATTTGCCCAAGATACAAAAAATGCAGGACTTTTTGAATAGTAAAACATTTGTTAATGCTCGACTTTATGCTCATGGTGGTGTCATGTTCGTAGGGATATTGTACACCCATACTTATGATCCAGAACTAAAGAAAACGTTAGGAGAGTGGTATCACCTTCTCAAAAATACCCTTGCATTCGTAGAAAAGTCTGCTGAATTACTCAAATTGGCTCCACTAAAACCGAATGAAGTTGAGAAACAGATTGACTTGTGGGTTAAAGAAATATTTCATCAGTATGAAACATACTCTGATTTTTTGCCTGCTCTCAAAAAAGGAGACGTTTTTATTGAGGATATTAGTGTTATTTATGAGAAGATTGTTGTCGAAATACAAAAAAAGATTTCCTCTGGTATTTTATCTTCAGATTTTCCATTTACGTATGAATACGGAATGAAAAAAATAATGGGAATTTTTGATGCTATGGAAACTACGGAACTTTTGATGCCCCTTTTGCAACTTGTTTTAAATGATTTCGCCAAAGATTCAGTTAAGGTGATAGGAGAACTTATTTTCAAAAGTGTTTTTGGAGCATACTATAAAGTGGCTTCATTAGCATTAGTTATAGGCAACGAAGTTGTTCCATATATGTATGATATGTTTGACGCACCTAAAAAAGTCAGTTTTACTGTGCATGAGGGAGTACTGAAAACACTTCCTAGCCCTGAACTGTCGGATTTGATGATTTCACTTCAAGCAGATGGAACTGTGTTATATCACTATGATAACGATAGTGGGGTAGTTTATTCCGATAGCAAAGAAGAATTTGTTGCTCAACGTGGTATTGAGATGGAACAGGGCAGTTGTATTGATCTTGAATATGAAGCTTTAATGGCTGGAAATTTTACTAGGGGCGTGGAAGCGATAACCGAAGGTGAAATTGATCCTGATGAAAATCAGGCGGTAATACATTTCTTGTCAAGAATATTTGTTCCTGATTCATCTTCCTCTCATATTAATGGAAATTACATTGCTCATATTTTAAAAATATGGGACAAAAAAGGTTTTAGTTTTAATAAGCCAGATTGGAAATATATTTTTCTTGACACGCAATCTGGAATTTTGGAAGGAGAAGATTTGGATCAAGATGATGCGAAATGGCCCTCTGAGATTTCTCTTAGTACTGGACACTCTTTTAAACATCACTTTGGTAATGATGACAGTAAAGATGCTATAACTGTCAGTGACTCATTTTGTCTGCCACAAGATTATGTGCCAAGTTTTTTAAGGATAGAATTGAGGAACTTTCAGAGTGAATCTGAAGACCTCTTTCATGTGAAACTGAGAAAACCTAATCAGCCGCCAGTGCTTGAAGAGCCTTATGTAGAAAAAGATCCAAATGACTTTTTGAAGTACCGGTTTTATGTCTCTGCGATGGATGACTACACGCCAAGTGAAAACCTTAACGTTAAGGTTTATATCGCATATGATACTGGTACCAAAGAAGAAGTGAATACTGGTAAACCCTGGTTCATTGATTATCAATATGCCAAAGAAGGGGCTTATGAAGTCATGTTCGTTGCGACTGACGATGAAGGATTGTCTGACAGTAGAAGAATCAATGTGTATCCCGGTAGCCCTTTCACAGACTTAAATCCCAGCGAATGGTACACCAAGCCTATTTTGGTATTACTACAAAATGGTGTTATTGAAGGATTTGATGATGGCACTTTTAGGCCCCATCAGGAAGTAACAAGGGCTGAATTCCTAAAAATGGCATTATTAGCCAGTCCTTCTCATAAAGACAATGATTTTCAACAAACGGAAACGAGTTTCTCTGACGTGCTAGAGGAACATTGGGCCTCTGGATACATCCAATACGCAACGGATGAAAAAATTGTTACCGGTTTTTTTACCAATGGTGAATTTAGACCAGATATTGGTATCAGTCGGGTTGCGGCTGCCAAAATCATTGCAGAAACATTTAAGCTGATGGATACTCTTTCACATTTTAATCCGCTTTGCCCTGCGCAGTTTACATATGTCAGTCATTTACAATGGTATTGTAAGTATATACGTGAACTCTCGAACCTGAACATTTTGAGAGGACATCCAGATAATACTTTCAAGCCTAGTCAAAAAATGACCAGAGCTGAAACTGCGGCAACCGTTTGTAGAGCCTATTCACACAATCAAACCGGCGATACGCGCCTTTGCGATGAGGAGAATTAGGAATAACGCTTTCTATAACGTTTAGTGGGTAAATAATTGTTGTCCAAAGATTAACTTGACAATGTCACATTTCAATAATAACGCCATTTTTCGTGCAAAGTTCGCTTTGCATTCCAGATAATATGACATTGTCAAGTTATAGACTTGGATAAAAATAGCAAGGGCTTGTTCATTGTTCTGTTTAGCTCAGTGGATATGGGCGATTGTTTAATCCTTGTAATTCTTGCTCAAAGCGGGAAAATAGAAATGCACCCCTATTTGGAGATAGAAAATGATACATTTGGTCACGACAGATATAACCGGTGTTGATGCACTTAAACTTGTTCGAGAAGGGCAACAACTGAGGTGTCCTCGGTGTGCTTCAATTATCAAAACCATCCCAGAAGATTGGAGACCGGGGATGCATCTTTGCGGAATGGAGTGCCCAAATGAACCAAGGCATTTTACGATTTATTGTGACGATAGAAATGCGATGAAAGAGATGCGTGCAAGCATGAAGGCAACAGCAAATAAAAACTAGCCAGGTAGGGTAAGTCGGGTTAGCTAAGGATCGAACTTTCCCCAACACACCCCTAACCCTCATCCTTTACAATCAGTTTTTTATGAAAACCACAAATACCTATGATTGTGCAGGCAAAACTTTCTTTTGATTCATCTCTAAATGTTGTTGATAAGGCTTTTGCCATCGAAGCGGGTAGAATACTTGCTGATAATCCTATCGGGTTCGCTTTCTACGCTCGATTACAACGTCAAGGAACAGATATATTATTTATAAATGATCCAAATATGGCGGAAATGGGTTTTTTTTACGCGCCTATAAATTTATTGACGGTGAATATGCTTTATCATTCATCAGCTCAAGAAGTCGTGTCTACTATGGTACATGAGGCAACGCATCAGAATGGCTTCTTCAGAGGTCTCCCTTACCAACATACACAATTTTCTGAATATCAGGCATTCCGCAATGAATTATTTTTTGAAAACGGAAAAAGACCTTCTCTAGAAGCGCGGTTCAATTTATGGAACACTATTCAAGAAAAGTTATATCCACACTTGCCGCAAGGTAAGTATCCATTTGGAGATATAAAATGATACATTTGGTCACGACTGAATATCAGTCAGGCAACTCCAAATAAATAAAATACCAGTTTAGGCTCAGTGAGCAAATCAAATCATTTTCTCAAAGCTTAGCCCTTAAATTCCCGTCAGAAGAGTTTTATTCCATCTTGGGAGGAGCCAAGCGGTGTGTTGTTGGTTTGTGAGTTGCCTCATTGTATAGGGTGTAACCTGCTCCCCGCTCATCGCATTAAAATCATTGGTTTAGCTACGAATCTCAAAAGTTTCTTATTGATGAAAAAAGCAACTTGTCAAAAAATCAAATACATAGCCGTGCGGCGACCGGTTACACCCATCGCCTTTTTGGGGCCAGGTTTTCGGCCACCAAGGTTCATGTTTGTCGTCGACCTTTTTGGAGCCAAGTTTTCGGCCGCCATGACTCAGGTTTGTCGTCGGCTTGTAATCGCCTTTTTGGGGCCAGGTATTCGGCCGCCAAGACTCAGGTTTGTCGTCGACTCGCCTTTTTGGGGCCAGGTATTCGGCCGCCAAGACTCAGGTTTGTCGTCGGCTCGTAATCGCCTTTTTGGGGCCAGGTTTTCGGCCGCCATGGCTCAGGTTTGTCATCGACTCGCCTTTTTGGGGCCAAGTTTTCGGCCGCCAAGACTCAGGTTTGTCGTCGGCTTGTAATCGCCTTTGGGTGTACATGCCCCTGCTCATCACTTTAAAGTCAATGGGTTAGCCACGAATCTCAAATCTGATTGATGAAAACAGCAAATTTTAAAAAATCAAATACATAGTCGCACGGGCGACAGGTTACACCCCATTGTATATCATTTCAAATACAAATTTTTCGGTTAAACAGTACGATTTGATGCAACTAGTACCACGCGCCGTAAATTTAAGGCTGAAAATTATAAAAAATTGAAATTTATTGACCGAATGGTAAGTTATCACAATATTAAAGCGTTAAATTTATTCTTGGACAACCACCTACTATTAATACCAATTGATATCTTAGGAGATTTTTCATCATGAACACGATATTTTCTCGCCAAGTATTATTGAGTCAAAGGATAGTTTTTTTGTCCTTATTACTGGTATCTGTCAGTATAAAAGCTAACGTCACCTGTATCGGCAACGACTATGAACAACAAATGCCGGTATCAAATGTCGATTTGCCAACAGTTAAGATCGTTGATGTGCCTCAAAGTATTCACCTTAATAAAACTATTTCATTAAAAGCAGAGGCAACTGTTGATGTTGATAAAAAGGGAAGTGCTTTTTTTGTTTGGTGTGTAGAATCAGGTACGCTTAAATATGACCAAAATTATCCCGACTATCGTGTGGTCAATTTTACGCCTTCAATTTTACCCACCGATAAAACCCTTGATATAGGCGTTCAAGTTGGGGATGGTTTAGGTTATGTGAATACCAAAAGAATGACAGTGAATGTTGCTGAGTTAAGTATTCCTGCAATAGCAACAATCCCAAACAAAACAATATTACTCAACTCTCCTTTTCTCCTTAATGTTTCCTCATTTGTTACTCCAAACGGAAACGATATTACCGGCTATCAACAAATAGGAACACTGCCAAATGGTATTACTTTTAATACCACCAGTGGAACATTTTCTGGAACACCGACAGAGCTTGGTATATTCACTCCGATTGTGATTCGAGTTGGATATGGAATGGGCCAATGGACTACAGCGGTTTATTTTAAAATAACTGTCACCGAAAATGACATTCCGCCAACACTTATTGGTAATATTCAGGATCAAATTATAGAAAAAGATGATTCTTTTGCCCTTAACACTGCGGCTTATTTTGCCGAGACAAATGGCGATTCTATTACCAATTATAGTCTTGTAGGCTCTACTCCAAATGGGATCAATTTTGAAAATTCATCTGGAATGCTTGCCGGAACACCAACTCAAACCGGAACATTTTCACTAAGTATTCAAGCACAAGACAACGACGGAATGTCCGAGGAAAATTCTTTCAGTATTATTGTTCAAGCATCATCCGAACAAGAACGACCACCTCAAATCGTTAACATTCCGGAACAACAAGGAGCATTAGGTGTTTTGTTCAAATTTGAGTCTGCTCCTTATGTTCGGCAAACTAATGGTGACTCTATTATTCAATATAGCACATCAGGAACACCACCTAATGGGATTTTGTTTTATTCCTCAACCGGCACTTTTTCCGGTGTACCCACCGAAAAAGGAAAATTTTATGTATCGGTGAAAGCAAAAGACAATGATGGATGGTCAAATTGGCAAAACATTCCTATTAAAATAGATAGAAGGGACATTGAAGAAGGAAGTATCCAAGTTGCGGCTGGCGAAAATCATTCACTGGCTATTGTAAATGGAGACGTGTATGCGTGGGGCGATAATGGTGCTGGGCAATTAGGTGATGGTGGAATGAGCAATAGAAGTAGAGTACCAATAAAAGTAGATGGGTTATCAGATATTATTGCTATTTCAGCCGGGGAAAGGTATTCACTCGCTTTAAACTCAAGTGGAGAAATATACGCTTGGGGTGAAAATCAAAATGGAAGATTAGGAATTGGAAGTCAAACAGATCAAGATACCCCAGTTAAGTTAGACGACATTTCTAATGTTAAAGCCATTTCAGCAGGTGCCGGACACGTCCTTGCTTTACTGTCGGATGGAGATGTGTACGCTTGGGGGGATAATAGTTATGGTCAGTTAGGAATTGGTGATGTTGTAAGAGAAAAGCATTCTCCGCAACAAATTACTGACTTATCGGATATTGTTGAAATTTCAGCGGGCTATGATTTTTCCTTAGCTTTAGATTCCGATGGACAGGTACATGCTTGGGGAAATAATGAGGAGAGCCAACTGGGAGATGGATATCAAAATGATAAAGAATATTATCCGATTGAAACCGATATTAGCGATGTGAAAACAATTGCAGCCGGATATTATCATGCTTTAGCAATTAAGAATGATAATACGGTTTGGGGATGGGGGTATAACGATTGGGGTGCGATAGGAGTGGGTTTAAACACCTATTATGATTATCCTACTCAAATAACGGCTCTTGATCCAGAGGAGGTTCCCGGAAGCAATAATTCTATACATGGAATTGACGGCGGGGAAAATTTCTCTTTTGGTTTTGCCAACAATGGTTTTACTTGGGGATGGGGTGTCAATGTCTATGGTCACCTCGGGAATGGAGAAACAAAAAATAAAGAATGGTTTCCCATTCGAGTTGATATCCGTCGAGTTATGGAAATCTCTGCCGGAAAAGATCATACCTTAGCAGTTAAAAAGGATGGTACTATTTGGGCATGGGGATATAACCATAAAGGACAATTGGGGGATGATACGTATGATCAAAAAACGTCTCCAACGAAAATTGATGTTTTCGAACTTGTCCCCTCTATTGCTTCAATACCAAATCAAGCAATAAATCAGGGGGAATATTTTGTCCTGAATGTTAATGATTATGTTATCAAAACAAATGATGATGACATTATCAATTACAGAGGCTATTCTGACCTTGATGAAATAGACTTTGATCGAGCAACCGGAGTATTTTCAGGAGTAATTACTACTGTTGGAGAAGTTGGAGAATTTGAACTAAGCACAGAAGTAAAAGATGATGACGGATGGTCAGATGAAATAGCTTTTACCATTACTGTTATCGAAACACAAACCGCTCCAATCATGGGTTCAATTTTGAATCAAACTGCTTTGGAAGGAAGTACTTTTGCCTTAAACTTAGCAAATTTTGTTACTCAAACCAATAATGACTCAATTTCATTATATAACCTTACTGGAAATCTTCCAGTCGGTGTTCAATTGAATACCAACACAGGATTTATTTCTGGCATTCCAAACCAAAGCGGTATTTTTGGTCCGTTTACGGTTAAAGCGTATGATAATGACGGATGGTCAAACACTATGTCCTTCAATCTAACCGTCAACGAACCGCAAACACCACCGTCAATACTTTCTGTTTCTGATTACACATTTGAAGAAGAGTCACATTTATCCTTGAATCTTTCTTCATTTGTCCTCGAAACCAACAGCGATCCAATTGAAGAATATGAGATAAACGGTAATTTACCAACCGGAGTTCAATTAAATACCAGTACCGGACTTCTTTCTGGAAATCCAACCGAAGTAGGAGAATTTTCTCTAACTTTCCGTGCCAAAGACAATGATGGATGGTCATCGTATGAAGGGTTTGTCATTTTGGTTACTGAAAAACCACAATCGCCTACTGATAGTGACGGCGATGGTGTGCCTGATAGTCAGGATGCTTTTCCTAATGACGCGACGGAATCTGTAGATACGGATGGTAATGGTACGGGCAATAACGCTGATCCCGATGACGATGGCGATGGTATGCCGGACGATTATGAAAATCAATATGCCTTTCTCAATCCGCTTGATCCTTCAGATGCTTCTGCTGATCAAGATGGAGATGGACTCACTAATTTGGATGAGTATCAACAAGAGAAAAATCCAGCTATTGCTGATAATCCAGAAAATGGTGATAACCCAGTAATATCATCTCAAATTAAGGTATTAAGTGCAGGTGATTATCATACTTGCGCTTTACGGACAGATGGAACAATAATCTGTTGGGGAGATAACCAATATGGACAAGCAACGCCACCTACGGGAATTTTTACCCAACTGACTGCCAGAGGACAGCACCATTGTGCTTTACGCACCAACGGGACTATCACTTGTTGGGGAAATAATGAACGTGGGCAAGCCACACCACCTAGTGGAACATTCACTCAAATTAGTGCTGGTAGTGAACATACCTGTGCATTGCGAACCAACAATACTATAAGCTGTTGGGGATACAATTATTACGAACAAGCAACACCACCCAGCGGAACTTTTACCCAAATTAGTGCAGGTGGCTATCACAATTGTGCTTTACGCGTTAATGGGACGGTAGTCTGTTGGGGTTACAACGCAGAAGGACAAACAAACTCGCCCAGTGGTACTTTTACAAAAGTTTATGTGGGTGGTTATCACAGTTGTGGGCTACGCACTGATGAGACGATTACTTGTTGGGGAAATGATGACTATGGGTTGCTAACACCACCTAGCGGGACTTTTACTCAAATTAGTGGTGGTGGATTTTTCAATTGTGCTTTACGCACCGATGGTACAGTAGCTTGTTGGGGAATCAATTCAGCCGATGGACGAACAACAGCGCCGAGTGGAACGTTTACCCACATTGATGCAGGTGGAGGACATACTTGTGGTTTGCACACTAACGGGACTGTAATTTGTTGGGGGTTTAATAATCACGGACAAACAACGCTACCTAACGAGTTGCAAGTTCAGTTACCTGACCATAATATTCCTATCTTCATTGACAGTGGCCAAGAACTCATCACCATCAATGGTAATGGTAAAGGAGTTGCTTTGGGAGATATAGATGGGGATGGTGATCTTGATGCTTTTGTTGCTAATTACGGAACTTTGGGCTCGGAATGGTCAGTAGATGGACAGCCCAATAAAGTATGGTTAAATGATGGCTCAGGTACTTTCATAGATAGTGGACAGAATCTTGGTAACTCATATAGTTTTGGGATCGCTTTAGGTGATGTGGATGATGATGGCGATCTTGACGCTTTTGTTGCAAATACCATACAACAACCCAATAAAGTCTGGTTAAATAATGGTTCTGGTATTTTCACAGATAGTGGGCAAAACCTTGGTAATTCATATAGTTTTGGCGTTGCCTTAAGTGATGTGGATAACGATGGCGATATTGACGCTGTGGTTGCCAACGCTATGGGTAGAGCTAACAAAGTTTGGCTAAACAATGGCTCCGGTATTTTCAAAGATAGTGGACAAAACCTTGGTAATTCTTCTAGCAGAAAAGTTGCTTTAGGAGATATTGATGGTGATGGCGATCTTGATATCGCTGTTGCAAATGATGGGCAACCAAACAAGGTATGGTTAAACAATGGTTCGGGTAGGTTCTCCGATAGTAGACAGAACCTGGGTAATTCAGATAGTTGGGGAATTGCTTTGGGAGATGTCGATGGAGATCGTGATCTTGATATCATCGTTGCAAACACTGACGATCCCAGTAAAGTTTGGTTAAATAATGGTTCTGGCATTTTCACAGATAGCGGACAAATTATTGATAATTCTAAAAATACTGTCGGAATTGCCGTCAGTGATCTTGATGGTGATGGTGATCTAGACAGCTTTATAATTGATCTTCAAGGCTCATATGAAGTATGGTTAAACAATGGTTCAGGCACTTTCACTGACACTGAACAAAACCTTGGTAATTCAAGTGGTTGGGGAATTGCTTTAGGAGATGTTGATGGGGATAGTGATTTTGATGCTTTTGTTGTTAATTATGGTGCCAATAAAGTTTGGCTTAACCAATTCAAGGGAAAGACTGAAAAAACAGACGACGTTGCGGTAACGATGAACCTTGACAAAAACAGTGGCAATTTCCAAATCATGCCCACTGATACGTCAGTTAACTTGTCTTCATCAATTACCGTTAAAATCGACGGACGGCCCGTTGAGGTTGACTGGCAAACTGATGGCCTTCATTTCAACCTTTATGAAGCCCTTGGTTTAACTTTTGACACTTTCGAGCAACCGGTAGAAATCGATATCCGCGCTGCCAATGGTGAAGCCATCTTCAGAGGTTACTATCCATTTGTGGATGTTGGCCCCTATTTGTGGTACACCAAGCCGGTTATGGTGCTGTGGAAAGCAGGTATTCTTGACAGTAACAGTGACAATCAAAATAGGTTAGGCCCATTTGAAGCCGCGACTCGTGAGGAGTTTGTCACCGTTTTAACCCTCGCCCTTGAAGAAAATCAGGCGGTGGATTCTATGTTTCGACGTAGGCATTCTGAGGCATTCCCTAAACCGTCTGCTAAACCTTATAACGATATTGAAGTGGATAGATGGTCGGCACCTTATATTCAATACGCCAAAGACCGAGGACTTATTCAAGGCTGTGGTGATGGCAACAATTTCTGCCCCACTGCGCCGATGATCAGGGCAGATGCGGCGGGGGCGACAGTCCTCACTTTTGATGGTGAAACCTTAACGGCCTTTGAAAATGGTGAACAGCAACCTGAACAGTTATTTAAAGATGTGAAGGATGCCAATCAAGAATACTATCCTTATGTCTATACCGTCCAAGCCAAAGAATGGTTGCATGGTTATTCGGACAATACCTTTAAACCTGAGCAAGCCATCACTCATGCTGAAGGGGCCAAACTGATTAGCCTGGCTGCCTCTGGGCCAATGGTCAACGTCGATCAAGGTGAGCCAGAACCGACGGTGGCTGCGGTCTTTCCATTGAAGACCATTATCAATGAACCAACCACGTTCATAGTGGAGGCCGTCAATTTACCTGATAGCACCGTGTTCTGGATTCAACACTGTCAACCCATTGAAATCATTGCAAAAGGTGCAGAGCAATGGCAATTCCGTTGCACACCGACAGCTATCGGGACTAAACGAGGTCACATCAAAGACCAAAAAGGTGGCACTGAACTGTTTACTTTCACAGTTAAAATATCGCTGCCCGATCCCGTTGTGGCCTCGGTGTCGCCATTGACAACAACGCAGGGTGAATTAACGGTCTTTACCATTGTGGGTAGCGATTTGCCTGACGGTATTGCCTTGTTCATTGAAAACTGTGCCAATTTAACCGCTTTGGGTGGCACCAATACGCAACAACAATTTAGTTGCACGCCGACTGCCATTGGTAATAAGCGAGGTATCGTCAAAGACAAGTTAGGTGGCGTGGACATTTACAACTTTACTGTGAATGTGGAAACACCACCGATGACAGTCACCTCGGTATCGCCAACAACGGCAACGTTTAACCAAGCTACTGTGTTTACTGTTAAAGGTAATCACCTGACTGAAAGTACCACTTTGTCCATTGAAGGCTGTAATAATCTGACGGCTTTGAGTGGTGGAACGGTTACCCAGCGGCAATTCCGTTGTGTACCGACTTCCATTGGTAATAAGCAAAGTGTGGTTAAAGATAAGCCAGCGGGTACAGAAATATTTAACTTCACGATTAATATGTTATTACCACCGCCAACTGTGGATTCGCTATCGCCATTGACAGCAACACTTAACCAATCAACCGTCTTTACGGTGACGGGTAACTACTTGCCTGACAGTACGGCTTTTTGGATTGATCAATGTAAAAGCGTTACCCTTTTGAGTAATGGAACGCCTACCCAACGACAATTCCGTTGTACCCCCAGTTGGACGGTTGGTACTAAGCAAGGTGTTGTCAAAGATAAATCGGGCGGCAATGTATTACTTGATTTTACGATTCAGGTGTTGCCACCGCCACCAACAGTCAGTTCAGTCTCACCATTGACAGTGACGTTTAATCAATCAACGGTGTTTACCGTTAAAGGAGACTATCTGACTGATGGTGTAGCCCTTGCTATTAATGAATGCACTAAGCTGAGCGTTTTGAGCAGAACGGCAACACAACTGCAATTCAGTTGTGTACCCAGTTCCACCGGCGCCAAACAAGGTACAGTCAAAATTGATGGTAAGACACTGTTTGATTTCAAAGTGAATGTGTTGCCACCGCCACCGATTGTGAGTTCAGTCTTGCCACTCACAGCGACGCTTAATCAATCAACTGTGTTTACCGTTAAAGGAGACTATCTGACTGATGGTGTAGCCCTTGCGATTGATGGGTGTACTAATCTAACGGCTTTGACTGGAACTGCAACACAGCTGCAATTCAGTTGTGTACCCAGTTCCACCGGAACCAAGCAAGCTACAGTCAAAGCCGATGGTAAAACACTGTTTAATTTCAAGGTGAACGTGTTACCACCGCCACCAACTGTGAGTTCAGTATCACCATTGACGGCTACGCTTGATCAATCAACGGTGTTTACCGTTAAAGGCAATCACCTGAATGAAAGTACAACTTTATCCATTGAAGGCTGTATTAATCTCACAGCTTTGAGCGGTGGAACGGCTACCCAGCAGCAATTCCGTTGCGTGCCCACTGCCACGGGCGCTAAGCAAGGTACAGTCAAAGCCGATGGTAAGACACTATTTAACTTCACGGTGAATGTATTGCCGCCGCCACCGGTGGTGAGTTCGGTTTCACCGACAACAGCAACGCTTAATCAATCAACCGTGTTTACCGTCAAAGGCAATCACTTGACTGATGCTGTAGTCCTTGCGATTGATGGATGCGCTAAGACGACTGCTTTGAGTAGAACGGCGACACAACAGCAATTCCGTTGTGTACCTAGTTCTATCGGAGCCAAGCAAGCCACAGTCAAACTTAATGGTAAGACACTATTTAACTTCACGGTGAATGTGTTGCCACTACTAGCATGTGTACCTAAAATAGTCTATGCAGGTGTGGAAAGCACATCTTCTGATGGCACTGTAGAAAAAGGGCAAAGTATCACGCACAAGTGGAAAGTGAGAAATAGCTAAGTTCACCTTACAAGATAGCGGTGATTTCAAAATTTGGGTTGATATCATTAATGAGAAAGGTAAACCCTTGCTAGCTTTGTCCGGCGGGAGACTGTGGACAGAATTTAGGGTTATCCAAGAAAACATGCCAACTGTTTTTTATGTTTCGCCATTGACCGCAACAGTTAACCAATCAACAGTGTTTACAGTTAAAGGAAATTATCTGACTGATAATATTGGACTTTCCATCAGTGGGTGTACAACCATCACTGCCTTGGAAGGTGGTACAGCAACGCAGCGAAGATTCCGTTGTGTGCCCACTGCCACGGGCGCTAAACAAGCTACAGTCAAAGCCGATGGTAAGACACTATTTAACTTCACGGTGAATGTATTGCCACTACCAGCATGTGTACCTAAAATAGTCTATGCAGGTGTGGAAAGCACATCTTCTGATGGCACTGTAGAAAAAGGGCAAAGTATCACGCACAAGTGGAAAGTGAGAAATAGCCAGTTAAGCGGTATTTACCCAGCCTTTACTTTGAAGGCAGGTCAAATGGGCTGGATAGAAGTTCAGTTCACCTTACAAGAGAGTGGCGATTTAAAAATTTGGGTGGACATCATTAATGAAAAAGGTGAATCCTTATCTGCTTTGTCCGGCGGGAGACTGTGGACAGAATTTAAGGTTATTCCAGACAACTCAACTGTTTTTGAGGTGTCACCACTGACTGCAAACTTCTATGAATCCACGGTATTTACTATTCGGGGTAACAACCTACCGGCTAGTACCGCATTTTGGATCGCTGAGTGTGCGTCTCTCACTAATTTGGGAGGAACCGCGACACAATGGCAATTCCGTTGTACGCCAAGTTACAGTAAGGGTGTCAAGGAAGGTGTCGTTAAAGATAAACCGGGAGGCACTTTATTACACAGCTTTACTGTCAACGTACAGTGGTAAATACTCTCAATAGTCCTAAACAACTCGAAATCGGGTGGCAATGTATTACTTGACTTCACGGTTAATGTGTCACAACCGGCTCCCGTTGTATCGGTAAGTTCGGTGTCGCCATTGACAGCAAAGCTTAATCAATCAACAGTGTTCACCATAATAGGTAATAATTTACCTGACAGTACCGCTTTTTGGATTGGTGAATGTGAAGACGTTACACCTTTGAGTGATGGAACGAAGACCCAGCGACAGTTCCGTTGTACGCCCAGTCATAAGACGGGTACTAAGCAAGGTGTCGTTAAAGACAAATCGGGTGGCAATGTCTTGTTTGAATTTACAGTCAATGTATCCAGTCGCTGAGTAGGGAATCCACCTCCATTTAAATTGCAGCCGTGGTCGAAGTATTACTGAAAAACAACAATTAATTAATTCCGTTTTACGCCAAGTAGCTCAACGGGCACTAACTATCACGGCCATTAATAAGTAGTTAAGCCTCACAGCCATTAAGTTAAGCAATCAAACACCTACAAAAACTATAACTAATGGCGCCCAACAGAGGGCCATGTCTTAATTTGAAAACATCCAACGTCGGCAGTTTTATGGCCCTCAAACAAGACAGTCATTAAGTGGGTGTAGCAAAGCGCTACCCACCAGACGAGCTAATTCTTTCGACAAAAGACTGGACGGAAAAGCAACCCTCGTCAATTGGGGGCCATGTTGACGTTTTAAACCGATCGTATTTTCTCAATACTGAACGGTGCCAAAAGTGTCGGCTGGATAAGAGAAACAACCCTCGTCAATTGGGGGCCATGCTGACGTTTGAAACCGATCGTATTTTATCAAGACTGAACGGTGCCAGAAATGTAGCCCACGACAGCTATATAGATATTCAGATAATTAATATTTAGTCCCCTTTAGGGGACTTGAGCTTTCGTATTTTCTCAAGACTGAACGGTGCCAGAAATGTCGGCCACGAAAGCGATATAGATATTCAGATAATTAATTATTTAGTCCCCTTTAGGGGACTTGAGCTTTCAGACAACGGCTTTAGCCGTTGGCTGTAATTGGGGGCCATGTTGACGCTTGAAACCAATCGTATTTTATCAAGACTGAACGGTGCCAGAAATGTAGCCCACGACAGCTATATAGATATTCAGATAATTAATATTTAGTCCCCTTTAGGGGACTTGAGCTTT
>NBMI01000038.1 GCA_002085445.1 Candidatus Parabeggiatoa sp. nov. 2
CCCTTTAAACTGGTAGTGAAATATGAGTCTTCAGAAGGTTGGGAAACCTATTCTCCTCTATTAGTATTGGAACCCAAGCAAGTGAATGATCAAGGTTTAGTCGAATTGGTTTGGCAACGTTGATTTTGCTGTCTTTTTGTTAAAACCCTTCGTGCCATGTCTATAGGGGTGGAGTCGCAAGTCATTGTTTTTATTGAAAGTAAAAAATAAGCGATCCCACTCCTAAAACACAAAATTTTATTAAAAATAAATTAATGGCATTGATCCATCAAAGGGATGGCATATGTATGCTCGTGCGTTTTCCACATATACCATCCCTTTTAAAACACGCTCTTAAAGAAACTTGGTTTATTATCATCTGAGTACCGGACATTTTTTCTAGTGTCATTTCTTTTTGGTAAGAAATCTGAGTCTCAATGAATTCAAGAAATTTTCCACAATCAATGATTTAAATAAATTGTCCGCGGCAAAGTTTGAATATTAAAAATGGTTTTATGGCCCACAAACCAGTGCCAATAGCCAGACAAAAATCATGGGCTTTAGGAGTCCAAATAACGACTTCGATTTCTTACATGCCGGGGATTTATCCTTGGTTATCTGTTGCCGGGGCAAAAGTCCGAAAAGATTACGTTTTATCTAAGGTTTATTACTGAGACATTAAATAAAAACAATGAGTTACAGTGCCGCTTAAAAATTGCTTAAAAATTTTTTCCGGTACTTAGCATTATCATCACACCCTCATCCAAAGGGCTATTATCATGTTCAAAAAAGCAGAAAGTCACAAATTTAATTTTGAAAAAGTCGTTATTAATCTAGCACTCTTTAGCGTACTTTGGTTGTCTTTCATATACTTTGGTGGGCTACCCGCCTCGACTAATCTTGATGTTTCGTGGAGCCAAGCACTGGGTTACTTCTTCAAGCATGATTTCCAAGTTGGTGTTGATTATATATTTACATACGGGCTACTGGGGTACTTCTTTCAACCATTTACGGCCTATGATGCCGATTTATTTTATCGACTGGTTGCATGGTGGGTGATTTATGGATTCCTTTCGGCCGCTGTTTTCTTAGTTATAGCTCGTAACATACAATTTGTGACGGAGAAGTTTTTATATTTGACTTCTCTTATATTTATTATTTCATCTTTCGTTGTTGATGCCCGTCATTTTCTATTCATAATTGCAATCACTATTTTAATTATCGAGCCACCCCATTTCATCCGTTCACCGATTCGCCATTTTACCGCGACGGCACTTGCGGCATTGATTTTAGTCATATTGTCTCTGACAAAATTCACGGCTTTTATTCTTTCTAGTTTTTGTGTGTTGAGTATCGCTATCACTTTTTGGCATCAAAACTCATACAAAGTTGCTCTAACCGTTTTGGGCAGTTATGTAGTCCTATTTTTAGGTGTCTGGATACTTTTGGATCAATCTGTATTGAATATTCCGAGCTTTCTGGTTAATTCAGTCGAGGTAAGTCGTGGTTATGTTGACGGGATGGCGCTTGCCGAGAAGCCTTTAGAAATTTATTTGGCACTGGCTGCGGTATGTCTCATTGTGGTGTTAGCGGGCATTTCTAATTTTAAACCTTGGAATCTGGCACAATTTTTAATTAGCATGCTCGTTTTATTCGCTTTATTTTTAGTTTGGAAAGCGGGTTTTGTCAGATATTCGACCGGGCATGTGCTTATTTTCTTTTGTTTTGCGATATTGGCACCTTTTCTCCTTAAGCGTAGCCACTTGGGAAATTTGCGAACCGTTATATTTCGCATCTTATTGTTCTCCAATTTCATTATTTGCTTTATGGGTATTCAGTTTTCTGGGCATGATTCATCGAGTAACTTGCTTGGCGCTTGGAATCAACGCGTCGTCGGTAACCTAAAGATACTCAGTTCGTTGCCTGAGCATAAGAAAGCGCTTGATAACAAAGTAGAACAGTTCAGAAAAGAACACGCTCTCCCAAAAACTCGTGCGGCAGTTGGGCAAGCGACGATAGATATATTTTCATGGGAGCAGGGAATTGTTTTTCTAAATGGACTTAATTGGCATCCACGCCCCATTTTTCAAAGCTATATTGCTTACACGCCAGCCCTTATCTCTGCCAATGGCCGATTTTATGCGAGTGAGCAAGCACCTGAATTTGTCCTGTTCAAGTTGCAAGCGATAGATGGACAATTTCCGTGGCTTAATGATTCTGAGGCGCTCAGAATATTGTTACGCGATTATAAACCGCGGTTTTTTGAAAAAGGATTTTTATTACTACAGCGTAAACCCGTCAACCATGATTTTGCGGAGCCAAAATCATTACTGACACGTACTGTTAAATTTTCAGAGAATCTTGTCATTGAAAACTTTAAAGACAAAAATATCATATTAAGCATAGAGATAGAAAAATCTCTGTTAGGAAAACTAATTTCATTGCTCTACAAATCGCCTTTTATTCATATGGAGATTGAAACCACCGACGGTGCTCAGTTTTCCTATCGACTCATCCCGGGAATGGCTCAGTCTGGCTTTTTTATCAATCCGTTAATTCAGAATCAGTCTGAGTTAATGAAGTGGTACGAAGGTGAATCATTACCGCAAGTAGCGACTGTTCGCATTGTGACAAGCGAAACCGGCTTAGCTTATTTTTTCAAGCCAACGATTTCGGTAGAAGTATCGGAAATGGCGAAGGAATCTCAGAAACCGCTTGAGTTACAGGCGACACCTCAAGATGGCAGTCTGACACATCGCTCACCAAAATGGGATAATCCTTTAAAGTCACATATTTGGTATATAGCCGCGCCCCATTATCAGCAGATTACTTTAGTTCCGCCTAGTGCTTGCGGAGAAGCGGCGGCACCTGACTTACCTTTTTTATACTTAGCGGAACGTTATGGCATGACTCTCAATGAAAGCCGCCTTGCCCAGTTTGATGCCCAACAACAGTATTGTGATCAATTGCACCAAGATATCCAACAAGGCAAAGTCAAGGATAAGACGATTTATATACTGCATCCTAACTATCTGGAACCGTTTAAAAAAGCGGCCCAATCACCAGTGGTGTGTGCGAAGATTGATGGTTTTGATACTTGCGTGACTGAGCGTAGTTTTGCCGTTTGGCGAAAGCAGGCCTTGTTGGGAAATTAGTACTATAGATATTCAGATAATTAATTGAGTCTCCTTTAGGAGACTTAAGCTTTCAGACAAACGCAGTAATTCGCTACGCGAGATAACTGCTTTAGCTGTTGGCTGCGAGTTTGTCGTCGATTTGTAATTGCGGGTGTGTCCCACTTGTCCTACTTAAGTTTCAATCAAGGGCCTTCAATCAAATCAACAGAATCAATTTCACAACATGGCCCCCAACCGCCAGTTCGATAAAACATTGGTTTTTTGCTGAAAGCATATTTTAAAAAACTGATCCGATTAATTTGAAAACCTGGCCCCCTAAAAGACAGGGATTGCATATAAACAAGGATGAAAAGTGGAATCACTCTCACTTTCTACCAAACGCCCTCAAAGGTGGAATCACTCTCACTTTCTACCAAACCGCCTCAAAAAATATGAAAGGTGGAATCACTCTCACTTTCTACCAAACGGCCTCAAATAACAAAAAATCCTTGATTATATGCAATCCTTGTAAAAAAGCATCGGATTTCTCACCACCAATAAAATCCTTTTTTATAAACAATCCTTGTCGTTATAAAAACTTGACTCGCGAGCATTTATTGACACGATAAAACGCTGTTGTGCTAAGTCTTGTACACCTTTGATAAACACTTGAAAACTAGATGAACGATTATTGCTTAAATCAAGACAAGGCGCAATGGCGCGTGCGCCTTGGCGTTTTTCATAATTTTTAATCAGCTTGCCAAGCTCTTGTGACGCATTGGCTAACCTATCCGGATTCCGGAATTTTTTGTTTGGTTGTTGTTTAGCCAATCCGTTGATTTTAAAAGCCTTTTCTACCGCCGCTAAGTCACCTAAAAACCAAGCCTCAAGTTCATGACAAACAATCCGTACCAGCGTGTCAGGTTTCCCAGCTTGTTGGCATAAATGCTTTAAACGTTGTTTGAGTTTGACACAATCGTCACTATTTTGATCTCGCACGATCACAAAATAGGTATTGGGTGTTTTCCATTGACGTAATCGAGTTGGAATGGATTTTTCCAAATCCTGTTTGCCATCATGGATTATCAATTTGAATCCAACGTCGTCTGGTAACACTTTCGGCAACAAAACTTTTAAAACTTCAGCCATGGAAGGTTCTTCAAGAAGAAAAACGAGTTGTTTCACCATGGATGAGCACCTTCAAAAAATCCTTGTTTCCACAAGGCACCTGGCAAATCACCTACGTCAACCAGTCGTTTGAGGAGTGGTTCTGAAGCAGTTGTGTGTATCTGAGTATAACCGTTTTTTGGCGTTAACCAAAAAATCCTCTCTAATCGGGTACCATTGAGAAAATCTGGCGAGTGAGTCGAGACAAAAACTTGTCCTTCTCCCCTTCCAGCATACCCGCTAAATTCTTCCGCTAACAGCATTAACAAGTCGGGATAAATCTGATGTTCTGGTTCTTCGGCACACAATAACGGGTACGGATTGGGATCATATAACAACAACATATAGGCAAACAGTTGAAGGGTGCCTTCAGAAACCTGCCATAATTGAAATGGTTCTTTAAACAACTCATTGTGAAATTCTAAAAAAATTCGGCCTTTTTCCGTGACAGGTTCAATTTTAGCAAGCCCGGGCACCCGTCGCGCCATTTCACGCATCACTTCGCCATAGCGTTTTGGATAATTATTGTATAACGTCTGCGCGAATAAAGCCAAGTTATCACCGGTGCTGGACAAGTGTTCATCATAGCCGGCCGACGAATCGACTTTTTTAGCCTCACTGATTTGTAACTCAGAAAAATGTCCATTTTCAAAAAAACGACGCAACTCATTGGGCAATTCAAATTTTTTCAATTGCCCAATGCCCTTTAATGCTAAAATATTTGGCGATTCCAACTGTTTTTCTTCACGTTTCAACTCGACATGAGGCAACTGTTCTGAATCGTTTTCATCAGTAATAACTGTTCCTTTTCCCAAGCTAAAATCAAGAAAGTGTCTAACCTCACCCCGGTGTCCTTGCTGATATTTTAACACCTCGCGTTTGACAACCGGCTGATTTTCAACCAGATCGATCACTAACAAATAGGTCACATTTGATGAAATCGCTTCCAAATCCCGACATTTCAGTTCCAATTCAATTGGCCCGGAGGTTCCTCGACTCACCACTTCTTTAAAACCACCCCGCCTAGCTAAGGCTTGTTTAACATTATAGGTTAAAGCATCGCGCAGGAATCTAAAGACATCAAATAAACTGGTTTTACCGGTTCCATTGGCACCGACAAAGACACAACAATTCGGTAACTGCTTAATGCTAACCTCACGAAACATACGAAAATTCTTAAGACGGATTGATTCTATTTTCATATTGATTACTTTTAGCAACGGTTTTGATTATTTTAGATAAGACTCAAAGTTTTTGGATAGGCTAGATGTGACTATCCATTCGGAAAGTTTCGTTCTATAGCGCTTTCAGATAAATAATTTCTTTGGCAGCCAACAGCTATTCAGGCTAAAGTTTCGCTCCGCGAAACTTTAGCCTGAACAATTGTCTGAAAGCTTAAGTCCCCTAAAGGGGACTAAATAATTATCTGAATATCTATATAGCGCTTTCAGAAAAAGGAGTCTGCCAGCTTTAGCTTGGGTCTACCAAACTTTCTTTATTTATCAAAGTGTTATGATTTTATTGAGCGAATGAAAAGTATGTTGGGTGGGTTTCACTTCGTTCTACCCACCAAACTCTAATGAAATTGGTGGGTTTCGCGTAGCTTACCGGCCCCCGATATTGGACTACACCACCAAGTAGTTATAAAAGCTTAATAAATTTTTAAAAAATAGGATTTATCACCATATAACTGAACAACGCCTCAAATAAACTCGTTTTTTATAAACAATCAGTTATAAGTCTATCGTTTTTTAATCATTTTCTACAAAAAAATCCGAGTCAAGTCAAAAATCGTATTTCTCTCCGTACTAACTACAAGGATTACATTGGCGAAAAGGATTTAATCGTTGCCGGCTTAGAGGGTGATTTTTTTTGATGAACAATGTTGTACCAAAAAATTCGATGAAACTTTTCAAAAAATCGGATTTGTCGCTCCAAAACAGAATATAATAAATTCTTGTGAGTTAATGTTCAATAATTATTCTCCACAAATACCATGAATGAACACCTTAATGTACTCGAATTAGTCGCAGAACGATTAGAACAAAGTAATATACAATATATGATAAGCGGTTCAATCGCAATGAATTATTACGCCCAACCCCGTATGACTCGCGATATCGATATCGTGGTTGAACTGGTGCTTGATGATGTTAAAGGGCTAACCGCGTTATTCATGCCAGATTTCTATATCGATGAAGAAATGGTTCTGAATGCGATTCAGAACCAAGGTTTTTTCAATATCATCCATAATGAGTTACTGGTAAAAATAGACTTTATTGTGCGTAAAAACGCGCCTTATCGCCGACAAGAATTTTTACGCCGACAGCGCGTCAAGGTAGATGGTTTCAAAGCCTGGATAGTCAGTGCCGAAGACTTGTTACTGTCAAAACTCGTTTGGGCAAAAGAGAGTCAATCAGAAATGCAATTAAACGATGTACGCAATCTTATCGCGTCGGTTCATCAACTGGATTGGAGCTACCTGAATCACTGGGCAACCGAACTGACTATTACCAATATGCTGAGTAAGGTACGCCAATGAATGATACGTCCAAAGAAATGCCAGATTTATTTCGTACTTTGTTAATGCAGCGTCCCGGTGAAGAACGATTAAAAATGGGGTTCTACCTCACGAGAAGTTTGCGTTTGCATTGTTTGTAGTAGGCGATTTATCGCCTCACGCGCAGCGCCTAGACTACCAATTTTGAGGGCCATAAAATAGTTTGAACGTTGTCAAATTAAAACCTGGCCCCCAATCGAATAAGGTTTGTAACACACTAGGCACGGAATCCGAACTAAAAGTTATGAAGAGTTTGAAGTCTATTAATAGGAGTACAACGAATTTGGAAATGAACGAATGAATCTGGAGCTTGGTTCAAATGGAGTCCAAAGCTTTAGCTTTGGCAAGGCATCCTCAATGCCATTAAGTTTGTAGTTTGTAGTGTTTGTAGTAGGCGATTTATCGCCTCACGCGCAGCGCCTAGAGTATCGATTTTGAGGGCCATAAAATAGTTACGTCGGCAAAAGTACAGCGAAGCGAAACTTTTGCCGACGTGGATGTTGTAAAATTAACATAAGGCCCAAACTAAAGTAGTTTGTAGTAGGCGATTTATCGCCTCATAAGGCCCAAACTAAAGTTTGGACTCCTGCTTAACTAAAGTTTGGTTTTCCGTTTTTTTTACTGAACACACAAGCAATCACCTTGGAGTACGAACATTATGAACGATCAAAGTATCTATGCCATCAACATGGGTGCCTTATTCGAGGCACTGAATGCCAACCGGAAAAACAACGGCTTCTTGGAAATTGATAATCCTCTGATAGCCAGCAAACTGGGCATTTTATTTGCGTTAAAAACCAATGGCTATATCAATTTTAAGGGCGAACGTGTCGAGTTGAACGATACCCAACTGATTGCCTTGCAAGAGATTCTCGACCAACATTTCAATGCCGAAATGACTCACGAAATCCGCGCTCTCGTCACAATGCAAGCGCCAGTGCAACAGAATAGCGCAGCCGACAAACGCCACCGTTCGCCTTCGTCGCGGGCCGATAACACCGGTTTGTTTACTAAAATCAAGGGCTTTTTAAAAATAAAATCCAAAATACAGGAGGAACCTGCATGAACGTCCATGACACGCACAAACCCCCTCAAGTGATCACCACCGGTGGACACAATCTCATTGGCGGATTGAGTCGCGTTTTTCACTGTAATCACTACAATGCCTACTTACAAATGACGGTGCTGATGACGCAAGGAATGGGTAATCACAATCCAGAGCGTTTATTGGCGGAATCTGTGACAGCCTTGATTCAGTTGTTGAAACAGCGTGGTTATAGTGAGCCAGCGCTGCTGCATGAATTTTCCTACTGTGGCTTCGGGCAACTCCAGCAACTTGACGATAACACTTGGGAAACGCCGCGTTCCCATTATGGTGAGGCCATTTGTACGCATGCCAAACCGAGTAAAAGTTGTTATTTTACCAGTGGCTATCTTCAAGGCGTGTTGGGGAAAACGGTTTGTGAGACGGAATGTAAAATCGAAGGGACTCACACGGACAAGTTTGCTGTGCTTGAAGAGCCGCTGAATGTAGAAAACGACTTCACACGCGAGTTTGAATTACAAACGGCTATCCCAGAGCGTTTTGCCTTTGACGGTTGTCATAAATTTGACACCCGTGTTGATGAACAAACCATCATCGCCAATTTTAAAACGCTGCCATTACACGGCAACGAAGAATCTGGCTTGATTGAAGCTTTTGGCGCCGTGCTAACCAATCACTTTGCTGACTACTACAATCGGATTAGCTACGAAACCTATTTTGCCTTGCGCGACGCTGGCATTCCCGAAGAAGACAACAAGGAAATGTTTATTCAGGCGGGGCATATCTGTGCATTCAACACTTTTGGTAGAATCATGAATAGCCCAGAATGGTATGAAGTGGTTGCGCCGATGTGCGATACCAAAGAAGATTGGCTGCATGGCATGATAGCGGTTATCAACTTTTTGGGCTGGGGAATGTATCGCGTCGAAAAAATTGATGCTGAAAAAGAATTTATTGTGCGAGTGTACAATTCTTATGAAGGCGTGGGATATCGGCGCATATATCCCATGACGACTGACAAAAACATTTCCTTTTTGGCAATGGGCGCGATACTAGGCTTAGTGCATTCGCTCTGGAAAATTGATATTCGTGACAAACTGGAGCTGACGCCGGAATTTTATGTTGAGCAATTCAACAACCCAGAAAACAGTTACATCATCGAACAAACCCATGCTATTGCCGCGGGCGACGAGTACGACAGATTTATAGTGTCAAAATAATTATTGTACTTATAAACAACTACAAGGATTCGTTATAAACTAAACTACAAGGATTCGTTATAATAAAGGATTAAAAAAGCCGAGTATTACAAGGATTCGTTATAAACTACAAGGATTCGTTATAATAAAGGATTAAAAAAGCCGGGTATTACAAGGATTCCTTCTAAACTACAAGGATTCCTTCTAAACTACAAGGATTCGTTATAATAAAGGATTAAAAAAACCGAGTATTACAAGGATTCCTTCTAAACTACAAGGATTCGTTATAAACTACAAGGATTCGTTATAATAAAGGATTAAAAAAGCCGGGTATTAATCCTTTCTTATATATAAGGAATCTGCCTGTAGTTATTGCTATTAATCCGTTATTATAACGAATCGGCCTGTAGTTGTTGCTTTTAATCCTTTCTTATAACGAATCCTTGTAGTTGTTGCTTTTTATAACGAATCCTTGTAGTTGCTGCTTTTAATCCGTTATTATAACGAATCCTTGTAGTTGCTTTTTATAACGAATCCTTGTAGCTGTTGCTATTAATCCGTTATTATAACGAATCCTTGTAGCTGTTGCTATTAATCCGTTATTATAACGAATCCTTGTAGTTGTTGCATTTAATCCGTTATTATAACGAATCCTTGTAGTTGTTGCTTTATTATAACGAATCCTTGTAGTTGCTGCTTTTAATCCGTTATTATAACGAATCCTTGTAGTTGTTGCTTTTTATAACGAATCGGCCTGTAGTTGTTACTATTAATCAACCCCCACGATGCTCCAAAGCCAACCCCAAAATCACATCCTTCCACATCGCCCACGCTGGCGAGCCACTCGCCGCCCTTACCAACGAATTTTGTTCCACCAATCTCGCCGCCTCCTCAGGCGCGACAGTCCAAAATGACAAAGGCTGTGGCAATAGTTCACCATTCACCGAAACACCCAACGCGACGACTTGGCGAACCACATCCTCAAACATCTCCATCTCTTCGCGCTGTGGACTAGTAGAACCTACCTCAAACACTCGATCGGCCCGACTAAGCATAATTCTCTGGCCTTCAATCGTGACTCTATCCTTGGCAAGATCAGCCATAAAATCATATAGCCGTCTAGTATCGCGCATAAAACTAACGACTTTAGGCGAAAAAGCTTCCGCTTGACGCGACTGCATAAACCGAATATTATCCGCAATACGCGCCGCATTGGCCTCTTCCGGCCATGCGTAAATCGCCGGACTGTTTTCATCAAGCCGAAATATCTGCTTAAGCGGAGACGAATTAATTGAAATCGCCGCAGAAACAAAAGGATCGCTGTCGTTAATCACTTGATTCACTTCCTGATAAGCACGACGAGAAAAGTTACCAAGACGTAACGAATTCGCCGGGTTTGGCACATTTTCCGCCACAACCCAATCTTCGGCCGGCCACTGAAATACAACTTCCTTGTATCGATCCAACGCCTCACGGAGAGACACCATTAAGTCGTTAGAAAAGGACACCGTTAAATTGTTTGAGTGTGTCAATACACTATCGAAAAATCGCAACTGAATCTCCAAGTGGCGCGTTTGCAAATCCGATTTCACCTGGAAACGGAGTTGTTGCAATAAATTATCACCATATTGCCCATACCAGGCTTTGTACAACGGCTCCAGTGTTTCCTTGACTTTAGGAAATGGGAGGTTATTCACCGCGACTTGTTTTTGTTTTTCAATGGCTAAGCAAACGGGCACAAAGTCTTGGGGCAACGGATTAACTTGCATCCCTGATTGCCAGCCAACAAATACCGCAATCCAGCGTTCTAAACTAGAACGCAAGCCGCGCACGGCCTGTTGGTAATCGGTGTAAATAGAAGAAACAAAAGACAGTTGTTCAACCAACGCGGTATTGCCTAACAACTTATTAACACTGTCTATGAGTTTCTCAAAGTCTTGTTCAATGTGCCTGACGGCTTCCAAAAGCGTCACCAGTCCCCATTGACCTTTTTCGCTTTCAGCTTCAAGCGTGAAATAACACCACGCTTCTAAATAAGCCGAAAACGCATGCCGT
The DNA here is from genome assembly GCA_002085445.1 of Candidatus Parabeggiatoa sp. nov. 2. GTDB lineage: Bacteria > Pseudomonadota > Gammaproteobacteria > Beggiatoales > Beggiatoaceae > Parabeggiatoa. The sequence goes on from NBMI01000038.1 coordinate 11,122, forward strand.
TCCCGATCACAATAGGCCTTTTGTTCGTGATAGGGTTTTTCTAACGGAAGCTCAAGTAATTCCTCTAATATTATCAACGGATTACCCTGAGGGGGTAAGGCTTTGGCCGACTTTGTGAGTAGCGGCGTGGGCAAACGTTGATGCATGCTGCTGTTATCCCAAAACGCGGCGATATATTCTTTCACCGTCTCGGCCTTCGCCGCGGACAATGTCACTTGATTTTCAGTCAGAATGGCCCCCAGCCACTGTTGATTAATCAAGTCACTGAGCGTCATTTCTCGTACCCAGTGCCATAAGCTACGTTGCGGCAACGCGTTGCCTTGCAATTGGAGTTGAGAACAGATATCGTCTCTCATGCTCGGCACTTGTTCAAGCAGTTCGGGATAGGCCAGCATATCCCATAATAAGTGACTAATCGCTTCCGAAGTGACTTCCGCGCTGTGTTGAAATTCATTCGCCACAATGACGCGATCAAATAATTGTTCGGCGAATACCGTTTGTTCACCACGATCACTGGGAATAGATTCGCCGCGCATGATTAACATGCGTTCTAGCTCTTTAACCATTCCCGCAGTTTCTGGTGAAGCACTCATTTCTGGGACAAGAATGGCTGTCACGCCGGCACCGTGAGAGGCGCAAATATGGGCCACTTCGGCCAGCATACCACTGCCTTCCGCATCATTCGCGCCGGCGACAATCAGAACAAGGCCTTCTTGTTCTTGAATACGCTTCAGGCTTCGCTTAACACGTTCTTCTAATGGAAGCTTTTCGGCCTCACCCTGGCCCTCAACGGAGAGGGACTGTTCCGTCTCCTTCTGGGAAACGACAGCCGATTCTTGCAACAATAGCGCAAGCCTGGCTTTCCGGCGTTCATCCGTATAAGTGGTTAAAGGGCGAGTTTCACTAAGCCATTGCCGCCACGGTACCCAGTAGCGTGATTCTGGCGGCGTTTCTTGACGACGTAATTCTTCCAGATAGGGCCGTAAATCTTGTTGGATGATCACACGTTCGGCCTCATCAAGCACGCAGCCTCTGATTGTCACCGCGGGGCGGTTATGGACACCGCTGTCTTGAATAACGACTAAATCAACGACTTCGTTATCTATATAACGATCTTGTAGTTGCCACTTGAAACGAGTTAAAGTCCATTCTCCCAATTCACCCAATCCAATAACCAGAGCCGGACGGACTTTGGGAACATAAACCTGACTTTCGGGAACGCCGATAGGCGCTGGCAAGGTTGGGGTAGGCAAAGGCGATTCTTCAATCGCTTGAGGTTGAGGCTTCGGCTGAACGCATTTAAACAGTCGGCCAAAAATGAGCCAGAACAGCGGATTAAGTAGCCACCAAGCCCACGCAAATCCATTGGGTAAAATCAACACTTTAGGGCCGGCCGCGCCAGAGGCGGTGTCTTTAGTACCATTTGGCATTTTCCAACGCGCTTGGGCATCGGCCGATGCCACCGAGTGCCACCCTAAACATTCTGGCTTCAACGTATAAGTGAAGGATAGCGCTTCAGATTGCTGTTGCAGTAACGACTTAAACCAAGCGACTTGTGTGCTGCTGTTGTCGGCCGTTTGATGAATGCCCACTGGATGAAGTTCGCCGGTGGTTTCCAAATGAAACGGACGTGGGGCCATTACTTGTTCTTCAATCAACAGATCAGTTGCCGACTGTCCACTGACGACACCCGCCAATCGGTTGAATAATGGCTCCAAATCATCGGCCGTATCGACATGAATATAGTTTTGCTCTAATTCGCCGGCCACACTTTTCATTAAAGCTTCATCGACATAGGGCCCAAATCCAACACAAATCATAGTTGAATTAGGAGCCTGTTCTCGCACCCGCGCGGCCGCGTTATCGGCCGCTTTTCGGTCACTTTCTCCATCGGAGAGTAAAAGGAAGGTTTTTTTAACCCCGTTACGCCCTTCGGCAAACGCTTCGCCACATTTATCCAGGGCAAGATGTAATTGCGTGTTGCCACCTGGCCCAACGGATTTCAGGGCGCGTAACACATCTTCTTTGTTTTCGGTGATGTTACACAGGATTTGGGCCTCATGATCAAACATAATCAAACCTACTTGACATGGGGCCGGGAGTTGTTGGACAAAATTCTCCATTGCTCGCACCGCTTCTCGCAACGGACTGCCAGGCGCGTAACCCATACTCGCGGAATGATCAAGCACCAAGACAATATCATTGTCTTCCACCGACGCCGTTTTTGCCACTGGTGGTGTCAATTCCAAGCTGACAGTCACCGTTTCGGCACGATCATAAAACCGTTTATCAACCTTTCTTCGGAAGGATTTGTTACCCGCAGGCTTGCCCTTTAAGAAAAGCAATAACCAGCCAAGGCCTATCCACAATGAAAATAGTATCAAAATAAACATCCACATAATTAATTATCCTCCAAGTGGTAATGGGCATACTAATGAAAAATGAAAAAAAAATTCAACGGTGTTGAAGAATTTGAATTGTGGGCCATGATTTAATTTAAAAACATTCAAAACGTTTTATGGCCCCCAATCAGATTTTACCGTCCTTGATATCAAAGTGTAGCACACAGTTACGAATGCGTTCATCTTTATTCCAGCCGAAGCGGCTTAACTGATAGTGATCATGTTCGGTGTCAAAAATAAGTTGTGTTTCTTTCGTCCCCATAAGAGGGCTTATAATGACTGTATTCCGTTAAGAGTTGTTTAATGTAGGTGCGGTATTTCTCTACTTTTTCCATTTGACGAACACCTCTTTCTTCTTTGTAAAAATCCGATGTCTTAAAGACATCGGATTTTTTTAGGTAGTTCACAACCCGACGAGTTCAATCCATCATTTTATGACAGTTTGTGAATGGGGGGTTGCTCTCGCTTCGCTCTATCCACCCGACGTTCAGTTTCTTTTTCTTCAAATTCAATAAGTTCTTTGATTAAGTCATCGCAGACAGCAACGCTATCAAAATATCCTTGACAATCTCTGTCAAAATTAGTTCGGTATTCTTCAGCACAAACAGTAATGGCAATTAAATCACCTCGGTATTTGGACTTGTTCGTTTTAAAGGCAGTCGTGGAAATCACTTCTTCTAATAATTTATTGAGTTTATGTGATTTCGAATAGGCACCAAACTGGCTTTTCGTCTCCAAAATAGGTTTAAAAAAACATTCAAACATTTGTTGATAATGGAAACAGTGAATAGAACAATCTTGGATGTGACTACCATTAAAAAAGTCAATAGCCACCGCATGTTCCCAGGCTTTACCGCCTAGATTTTTCACATTCTCAAAAGCTTTAAAAAGTTCTTGATACCTAATTTTCCCAGTTATATCAATTGACAGAATGAATAATGTCTGAATCAGAATTGACAGAATTTGAGAATTAACAGAATAAAAACAAACCAAACCCTGCCAAACATTCTGAAAATTCTTTAATTCTGAAAATGATCTCGCTACGCTCGTTACTACGTTTCTGATTCAGACATTTTAGAATTGACAGAATAATCTTCTGAAAATTCTTTAATTCTGAAAATTCTGATTGGCTACGCTTCACATATATTATGATGGTTGGCTAACCATTCCATCAAACCCAAATGAACCAAAGTTTCAGACGAGATACCACGTACCTGTGCTTCTTTTTCAACTTGGGCATAAAGCTCAGGCGCTAATGTGATACGTTGCCTACGTTGAGCCCTCACTTTAAATTCAACTGGGTATGTTTGATCCCAATAATCGGCTAGGCTGTGAGTATCCAAAAAATTAGCAATCTCTTCTAGGGTGTCTGCTTTGGAAATGCTAGTGAGTGGTTTGTCATTATTTTCTGTCATAGCGTCGCATCGTAGACTTATTCATGTCTCTTGCGCTTAAAATTAAAGCGGTATTAGCCCGTTTATAAATAAAAAACACTATAAGGTATCTGCCACCATCAGTTTGAGCCGTTGCGGAATAAACATCTTCATTAGGTTCATACCCAGATTCAACAAAGCGATATCGTGGATCTACTTCATCTTGTGTCACACGATGTTTGATGGCTAGTTTTTCTTTAAGTCGGGCAACCAGATAAAATCATCAATATACATTATAAATCAATTACTTACTAAGTTGTTAAACGAATTGAGTACAGCGAATTGAGAACTTTCGGTTCCTAATCCGTTGTACTCTGATTGAATAATTGTCTGAATCAGAAACGCAGTAACGAACGTAGCGAGATCAAATTCTTTAATTCTGAAAATTCTTAAATTCTGTCAATTCTGATTCAGACATTATGATTTAACTTTACTCGTCAACGCCGTGTAAGTGCAACTGCTCACGAGACGCGTTTTCATCTTTATCACTAAACAAATCCTTAACAATAGCTAATCGTTCGGCAATAACTTCTGGGGCGGGTAGATATTTACGGTATTCTTCCGGCAGGGAAGGTGAGGTGCTGTATGTTGCTACGCCAATAGGTTGCGTCGAGGTTTTAAGCGAATATTCCACTATGGTTTTATCGGAGCGATGCAAACAATAATGCCGATAGCATCATTTTCATCATCTTCTTTATACTGTTCATTCAGAACCGTCAGGTAAAACTCCATTTTTCCCTTATATTCTGGTTTAAACTCTCCAATTTTGAGTTCCAATGCAACAAACCGCTTTAACTTTCGATGAAAGAGAAGCAAATCTATATAATATTCTTTTTCGGAAACCTCTAACCGAAATTGGTTGCCAACAAAGGCAAACCATGCGCCCATTTCAATCAGAAATTTTCGAATGTTTCGTACCAAAGCCTGCTCCAATTCATGCTCGCTGTGTTCGTCGTGCAGTTCCAGAAAATCGAAGGTGTAATGATCTTTTACCGCTAACTTTGCTTGGTGCTGGTATTTTTCCGGGAGTGTTTGGTCAAAATTGGTTTGATTCAACAGATATTTTTCGTAGGTTTTATTTTCAATCTGATGAACCAATACATCCTTAGTCCAACCAAATTTTTTGACATGCAACAGGTAAAATTCCCGTTCTAAAGATTCTTTGCATTTGGTTAGAATCAAGATGTTTTTAGTCCAGCTAATTTCTCCAACCAGTGGTTGGAGTTTTCCATTTTGCTGTATCTCATTATAAAAAAACCTCATATTCCAAAGATTTGTTGTAGAAAAACCTTTAATGCCTGGATATTCTTTCTGTATATCTTTTGAAAGTTGTTCAACAACGGATTTTCCCCAACCAAGGCGTTGCTGTTTATCTACAATCATTTGTCCAATGTCCCAATAAAGCTGTATGAGTTCTTTATTGACAGATTTAAGCGCCTCATATTGAGAACGGCGTATCCGTTTCTTCACTTCAGCAAAAAAACTGAGGTATTCACGATTTTGGTTCGATAGGTTACTCATTGTCTAATTGATGAAAATTCGTTGATTTCCTGATTCGTTGTACTCTGATTGAATCATTGTCTGAATCAGAAACGTAGTAATTCGCTACGCGAGATCAAATTCTTTAATTCTGAAAATTCTTTAATTCTGTCAATTCTGATTCAGACATTTGAGAATTAACCGGATAAACTTAAAAGCGAAATTACAACCCTGATGTCAATTGAGATACCACTGAAGCGGGCCCTGAAATGACTAAACCATCTGAACCAAAATGTTTCCAATCTTCAATATCATAAGTGTATATTCGAGTTACACCCGCAGTCAGTGCTATAGCAGCATGTCTAGCATCATGTATCCGACGCGCCGTTAGTCCATGCTTTTCGGCTAATTCAAGCATTTTAAAAGTCGCTGCCGGTTGTACTGCATACAGCTAACTCACCTCGTCTAGCTGCTTCAACTAAGGGGCGGGCTTCGGCGTGGCGGACATCGCCAGC
>NBMI01000039.1 GCA_002085445.1 Candidatus Parabeggiatoa sp. nov. 2
TGGTAGAGAAAACTTGATTGGCGTCAATATGTTCAACCTTATTTTCACCTTCTTCTAATGTCTTGAGGCGATCGACGGCACTGCCTTCGTTCAAAAACAGCAACAGAAATGCGCCGAAAAACAAAACCAACCCAACTAGGGCACCCACTAAAGAATCTTGAATACGGCTGCCCCATGGCTGATAGGTGACTTCGGTATATGAATCAGGCATAATTCTTCTCCATACTATAGATAGATTGTCAGATATCCCCTGGAATTTTTTATGGCTAAAGCCATAAGCATCAATATCGAAACTTATCTCGCTTCGCGTAACAGTTTTAACTTGGCACCGCCAAACTAAAGTTTGGACTCCTGCCAAACTAAAAACGACGCTAAAGTTTCGCTCCGCGAAACTTTAGCGTCGTTTGGACTCCAAACTCAAGTAACAGAGTTTGCCAAAAAACCTCGGAGGTTTTTAAGCGCTTCTTCTTGAGGTTTTACGGACTGCCGGTTGCGGTTTCGCATATTTTAAGAAATATAAGAGGCCGACGGCAATGACTATGAGTGTGATGCCTAACACGGGGCGGTAGAATATCCAAGCAATGGCAATGGTAATGAGGGAGAGTGTTTTCAGGACATTGAATATCAGGCTCAGTCCGAAGAACATTACAATAAAGCCGACAAGACGCAGAATCCACCATATTCAAACAGTTCAAGGCTTCCGCCCGTTTGAGTGGTGTAAGTGGTAAGGCTGGAACCGACTTGTTTGGCGACAACACTGATAGTCGCGGGGTGGACAACTTCAAATTTTATCCGTAAATCACCCAGTTGAGGCTGGAGCGGATCTTGGCCCACGTAGTAATTCCCGTAACTGGTATGCAGCTGTTGCGTTTGTTCTGAGAGAGAGACGACTTCTGTCGTTTCGCCAAATTGGGCGCGGACTTCTTCGGGCACTTGTTCCAAGTTTTCCTCTGTCATGGGTAGGTGCTGATAGTTGTTCAGGTTTTCTACAAGGCCGGAAGACAGGCTAAAAGCGCCCAGTTTCACTGGTTTTGCAATGAATGTCTCTCCGTTCACTTTCATACGAGAGGGATTGTTATGGCCTTTGGGCCGTTTGAAATGGCTGGAATCAATGACAGAGTCTTTCCATGTTTTGGTGTATGTATAACGGGTTTCCGTCTCTGTGCCGCCGCCCAGCTTGTCCTGCTTATCGGACTGTCGTTCTTCTTGCCATTGGTACATTTCCACCACGCGGCGCAGCTTGAGAGCCTTGGGGGCCACAACGCCAAACATCGCATCTGTTAAAACCTTGTCCGTCGTGGCTTCTTCATTCAGATGAACGAGCTTGCCTTCGTTGACGGCGTAAACTTGATTGGCATCAATGGAGATAACGATACCGGCGCCTTCTGCTAATATCTTAGCGCGATGTACGGCACGGCCTTCGTTCCAAAATAGTAGCACAAAGGCGACAAAAAATAAGATTAACCCAAGTAGGGCAGTCCCTAAGGAGTCTTTAAGGCGACTCCACCAGGACTCGGTGGTGACTTCAGTATATGAATCATCAGACATGATTTTTTCTCCTTTGTTGGATTGGTGATAAAAATTTTCTCGCTTGTTCAACAGTAACTACCGCACAATGTGCCACCTCAAACAATTTCTGATAGGGTTCAAACGGTTTTCTAACTTGATTACGGATAAACCGGAGATATTATACTTTATTAGGCGGACAATTGATGATGATATGAACTATTTTAATCAAAGAAGTAGAAGTATTAACAGAAGGTGGCAAACAGGAACGTATGTTCTCGATGATCACGTTTTTTCGTGTGCCCATAACTACAAGGATTGTATATAAAAAAGGATTTTTTCGCTAATTGATCGCAATGAACAAATTCGATAAAATTAAAAGTTTAATTTTCCTGCATGAAATCAAATCGGAATAAGAAAGCTATTCCCAAGGCAAATGCTTTTGAGAAATCTTAAGTGATTTTATGCTTAGCGAATAAAATCCCTTCATAAGCATACAATCCTTGTCGTTATTATTGTCAGACTAAAAACGTGATCATTGAATTGAGTATGTTAGAAAAATAAGGGGTACCTGCTTTAACGGCTTTAATCATAGAAATTGAGTCTACTGACTTTTTGACTTTGGGAGACACGACTTCATTCATAATATTGGTATCCCCAAGATTTTTAAACGTAAAATCTTTTAATTCAACTAGATATAAAGTATCTTCACTATTCTCGTACCAGCCTATATCCATTTCTCTAAAATAGCTACCTGATAGCTTTCTGTAGCCATCACAATTTTCAAAGCAGAAATATTCTAAACCGGATAAGTCAATCGTAATCCCCGATTCAGTATAAGGCATGACTAAAGTTTTCATTGTTTCAAATCAAGTACAATGGAGATAGTTTTTTTGGGTTTGGGCATTCGTCCATAATGAACGAAACCTGAAACAATTCAACAGATACTCTCCCTTTCCTGGAGAGCATATGTCGTCAGCTTTGGGAATTCGTCCATAATGAACGAAACCTGAAGCAATTCAGCAGATACTATCCCTTTCCTAGAGAGTATCTGTCGTCGGCTTTGGGCATTCGTTCCTGATGAACGAAACTCAACATTAATTTATAAAATCAAGTGCCACATCTTCATCTGACATTTTTAATAGCTCATCCACAATCAGACTTGAGGGCGTACTGTTTTTTAAATCCACACAATGCGCTTCAATGTCACCTTGGTGGTTTTCTAATAAAGAAAAACAACAAATTGAGCTATTCTCCCGCCTAGCACAAATAGATAATTGCTGGGCAATAAAAAAGTCATCTGTACTCAGAAACACTTGAACACCCGCAGAGGCAAGACGGACTAGAATTTTAACCAAACGCCGAATGGCTTTAGGGTGTAACGCACTTTCTGGTTCGTCTAAAAACAAAATCGTGCCGGTGTTGAGTTGATGATTTTGAATTAATGTTGTGAGAGTGCCAATTTTCTTGAAGCTTTCTGCTGTCATTGGCATGGAAAATTCTTGATGGCCTCTTTTGAAAAAAAAGTTGTCATCGGTTTGGTGAATTTTACCGCCCAATATTTCTTCTAATTGTTGATTGATTTCGTTTAGTGGCCCTAGTTTATCCGGTGCTTGAGTCGGAATTTCTAAGCTTTTAATCAAGTCAAGATAGGTGTCATCAAAACCGGTTAAATGATGTGGCTCTCTCGTGAATTTAATGGCGCGAAAAGCCGTCAAGACTTCTTTTGCGGGTATGAAAATCACATTGTAATCGTCACCCATCACTGCCACTGAGTCAGTGCCGTCATTGAGGGTGTCTTGGGTAGCGCCCCCAAACTTAAAGCCGATGTTTTGATCTACTTTGCCCTTTGAGTAGGTGACTGAGACTTTGAGTTTGTCTTTGATGCTTTTGGTGACGAGCTCGCCTAGCTGATTTTTACCGGGTTGAAACGTGCCTAATAATTTTTCGCCTAAGATTTTTTGGAAAGACGGGGTTTCATAAAAGTGTTTGCGGCTGTAGATTTCCCACGTTTTGGAGATGGCGTATAAGAGTTTCAATAAAGCGGTTTTGCCGGTGTCATTGTCGCCAATCAGTAGGTTGATGCCGGCTAACTGGGGGGCCTCAAATTGTTTTAAATTAAAGAAGTTTTCAATTTTGACGTGTTTAATCATGGGGGTTATAAGTGTCTGTGATGGGGTATTGGTTTATAAAGGTTGGGTATTATATAGATTATCAATCAATAACTACAAGGATTTTTTCTGATAACAAGTACAACGAATTACGCGGATAATCGAATTAAGTGTCGATAAGTACAACTAATTACGCGGATAATCGAATTAAGTGTCGATAAGTACAACTAATTACGCGGATAATCGAATTAAGTGTCGATAAGTACAACTAATTATCGATAAGTACAACGAATTACGCGGATAAACGAATTAAGAAAGAGTCGATAAGTACAACGAATTCTTTCTTGATAAGTACAACGAATTACGCGGATAAACGAATTAAGAAAGAGTCGATAAGTACAACTAATTATCGATAAGTACAACGAATTACGCGGATATCCGAATTAAGAGTCGATAAGTACAACTAATTATCGATAAGTACAACGAATTACGCGGATAAACGAATTAAGAAAGAGTCGATAAGTACAACGACACTTGGGATAATAGAATTAAGTGTCGATAAGTACAGCTAATTACGCGGATAATAGAATTAAGAGTCGATAAGTACAATGACACTTGGGATAATAGAATTAAGAATCAACAAGTATGTATCAACAAGTACAACAAATGATGCGAATAATCAAATTAGAACCACCAAGCAATTCGTTTATCCGCGTAATTCGTTGTACTAACGTAATTCATTGTACTAGCGTAATTAGTTGTACTAGCATCATTAGTTGTACTAGCATCAGGAGTTGTACTACATTGCCGCCAATTCGTTTATCCGCGTAATTCGTTGTACTCGCGTAATTTTTGACGGTGCAAAGTATACCTACTTTTTACTTGACGCGTTGCTAAAAGGAATGCTGGCCTCTTTCCTTAAAAAGAGGCGATAAATCGCCTACTACAAACCGAAGAAAAGTAGGTTAAAATAATTTATGAGTTTCAACACTTAGAGAGCGATAACAACCTTGCGTTTTCTTTACACTTTTTTATTCTATTTATTTGTTCCTCTTATACTACTACGCTTAGTTTGGCGTGGCGTGCGAGCGCCGGCGTATTGGCGGAGATGGCCTGAACGTTTTGGCTTTTGTCCAAGCTTACCGGTTCAACAAAGCCTGTGGATACATGCCGTTTCAATGGGAGAAGTCCAAGCGGCCGTGCCACTCATCCATGCTTTGCGTACTCGTTTTCCTGAGCTGCCCATACTTGTCACGACGATGACACCCACCGGTTCACAACGAGTGCGTGAGGTATTTGGCGATAGCGTGTGGCATGTTTATTTGCCTTACGACTTGCCCGGCGCGATCGCACGGTTTTTAAGCCGCGTACGGCCGCGTTTGCTCATTCTGATGGAAACTGAACTATGGCCCAATTTATTGCATGCTTGTCAAGCCAGAGCTATTCCCGTCATACTCGCTAACGCGAGACTCTCGATCAGTTCAGCTGCGGGATATCAACGCATTGCCAGCCTAACGCGGCAAATCTTGGCGAATTTGACGGCGGTGGCGGCCCAAACTGAAGTCGATGCAGCGCGTTTTATTGATTTGGGGATACGGCCCACAAAAGTACATGTCACCGGCAGTATCAAATTTGATACTCGTTTACCGGCCGAATTTTCTGAAAAGGCCGAAATGTTACGCAGCCAGTGGGGAAAAGATCGGGCCGTATGGATTGCGGCCAGTACCCATGAGGGCGAAGAAGAGGCCGTACTTGAGGCTTTTTATGAGTTAAAAAAAGAATTTTATGACTTACTGCTCGTATTAGTACCGCGCCATCCTGAGCGATTTAATCGCGTTGCGGCTTTGTGTCGGCGGCGAGGCTTTATCGTCGCTCGGCGTAGCGAAGGCGATGTCAATACCAAGACGGAAATTTATTTGGGCGACACGATGGGCGAATTGTCTATGCTGTACGCGGCTTGTGATGTGGCCTTTGTCGGAGGCACTTTAGCGCCGATTGGTGGACATAATTTATTAGAGCCAGCGGCCGTTGGTTTACCCGTTATCATGGGGCCTCATGTTTTTGAATGTGCCGAAATCTGTCGTAGACTGTTAGAAGCGCAGGCCGCTCAACAAATCAATGACGCAGAACAATTAGCCAATGCCGTCAAAATGTATTTAAGTGACGCGACGCGAAGAAGGCAAACGGGAGAAAAAGGGCGATTATTTGTGGAAAACAATCGGGGCGCATTGGAACGCTTGTTATCAGTTATCAGTTATCAGTTATCAGTTATCGGTGATTTTTAGACGGAACGTACTTTCTAGCATTTTGCGTAAAGCACATCACTCGTAGGGGCAAACCTGCGTGTTTGCCCTTTTTTGTATTTCACATCAGCGAAAAATGCTTGCTTACCGTGAAAATGAAAATGCGAGCGTGTGATTGAATTATTTATAAAATGAGTCATTTACAAACTTTTCATTTTTCATTTTCTAATGTCCTTGGCAAAAACCTCGTAAGGAAGCCAAACCTCGGAGGTTTAGGACATGAATTATGAAACTTAAAACGGCACACTATTTAGAGCAGGAAAAAACCTGGCCCACCGAAGGCCGCCACATTTTGGCACAGTATGACGAAGAGTCAATCATTGTCTATCAAGCCTATCGTCCTTCAATCGGCCAGTTTGCCGCCCAACACAATTATTTTGGCGGAGAATTTCGCTTGACACGGATGAGTTGGATTAAGCCCAACTTTCTGTGGATGATGTATCGCAGCGGTTGGGTTGAGAAAATCGGTCAAGAAGTCACGCTGGCTGTCAGACTCAAACGCCAATTCTTTGAGGCCGTGTTAGAGCAAGCGGTGCCATCTCATTACGACAGCGATTGGTACCCAAATCAGGCCGCATGGAAACAAGCGGTTAATTTGTCCTTGGTTAGACTCCAATGGGATCCCGATCATGATCCGGCGGGTGCGCCACTGAAACGGCGAGCTATTCAATTAGGCCTTCGCGGTGAAGTGCTAAAAGCATATGCGCGTGATGCCATTATAGAAATTATAGACATCAGTGACTTCGTTGAATCACAGCGTGTGCATGCGAAATCTCAGGACTATTCGGAATTATTGACTCCAGCAGAGCAAATCTATTTTCCAGCCAATCCAATCATAACGGAAAGGTTAAAACTTGGTAATCGGTAATGGGTAATGGGTAATGGGTAATGGGTAATGGGTAATTGGTAATGGGTAATTAGTAATGGGTAATTGATAATGGGTAATGGTAAGGGTTGTGCTGAGGAAGGTATAATATTTCAGAAAAATCCGGGCAAAAACAGCAAGAGGTTTATCTCGCGTAGCGAATTATTTCATTTTCACCCGCTTATGTACGTTCCGTATAGATTTGCTAAAAATCCGATGTCTTTAAGACATCGGATTTTTTGAGGGTTTATTGAAAGTTATTTTATAAGTCTTTGTTCATTCTTCATTTTTCATATTTTTGCGAGATATTCGCATTGACACTGTGCAGTATAGCTATTACCAATTACCAATTACCTATTACCAATTACCCATTACCCGTCAATACTTTTTCTTTATTTTCTGATAAACTTGTCAAAATGTATCTCCAAGTTTTACGCAGACTCGCCGACGGGCAACGATATACAACCGAGCAATTGATTGAACAGTTGGCGCTCAGTGCGATGGAGTTAGAGCAAGCCATCCGTACATTAACTGAGTATGGCGTTAGGCTACACTCGCCGGCCGTTAACACATATCAACTGCACGAGCCACTAGAATTGTTAGACCACTCCCGCATTCTAGCGGCACTCTCGGCCGTCAATCGGCAACGCTTGGCCCATTTGGAAATCCATTCAGTGCTGGATTCTACCAATCGCTATGCTTTAGAGGACAAAAGAGCGGTGCCGTTTGCCTGTCTGGCCGAATATCAAACCGCTGGACGCGGACGACAAGGACGGCAGTGGGTTTCGCCTTATGCCAGTGGACTATGTTTGTCCATCAAACACCGTTATGCGACCTTAAATAAATCGTTAGCGGAATTGAATATCGCCTTGGCCGTTACCGTCGTGCGGGTATTGCGGAACTTGGGGGCACAAGAGGTGGGCCTGAAATGGCCCAATGATGTTTTGTGGCGAGGCCGCAAATTGGCTGGCCTGTTACTGGAAACTCGTCATGGAAAAGACTATGATATTGTGATAGGAATAGGCATCAATGTCAAAATGCCCTCAATCGACACGAAGGCTATCACTCAACCTTGGGTGGATTTATGCACCGTGTTAGGGCGACCGGTTTCGCGCAATACTTTGGCAGCGATGCTGATTGATCAATGCCTACAAACCTTGGTAATCTATCCACAGGTAGGATTGGCCGCCTTTCGGCATGATTGGCACGGGTTTGATTTGAGTTATGGGAAAATCCCCCCTTTTTCAATTGTGAATTGTGTTTCATAATTCACCATTCACAATTAAAAAATCGAGTTGTGGGTAAAGGTAAGTTTGGCAAAGGGGAGATGGGGATATTTTTAGGGGTGCGTTTATGATACTCATGGTCGATATGGGCAATAGCTCAATAAAATGGGCAACCTTCGAGCAAGGTCGGCTGACTCCCCAACAACGCATATCGTATCCGAACAACAATTTCGAAAAAATGTTGACACAAGCGTGGCTCAAACTTGACGTGCCCTCTCAAGGTGTCTGGGTTTCCAACGTGGCCGGGCTACATAAGGCGGAAATCCTGAGCCAATGGGTCAAAACACATTGGGGACTGACACCGACGTTTGCAAAAACGTCCCGTTATGAATGTGGGGTCACAAATGGCTATGAAAAACCTGAACAATTGGGCATCGATCGCTGGCTGGCCTTAATTGGTGCCCACCACTTGGAAAAAGGCATGTTGTGCGTGGTTGACTGTGGCACGGCCGTGACTTTGGATGTGCTGTCGGCCAAGGGCCATCATCTGGGTGGACTAATCATGCCGGGTGTGACTACTATGTACAACGCATTAAAGACTGACACGTATGCGTTGGCACCTCTCAATAACACTTTACACCTCGATGAAAAACCATTCTTAGCGCACGATACGCAGACCGGTATCGCTTTGGGCACTTTATATGCAGTGATAGGCCTACTAGAATATGTGATAAATACGTTTCAAAGGCAAGGAAACCCGCTCAAACTTATACTCACCGGTGGCAGTACACCGGCGCTTGAGTCATTCTTGCATCGACCCTATCGGCCTATTCCAGACCTCGTGTTACAGGGACTGGTGACTGTTGTGAATCAATCGTTATGAGAACTTTGGCTTTATTACTGTTGTTGTTGAATATTGGCTTTTTGACTTGGCAACTGGGGTTGTTACCTTGGCTGCCTTGGCAACCTGAGCCATTTAGCCATTTTGCCGGGCCGCGGTCTTCTTCGGCCTCGGGTTTGCCACGGCTAGTCTTACTGGGCGAACCCTACTCGCCCAATAATACCTCAACAACTCAAGAAAATACTGCCACGACCAAAGCTGAACAAGAAACCACACATGCCCCCACCAACACGGTGACTGCTGAAACCCGTTTGGAAAACCCTAAAGTCCCTGTGGTAGTCCAATCAGAATTGCAACGGGCGGCCGGACTACCAATGGCTACCTTTGAAAATCAAGCGGGCTCCGACAACTCTTCAACAAAAACGGCCCGTCGTGCCTCAACGCCCGCCCCCCAGGCTGATCCCGTTACCAAAAACAATCGGCCAAAAAAATATGGCAAGTCTCTCGCCTGTTTCCAAGCTGGCCCCTATACAAAGGCCTATAGGGCTAAAAAAATCGCTAAGTGGCTGAAACGTCAAAAAAATGTCACTGTTGACGTACAAGCTCGCGAAACGCCAGTGCTGGACTTGACTTGGGTTTATCTGCCGCCCTTTAAAAACCGACAAGCGGCTCGCCGCGCCCTACAACACTTTAATCAAATCGGCATCAGGAAGGACTACAAGATAGTCACAAGCGGCCGGTTTAATAACGCGATTTCCTTGGGTTACTATCGTCAACCTTCCTATGTAAAACAACGTGTTGATGAATTAAGCGCCAAGGGTTACAAAAATGTAAAGACGCAAGAACGTTATAAAAATGACACAAGGCACTGGTTGAATGTTAAAATGTCCACTGGTCAAAATGAACTGTTAAAAGCCTTTAGAAAAAAATTTTCTGATTCGGCGCTAACTAGGGTAGCATGTGAATCCCTTGCCAAGGTTGCAAAAATTCCATAGAATGGCTGATAATACTTATGGCAGCTAATAGTTCAACCGAGTGTCGGTGTGAGTCAGTCAGTTTGAGGTTTTCAAGAGATAACGGTGGTTTGATTATTATGTTAGCAACTTGACGCTTATTACTTTTATCTTCTTACTCACTCATTAAATTTTTTTGGTACCGGACAAGAAATAAGTTTCTGAAATAGACGTACATAATATTTTGTGCGTTTTTTTACCAGAAATATCTAACTCATTTAAATTTTTTTATGACATTTTGAACGATCACTCGGAACAAAAACGATCACTTTTTGGTCTGGTACTAAGAATTTTATTAAAATGGCTGTTCTGTAAACCTCGCCCACTTTAGACAATTGATGGGTTTAATTTTATGACAGATAAAATGCCAACCATTGTGGTTGTAGATGACAGCGTTACTTCAATTTCGCTGTACGAGTTCAGCATCGAACCACTGCAAGTTAATTTTATTGGCTTCAAATCTTCAGAAGAAGCGCTCCCCTACTTGCAAGAACACCAACCCGATTTGCTGTTTTTGGATATTATTATGCCGGGTATGGACGGATTGAGCTTGTTAAGACATTTGCGTACCCTTGCCCATCAAAAAGATACCCGGGTGATTATGGTAACATCTAAAGATTATGCCCAAGATCGCCAAGTGGCTAAACAACTAGGCACGGAGGCTTTTTTGGTAAAACCTTTGAAATTTAAAGAAATACGTGAGATCGTTTGTAAGTATGTTGATGTTAAGCCCAAATCAACCCAATAATCACAACGGCTAAGTACGCGAAAATCAATAACATTTACAGTTTTTACGTCAGTACGATTGTCGATTTAAAGTGAACTGTTAAAATGAGTTATTTTCTGTTCCTAATATGTCATTATTGGTGCTTGATTGGGAATAGTGTCCTTTTCGCTTTTGAGCTATTTTTATCGTTCCATCTAACAACTCACATAGTTACTCACATTTAAACTAGGGCAAGTTTATATCGAATTTGAAATTATTAAGGGAATTTGCGTTAGAGTTCTGAAATATGAAAATAACAGCAATAGGTGTCAATGCCGCATTTTCAATAGGGGAATATGAGAATAGCCTCACGGAAAAAGAAGCGTGTGATCTGATTTTGGAATTTAGTCATTCTAAAAAAGCCAAGAATTTATCCAAAGACGCTATTTTAGCCAGAATCCGTCAATTAAGCCAAGTTCGCTACCAGCCCCGATGGCACTCTAACTTTCTTATTGAATTCGATATGCCAAACAAACGAGATGGTCAAAGCCCGTATCGTCTGCTTTTGGATGTCGGTGGAGATATCAGACATGCCCTCAAAGGAGTAAGACTCTCTTCTCGTGATATAGACGGCGTTTACATTTCTCATCCTCATAATGATCATATCGGTGGCATGGAATACATGGGGCTGACGACTCTTTTTAATCCTTTCTATACTTTGGAAAAAAAACAATGGTTAGGCGAGACATTTATTGCTAACAAGTTATTTCATGAAGAGAGAACGTGGCCGAATCCACCTCTTGGTACCAAGCCGGATCTGTTCATTCATAAAAAAGTGCTTGAACCTTTAAGAAGAGCGCTCGGGCCCGGATTAGATACGGTACAAGGTGTTCCTGACGTGTGTCTTGAAACCTACTTTGATATACATTTGGTAGGAAAACAGGGAGACGGAAAAACAGTCACAGGTGATTTTCAGGATGGTGAAGAAACGTGGAAAATAAAACCCATTTTTGCTATGCACGTTTTTTCAAGTTCTGAGGAAATGCCAAGTTACGGGGTAAGCTTACAACATGAAAGTGGCTATAACGTGCTTATGCCAACTGATATACAGTATATGATACCCCCGCAATTAGAAATGCATTATAGGAGAGCAGACCGAATTTATATGGATTGTGAAACTTCGCAGTTTCCTTCGGGTGTGCATCCACATATATCTGATCTCATTAACCATATGGATCCGGAAATTCAAAAAAAATGCCTTCTTTATCATTACGACAGTTATCCTGAGGTGCCAGAAGGGATGTTTTGTGGGATTTTGAAAGCCGGGGATTGGCATATCTATCCACCAGAGTAAACGACAGCACCCCTCACCCTAGCCCTCTCCCCTTTGGGGAGAGGAAGGGAAACAGTCGTCCAAACCAACTAATGGCAGGAGCCAGTCGTCCAAACTAACTAATGGCCGTGCCAGAGAATTAATGGCCGTGCCAAGTTAAAACTGTTACCCGTCAATAGAACATTGACAGAGTACTAGAGGGTGAGGGCCGGGGTGAGGGAAACTCATTAACCAACCTATGAAAGTTGATACATTGAACTATATACGCTTTTGGGGAGTACGTGGTTCTTACCCGGCACCGTTTGGTAGCCACATGCGTGTGGGTGGCAATACTTCGTGTGTTGAATTGCGTGCTGATGATCATATACTGATCTGTGATGGCGGTTCGGGCATCATTCCGCTAGGCAACTCTTTGATGGCGCAACAAGACATCAAAGAACTGACGATTATTCTCACGCATTACCATTGGGATCATATTTCGGGTTTACCGTTTTTTGTGCCGGCTTTTGTGCCTGGGTGGAAAGTTAATATTTATGGCCCCGGTGAAAACCAACAAGAAATAGAACGGCGCATTTCGGGACAAATGCTCGATCCCTATTTCCCGGTCGACGTTGAAACGTGGATGGCAGATATTCATTATTTGGATGCCTCCCATAATCCTCTTGAATATGGGCCCTTTAAGATGGAAACTTTTAATGTACACCATCCGGGCAGCACGTTTGGTTACCGTATTCAAGTACACGATAAAACCATTGTCTATGCTTCCGATAACGAACTTAAGTTTATAGAAAAAACCATAGAAGATCGCAAAGACAAACTTGATCCGGATGAATTGCGACTCATGAAAGCCATGGAAGCGGAAGAATGGGATAACGCCGTAGAAACCATTAGAGATGCTCATGTTTTTATCCATGACGCGCAATACACGCCCGAAGATTATGCCAAGAAACGGGGTTGGGGACATTCCTGCTATATTGATACAGCCAATTTTGCGATGGATGCCAATGTCAAGCAGTTATATTTATTCCATGTCGATCCCAACTATAATGACACTAAGATAGAAGAACTCCACCGCGCAACCGTAGAGATCATCCGTGATCGCCCGTCAAATATGGAATGTCACATTGCACGGGAAGGTTTGATTGTAGATATAGATAAATTATAACTACAAGGATTAGCTTCGCGATCCTTCGGTTAGGTTTACAAAAAGGATGATTCAATCCAATAACTAGAAGGATTGTATATAAACAAGGATTTTTTTATCCTTTCATAAGCAACGAATCTGCCTTTTTATCCTTTCATAAGCAACGAATCTGCCTGTAGTTGCTTTTCAATAACTACAAGGATTGGATATAAACAAGGATTTTTTTATCCGTTATTATAACGAATCCTTGTAGTTGCTTTTCAATAACTACAAGGATTTAACTACAAGGATTGGATATAAACAAGGATTTTTTTTATCCGTTATTATAACGAATCCTTGTAGTTGCTTTTCAGTAGTTGCTTTTCAAAAACGACTTTCTAAAACAGGCTATTTTAATCCGTTATTATAACGAATCCTTGTAGTTGCAGTTATTATAACGAATCCTTGTAGTTGCTTTTCAAAAACGATTTTCTAAAACAGGCTATTTTAATCCGTTATTATAACGAATCCTTGTAGTTGCAGTTATTATAACGAATCCTTGTAGTTGCTTTTCAAAAACGACTTTCTAAAACAGGCTATTTTAATCCGTTATTATAACGAATCCTTGTAATTGCCGTTATTATAACGAATCCTTGTAGTTGCTTTTCAATCAAACCAAGAACGAATTCTTCCTCCTACAATGTCCGTCGCTCGAGTTCTAAATTTGGCAACTCTGCCAGCGTCTTTGCATCACTCAACACGGCCACATTGGCTTGCTCTGGCTGCAAATAAGTCATAGCGACTCGTTGCAAGTCTTCTATTTTTACTTGTAGCACTCGGCGACGAAATTCGCGCCGTTGCTCTGGGGTACGACCGTGTAAGCTATTGAAAAAGCTACTCACTGCTTCTCCCGCCGGCGAGCCGGGGCGATCAATGCTACTAATGACACCAAGAATAGCTTCCTCCAAAGCGCGTGGTTCATGCTGAGTGTTTTGTAGCCACGTTAAAGAGTGGTCAAAATCGGCTAAGGTGTCTATCAAACGTGGATCGCGGTGGGAGTAAAAACTAAATGTTCCAGTATCACTACCGTAACTGGCACCACCGCCATACGCGCCTCCTTGTTCACGCAAAGCGGTGTGCAAATAGCCATTTTGCAAAAAGTTCCCCAGTACCACCAACGTAGGCGCATCTGGATGTTCGGCTGCTACTGTCGAATAAGCTTTGGCACAAAAGTTGACTTGTGTGTTGGTACTCCACGCTTCTTTAACCACACTCTTCACCGAAGACGGCTTAAAACCCGTTTGCTCGTTGGAGTAAGCGGAGCGCCAGCGCAGCTTTGCAAAAGCATCCGCAATCTCATTGCGCTGTTCTGCTTCACTCACCACCAATAGTTGGCGCGGTGCCTCAAGCAGTTTGTCACGAAGACGTTCCAATTTAGTGGCAAAGGCCTTCAACTTGTCTTCATCTTCTAAGCTATCATCCAGCGCCCTAAGTGTTTGTAGTCCCACAAAACCATACCAACGATGAGATAAATACCCACTTGGACTGATACCACTGCTACACGCAGCCATCACCAACTGGTGTCCACGCGCTGTGATTTTGTTATCAGAATAGGCACGCATTTGGGCAATCAATTCACGTAGGCGCTGCAATTCATCAAAACGGGCTTGTTCTAGCGTTTCTTGTAATAATTCGGCGAGTGCAGCTTGGTTACGCACTAATGCTTTACCCGATAAATTAAACACGGAGCGCACGGTTTGCACATCAGAAACGTTGCCGCGTAGCGAGACACCGGCACTGATACCACCCGTCACGGCCGCTTGCCGGGCCGCTATTTCTCGATAGTCTTTGTCACCACAGCCCATTTCCGTCAGGCAATCACAAAATAAGGGCAGTACATCTAACAATTCTTCCTCGAAATCGGGCAAGTCTACAACAATGGTTTGATATACCATGCCATTGGTGCCGCGTGCAAACCATGTCGCCGGGAGTCCATTGACGGGTTGAGAAGTGCCTTCAGGAATTTTTAACTCGTCTGCTATATCCTCTAAACCGACTTTGGGCAATATTTCAGGATCATCTTTGGTTTGTTGACGCGCTTCTAAAGCGGCCGTTTGTTCAATGACTTTGGCTTTAGCGTCGTCAGTCATGGCCGATTGAAGGGCCTCTAATTGCGCTTTTTCTTCGGCAAGTTCTTGTGCGGCTAAATTGGCGTCTGGTGCCATCACTACGCGCACTCGGTGCGAATTGTCTAGTAGTAAGCGTCGCACTAAATTGGGTATAAACTCAGGATTTTGAGAATCGGCCCGTAACGTGGTTAGCACCGGATCAATATCTAAAAAGGCCACCGGATCGCCACCATGTATCATGGGCGACAATGCGTTGAGTGACAAGCGCAAGCCGTAAGGGAAATTATTGCCGGTAATTTCTCGCTGACTCAATTCGATTTGATGCAGCACCGATTCTACCATCTCCAGCGGCACACCGTTGTCAGCTACATCGTTAAGTACTTGTAAAATCAACCCTTCTACCGCCTCGGCTTGTTCAGGATTGGAGCCTTCTAAGCCACACATAAAATTGGCTTCACGACTGCTGTCATCTAAACCACATAAAGGCGACGGGGCGGTGCCCAAAGAAGTCGTTTCTAAGGCATAACGTAACGGTGAAGCACTGTTATCCAGCAACACGCCCGTCAACAAATTGGCGTTCATGATCTCATGGAGATCAGTGCTTTTGCCTAATAACCACGCTAGCACGATATGGGTTTTATTTTTACTTTCTTCTGGTTTATCAATGGGATAGTAGCTAACCGCCTGTTGCGGCGTGTCATAGCGTTGCTCATCTGGAATCTGCAAATTCAAGTCGAGTGTTTGAAAGTGCTGCAAAGCACACTCTTCAAAAAAACGTTGATGCCCTTCGGCCGGCCGATCGCCATACGTCATAAAAATCGCGTTAGAGGGATGATAGTGACTGGCATGAAAGGCCTTCAGTTGTGCGTGAGTGAGCTTGGGAATGTCCTTGGGATCGCCACCACTGTTGTAGTGATAGGTGATGGTGGGGAAGAGGTGATAAGACACCGTCTGCCACAAACGTTGCACTGGCGAACTTAACGCGCCTTTCATTTCGTTAAACACGACACCTTTATAAACCAAAGGCGTATTAGCGTCATTTGACGTTTCAAATTCGACGCGATGGCCTTCTTGAGAAAAATCCAGTGCATTCAAATTGGGAAAAAAGGTGGCATCCAAGTAGACTTGCAATAAGTTATCGAAATCCTTGGCGTTTTGGCTGGCAAACGGATAGGCCGTCCAGTCGCTACTGGTAAACGCATTCATAAACGTATTTAAGGAACGGCGCAACATCAAGAAAAACGGATCGCGCACTGGATAGCGTTTACTGCCACACAAAGTGGTATGTTCAAGAATATGCGCCACGCCGGATGAATCCTGTGGCACAGTCAAAAAGGCCACTAAAAAGGCATTGTTATTGTCGTCAGCCGACAAATGTAGATGCCGTGCCCCGGTAGCGAGGTGGCGATATTCTTCAACTTCGATGTTTAAAGTGGGAATCCGTGCTTGACGAATAAGCGTAAAGGCGGGATGAGCCATGTAGTTTCCTTTTTTTCACTGATCAGTTATCAGTTATCAGTTATTCAGTGATCAGTTATCAGTGTTCAGTGATCAGTTATTCAGTGATCAGTTTTTCACTGCTCAGTTATCAGTTATCAGCTAAATTTTGAGAAATCAAGTTTCTTATCGAGCCTTGGTTTCTCGACTTTCACAGATTTTGAGTACGCTCTGTATATTTGTATGAAACGATATAGGTACGAAACGGGGCAGATTAAAGGGTGATTGTGGTGTGGGATTGTCGATAGGCTTGGAGTTAACAACTGTTGCTTGATTTCTATCTAAATCTTTTTTATCCTTTATTATAACGAAACGAAGTTCAGCGAAGCTAATCCTTGTAGTTATTGAGGATGATCCAGAATTCATGCACCTCTTTATCCCTTATTATAACGAATCCTTGTAGTTATTGAGGATGATCCAGAATTCATGCCGGACTTTTTTATCCTTTATTATAACGAATCCTTGTAGTTATTGAGTGAGGATGAGCCAGAATTCATGCACTTCTTTATTCCTTATTATAACTTGCCAATTTCGATTATATCGTTTCTGAATATGAGAACTTTCATAACAGAGGTGCATAATGGACAAAAAAATTCACCCTGTTGAGTTGATAAAGGGAGACGACAGTTATTTTTATCTGAGCGTTGATGGGCAATCTTACTGTATTCCTTGGGTTGATTGTTCTGAAAAGTTAGCGAAAGCCAAACCAATTGAACGGGAATATCTTAAGGTTTCTCCATCGGGATACGGATTACATTGGCCTTTGATAGATGAAGATTTAGCCGTGACACCTTTGCTCAAACGCGCTACTCAAGTAGTTGTCGATGAAATTGCCGTCTAATTCACCCTGTTGAGTTGATAAAGGGAGACGACAGTTATTTTTATCTGAGCGTTGATGGGCAATATTACTGTATTCCTTGGGTATAATACTTACCTCCAACGCGTATAAGCAGTTTACCAGCCCAGTGTCATAAACAGGGCCACTATTTCAGGAAAGCCCCATAAGTAAAGATGATTTGTTATCTCTTTGACATTATTCAATATTGTTGCAATGAAGTCGATATAGTTATCTCTAACGCCACCTATTCCTCGATTATACCAAGGATCAAGCATGGTAACGGTGGCTTCCAAGCCCAATGATTTAAGTAATTTGATACTTTCATTGACTTCTATGGGCGGTAAAATCACAACACCATTTTTCTCTAAATTCTCATTGAGTTCGTTTTTTAAATTTAAGACGACATTTTCACTCATAATGTTAGACTCAGGTAATTTTGTCGATGGTTTTATCTTTGTTTAACCTATAACCGAAGTATTCCAGCAGAAGTTAATTAACAAGTGAGATGGAGTACTTAGCGATCCTTGTACGAGCCGCGACAAAGGTGTCTGTAAGGCAAAGCCTTTGCTCCGCGATGGTTCAACTCCTTTTTAATGGGCAAATGAAATGCTCGTAATTTATTGTTGCACGGTTATAAAGTCAAGTATTACACTGTTTTGGGGGCCATAAAATACTTCTTCGCTTTTCAAATTAAAGTATGGCCCTATATCGCGTAAAAATACCTATTTTTTGTAGGTATTAATTTGAAGCCTTTCACGAAAATTTGAATTAGACACTGGCAAGGCAAGCCTTCCACGAAAAAATGAATTATACTGAACGTACTTCAAATCCGTGGAAATGACTCCCAGTCAAATTACTACGAAAAAATGAATTATACTGAACGTACTTCAAATCCGTGGAAATGACTCCCAGTCAAATTACTAAAGTATTACACAGTTTTGGGGGCCATAAAATACTTCTTCGCGGTTAAAATTAAAGTCTGGCCCTATAACGCGCAAAAATACCTATTTTTTGTAGGTATTAATTTCAAGCCTTCCACGAAAATTTGAATTAGACACTGGCAAGGCAAGCCTTCCACGAAAAAGTCGAGGAACATCCACCACCGCGAACCAATCGGGGCGTTTATACCAATTAGGGTGGTGTACGTCGTAACATAAACGTGAGTTCGACTTTAAATATCAGTGAGTTATATATACTTAACAAGGCCACAAACTAAACTTTTCTGTCACTTCGAGTCCCGACGATATTCCCAATGGCAAAAGTACAAATTATGCCCGTGCAGAATATAACAAACCTCGGAAGTTTTGAACAATGAAACAAATAATCCATTACAAATTGACTTTATTTTTCGCGTTAATTTTAGCCTGTCTTCCAATAGAAGCGACGGCTTGGAAAGACTATCCTTGGCTAAAAAGCCATAACGACAACCACGCGCTGGTAAATCGGATAGCCGTGCCGACGGGTTTCGAGAGAATGCCCGTTTTGAAGGATAGCTTTGGAGACTGGCTACGTCATTTACCGTTAAAACAGGGTAAACCGCCTGTCTATTTTTACAATGGGCGCAAGAAAGGTAATCAATCGGCGCATCATGCCGTCATTGATATTGATGTGAGCAATCGAGATTTACAACAGTGTGCGGATGCTGTTATCCGGCTGAGGGCGGAATATTTCTATTCAAAGGGCAATTATGCCGCTATCCATTTTAATTTCACGAGCGGCGATAAAGCCTCCTATAGAAAATGGATGAAAGGCTATCGCCCGTTAGTCAGGGGCAACAAAGTCAAATGGCGTAAAAAACGCCGCTATGATAGTTCTCACCGAACATTTAGGAGATATACCGAAACGGTATTTATATACGCGGGCAGTTATTCATTGAGTCAAGAACTCAAGCCAGTTAAAAATATCAACGACATGAAAATCGGTGATATTTTCATCAAGGGAGGATTTCCCGGACATGCGGTTATTGTGGTTGACATGGCTATTAACAAAACCACCGGCAAAAAGATATTTCTGTTAGCACAAAGTTACATGCCAGCGCAAGATATTCACATTTTAGTGAATCCGTCCAATGACAAATTAACTCCTTGGTATAAATTGGATTTTGGAGAAAGGCTTTATACGCCCGAATGGATTTTTAGTCGGGAACAACTCAAAAGATTCTAGTAGTCTGACATGCCACTCACCATAAGATAACAACCGTTATTCCAAAAAGGGTTGCACACAAGCGCCGTACATGACATTATTCATGGTTCAGTACTATTTCAAAAAAGGCGAAATCATGAAAATTGGATTAATACTCCTAATAAGTGGATTCATACTTGTAATAAGTGGCGGTATCTTATATCTTTTCACAAAAGTGCCTACGTTTGTCTGGATTATTATGGTGGTGGCGGGATTTCTATTGATGGTAGGTAGTGGTAGGGCAGGCGGTGGAGGCGGCGATGAAGAGAGTGGTAGCAACGACGGTGGTGGCGGTGGCGGTGGCGTATCATAAGTTATTGATTATTATATAATCTTAGTTTTCTCGTTACCGTTAGACGAGAAAATTCTCTATTGAGAGCCTCTTGCAAAACTCTTATGAAAATGGAATTTTTTTAGCACGGCAAAAATTTTTCATGAAAAACTGATTCCGAGAAGCTTTTTAAGTCGCTTCGCTGTGTGACTTCGTTTCGCAATTATACTTAAGTACTCGCGCAAAAGTTTGTCGGTATTTTGACGACGAAAACGACTGTTTTTGTTTTGAAAACATAAGTACGGGTACTTATAAGTACCCGTGCAAGAGTTTTCCAGTGTTATGGGCCCAAAAGTCATTGTTTTTGTTAGGTTTATTTTTTTAAATACCTGCACGAGTACTTAGCATTTTTCGCTTGGGCTAAATACAAAAAAGGGCAAACACTAAAGTGCGCCCCTACAAAAAATGTACTTAACGCAAAAGCTAAACGCGATATAAATTAAAGTTTTGATGATTTTATTGAGCGAATGAAGAGTTACAAGAAAAAGCCTTGTGTCTTAGCTGCGCTGTGTGGGTTCGGTTAGCCGAAATTCTTAGCCACAAAGTCCCAATTGACCAAATTCCAGAACGCTCCTACATATTTTGGACGAGCGTTGCGGTAGTCAATATAATAGGCATGTTCCCATACATCGCAGGTGAGTAGCGCGGTTTGCCCAGAAGTCATCGGCGTACCGGCATTACTGGTGCTTACCAAAGCTAAACTCCCATCGGCATTTTTCACCAGCCAACCCCAACCCGAGCCAAACGTTGTCACCGCCGTTTTGGTAAATTCTTCTTTGAACTTATCAAACGAGCCAAATGTGCTGTTGATGGCATCCGCCAAAGCACCAGAGGGTTGTCCACCCCCGTTGGGACTCAAACAGTTCCAATAAAAGGTGTGGTTCCAGATTTGGGCGGCGTTATTGAAAATCCCACCGGATGACTTTTTAACAATGTCTTCCAATGACATATCGGCAAATTCAGTCCCCTTAATCAGGTTATTCAAGTTAGTCACGTAGGTTTGGTGATGTTTGCCGTAATGAAACTCCAAGGTTTCTTTGGAGATGTGTGGCTCTAAGGCGTTGAGTTCGTAAGGCAATGCCGGTAACGTATGTTCCATTGGTGTTCCTGTGCAAGTTATTGAATAAAAAAAGATTTAATAATAACCCCCGGTGCTTGGCTCAAAGCGAGTACTGAGATAGCTTTGCTCCGCTTTTCAGTGATCCGTTTTCAGAATCGTTGCACGATGGCTAAAACCGAGTGTTTTTTTAGATAAGGGGGACGAATTGACAAACAAATCTACGACGCTTGTCCACAGCATAATTTTGGTATATCTTGCTCTATTTTCAACCCCGGATAACTGATGAATGACTGCTAAAATCCCTTCTGTGCTGACCATGATCAGCGAATTAATTGCAATCCCTTCAGTCAGTTGCGTCAATCAGGCGCAAGATCAAAGTAATCAAGCCGTGATTGAGCGACTGGCAAATTGGTGTAACGATTTAGGTTTTAACACTGATATTTTGCCCGTTCCAAATCATCCGGGTAAATTCAATTTGGTGGCAACTTTGGGCAGTGGCGACGGTGGCTTAGTATTGGCGGGGCATACGGACACCGTGCCTTATGATGCGGGGCGTTGGCAAAATGATCCGTTTCGCCTGACTGAGGCTGATAACCGTTTATATGGTTTGGGCACCGCGGATATGAAAGCCTTTTTTGCCCTTGCGCTGACGGCCGCTGCACCATTTTCCCCTCTTTTATCAAAGGCCCCATTTCCCTCTCCTTTATCAAAGGGGAACAAGGGGGAATTTCTACGCCAGCCTTTAATCATACTCGCTACCGCTGATGAAGAAAGCACGATGTCTGGGGCGCGTGCGCTGGTGGCAGCGGGACATCCTAAGGCACGTTATGCGGTGATAGGTGAACCGACGGGATTGCGTCCGGTGCGTATGCACAAAGGGATTTTTATGGAGGCCATTCGTTTGCGGGGGCAGTCTGGACATTCTAGTGATCCAAGCTTGGGCAACAATGCCTTGGAAGGGATCTATCAAGTCATCGGAGAATTGTTGAAATGGCGTAAGCAATTGCAAGCCACCCACGTTAATCCGTTATTCCATATACCCGTGCCAACTATGAATTTGGGACACCTTCATGGTGGCGACAATCCTAACCGTATTTGTGCGGATTGTGAACTACAGTTGGATTTGCGCCCACTGCCGGGCATGGATATGGAAGAATTGCGGGCCGTACTTCGACAACGTGTGCAGCAAGTTTTGGAGGGCAGCGGTTTAGAGATAGAATTTGTACCGCTATCTGAGGGCACTCCGGCGATGGAAACGTCCGCCCAAACGGAAATTGTCCAAGTTGCGGAGCGTTTGACGAAACACACCGCTTCCGCAGTTGCGTTTGGCACGGAAGCCCCGTACTTAACCGCGCTGGGCATGGACACGATTGTGTTAGGCCCTGGAGACATCGCGCAAGCGCATCAGCCCGATGAATTTATCGCGCTGAATCGGTTGCAACCGATGATAGATGTTTTAACGCAGTTGATTAGGCATTTTTGCCTTGGGTAATGGGTAATGGGTAATGGCAAATAATTACCAATTAACGTGAGTTCGACTTTTCAATAAGTTATATAAAGTTATATTAATCAATTGGTTGAAAATAATTAATTGATTAAAAAAAAATATTCGATTAAACCCTTAGCATTAATACGTTAATAACCGCTCCCATTGTGGGCCATAGAATGTTAGAGTCAAGTTTTGCTTGTTTGTTTTGTTTTTAACTGATTGATTCAAAAGTCATTATGAATAACTATTTTATATAATTAATAATTATATAAATCACTGAGATTTAAAGTCGAACTCACGTTATTAATAAACTGATTACTATACGCTAGCCCTTAAATGTTCTTCGTGCAACATCTGATACAGAGCGTTACCTCTGGCGAGCTCGATATCCTTCAGCTCGGACATTTCTCTTTCCTCTTTTAGTTCTTCGCGCACGAAATGCAATTCCTCTCCCAATTGTGAGTTATGCGCTCTCATTTGCGAGTTTTCTGCTCTTAATAGCGAGTTCTCCTCTCTAAATCGCGCTTTTTCAACTCGCAATCGTGAAATATCCGTTCTCAATCGTGAGTTTTCTTCTTTCAGGACATGAACAGAAGATTCACTGCCCCCCGAAATACGCACTTTTGATGGTCTATTAATTTTAACTGTCATTGTCTTCATCCGATTCATTTATGTTAACAAAAGTTAACAATAGCACTCCTAAGAGTGGGTGAATCTACCAAAGGCTACCGAAAATTATTGAGAGCCGCTTATACAATCTGAATTCGCTTGGGGAAAAGCAAATTGATAGATTGTAAGTCTCAGGTTTTACCAGTACGACATTGAGTACTGAACCATATGCCTGCCGCTTTATATAAGTTTAATCATATAAAAAATTATCATAAAAGTCAATCATTTTTTCCAGCACATGCCGAAGAATTGGTATTGTTTGTGAAGATTTGTTAATAAATTGGGTCATAAGCATGAACCTTTATAAAAAATTGGCCTGTTTTTTTTGGGGGAAATATCCTTGGGCGATTTGCCAACTCCCAAACGCTGATTATTGAGCATGGCTGATAATTAAAAGGGTAGACGGTTTTTCAATGTTCGTCAAATAGTCTCATGTAATTGGTATACTTTGCGCGGCTAAAAACTACCAAGCGAAAGATAATGAAAAATGAAAAAAGTTAAAATGATCTCGCGTAGCGAAGTACGATTTGTTACCGTGCTAAGTCTAATTGGTTTCCTCGGAATCCGTTTTTCCATTGGAAAAATTCTTGCCGCGAATTGGTAATTGGTTGCTATAGATATTCAGATAATTAAGTAGGTACGGATAAATAACAATTTTGGTGACTGTTCGTAGTAGTCGCTTTAGCGACTCACAAGCCGCTCGTTATGAGCCTTAGACTTTTGTTTACCCACTTATTTAGTACCCTTTAGGGTACAGTCGTTTTTCAATTATCATTTTTCAGTTTTCATTGGTATAAGACGAGTGAGTGATTGAATTAGTTATAAAATGACTCATTTACATTCATTAACCTTTTTCAGTTTTCATTGGTATAAGACGATTGAGTCATTGAATTAGTTATAAAATAAGTCATTTACATTAACCTTTTTCAGTTTTCATTGGTATAAGACGATTGAGTCATTGAATTAGTTATAAAATGAGTCATTTACATTAACAGTTTTCAGTTTTAATTTTTCATTGGCATAAGAGTGAGTCATTGAATTAGTTATAAAATAAGTCATTTACATTAACAGTTTTCAGTTTTCATTGGTATAAGACGATTGAGTCATTGAATTAGTTATAAAATGAGTCATTTACATTAACAGTTTTCAGTTTTCAGTTTTCAGTTTTCATTGGTATATCCACCCTTTAAAAAATCTTAAATGACTGACGCTACTAATAAAAACATTCCAACAAATAATACCCAACAATTTATCGACTGGTTTCGCAGTGCCTCTCCCTATATTCATGCTCATCGTGGACGTACTTTTGTCCTATGCTTTGGGGGAGAGGCCGTACAAAGTTCCAATTTTTCCTATTTGATTCACGATATTGCCTTACTGAGCAGTTTAGGCATACGCTTAGTATTGATACATGGCATCCGCCCACAAATTGAACAAGGTTTGCAAGCGCGTGGGCGACAATCACGCTACAAGGATGGCACACGTATTACGGATGAAGTCGCGCTTGAGTGTGTCAAAGCTGCTTGTGGAGAAGTCCGTACCGAAATTGAAAGCCTTTTATCAATGGGCTTGAGCAATTCCCCTACCGCCGATGTCCGCATTCGCACCGCATCAGGTAATTTTATTACCGCTCGCCCCGTCGGCATACGCGATGGCGTGGATTATGGTTACACGGGAGAAGTCCGCCGCGTTGATGCTGCTGCCATTACGCGCCGACTGGATGAAGGCTGTATCGTGTTGATTTCTCCAATAGGCTATTCTCCTACCGGAGAAACGTTCAATTTACTCACAGAAGAAGTCGCAACCGCGGTTGCTATTGCCTTACGAGCAGCTAAATGGATTTGTCTGACAGAAAATGGAAGACTCTTTGACAGCGCTGGGCAACTAGTACGGCAATTAACTGTAGTTGAAGCGCAACGCCGGTTGGAAAATCAACAATATTTTGATTCTAAAAGACAATTGACCAATGCAGTGCAAGCCTGTCAAAACGGCGTACAACGAGTGCATCTGGTTTCGCGGCAAATTGAAGGCGCTTTATTGCAGGAATTATTCACTCGTGATGGTACAGGCACACTCATTAGCACGGATCCGTTTGAACACATTCGCAAAGCCACTATAGACGATGTTGGCGGTTTGCTTGAATTGATTGCGCCTTTGGAAGAGGCCGGGATTTTGAGGCGCCGCTCCCGTGAAAAATTGGAAATGGAAATCAACCATTTTACAGTGCAACAGCGCGACGGTATGATCATAGCAGGTGCCGCCCTATATCCTTTTGTTGAGGAAGGCATGGCGGAATTAGCTTGTTTAGCCGTACATAGTCATTATCGCGGCGCGAACCGAGGTGATGCTTTACTGGCTTTTTTGGAGCGCGAGGCACGACAAAAAGGGATTGCATACATTTTTGTTTTAACCACTCAAACGGCCCATTGGTTTCAGGAAAGGGGGTTTGTGGCGGCTGATTTGGATTCGTTGCCCGTCGAGAGACGGGCTTTGTACAATTACCAGCGCAACTCCAAAGTGTTTGTAAAGCTTATCAGTTTTTCAGTGAACAGTATTCACTGATCATGTAAAGTTATCAGTTTTTCAGTGAAAAGTGATCGTTCTCAGTTTTTCTGTGATCTGTGATCAGTTTTTCTGTGATCTGTGATTATTAGGGTTGTTGCAAATTAAATCGCCATGAGCTAGAGCTACTGGCTAAAAGCGACAGGAGGCTCAAGCCGACTCAGGAATGAAAAGTACCGAATTAAAAAATCATCTGTTATTGTATTACATAATATTATTTTGTTTTAGTACCCTTTAGGGTACTTGAGCTTTAAGCCATGAGCTTTAGCTCATGGCTTAATTTGCAACAACTCTATTGATAACGATTCAGTGATCTGTGATCACTGATAAACTGATCACTGATAAACTGATCACTCATCTGAGAAATCATATTCCAACTCCTCAAGCGGCTCACTAATGTAATGCCCTTGAGCAAAATCAACTTCAGATGACCACAACACCGTCAAACTGTTGGCATCTTCCACCGCCTCGG
This sequence comes from Candidatus Parabeggiatoa sp. nov. 2, assembly GCA_002085445.1. Taxonomy (GTDB): domain Bacteria; phylum Pseudomonadota; class Gammaproteobacteria; order Beggiatoales; family Beggiatoaceae; genus Parabeggiatoa. Next base: position 26,256 of record NBMI01000039.1, read on the forward strand.
CAATCGTCTCTTTACCTAAGTCATGGGCCATTTTGACAATCTGTTGTACCGCCTCCTGATTCTCAGTGTTTGTCGATAATCCCTTGCTATAAGAAGAATCAATTTTCACATAATTGACATCCCGCAGGTGTTTGAGCGTCGTTTCAGAACTCAGTCCGGTGCCAAAATGTTCCAGCGCCGACTTGCACCCAAACGTTTTTAATTGGCTGATAAATGCTTTGGCTAATCTAATTTGGCCAATCGCTACCGATTCACTGATTTCAATGATAAGACGCGCTCCGGGTAACTGAGAGGCTCTGAGTTTTTTCCTAATATACAGCAGTATGGTTTCGTCTTTGATAGCCTGATCAGACAGTTTAATGAACAAGTGAATTTTATGCCCCTTTTTCTCCTGTTCCACCAACGCTTTAATGGATTGTTCGAGTACCCATTTATCCAACATGATGCTTAAATTGGTGTTTTCAGCAACATTGAATAGATCACCGGTTGGGACATTTTGCCCATCAGAATCCACCATCCGCAAAAAGACTTCATAAAGTTCTTGGCTTTCACCATGCAAACTGTCGATGGGTTGATAACGCAGTGATAAGCGATTCTCCTCTATCGCCGTTTCAATCAATCTCTTGAGATCATAAATTCCTATGGGTGCCTCCTCAGACTGACGAGGCTTGTAGATTTCAGAGCGGTTTCCGCCTTGCTCCATGGCGAGTTTACAAGCCTTGTGAGCATCGCCCAGCACATCTTGTGGGCTGGCGGCGGCGGAGAGAACTTGGGTAATGCCGATGCTACAGGTGACGACAACCGATTGCTCGCTCAATTCCGTCACATTGGCTTCTACCGCCTTACAAATTTTATTGGCGATAATGCCGGCGCCAGCATATTTTTTGCCATCTTTGTCAGCTATCAGCAAGGTGAAAGTGCCTTCACCAAACCGTGCTAAGGCCCCACCTCCAGATAAGCCATTGATAACTTTACCGATATTTTTAATCACCGGATCAGCGCCGGCCACCCCGACTTCTTCTCTAATTGAGCTAAAATTATCCAAAGCAATGTAAAACAACACGCCTCGCGCATGCGTTTCCATGGCTTTTGCCAAGGCTTTCTCCAAGAGTTCGAGAAAATGCTGGCGATTAAACAAACCCGTGAGTGGATCACGGCGAGCGATGTCTTTGAGTTTCCGTTCAAGTTCTTGACTTTGTGATTGATCACGAATAATGACCTGAATGCAGCGCTCGCTATCATAAATCGCTTGACTGAGCTCCATTGTGATTTTGAAGCGTTTTTTGTTTGATTTTAGCCCTTCCAAGACGATTTGGCGCTCATCATTCCTCTCATCGATCATAAACTCGCGCATTTCTTTCCTGAACTTGGCTTGATCATTAACGGCCACTAAATCCATGACGGGCAAACCTTCCAAGTCATCCATACTCTTATAGTCAAACATCTTTAAATAACGGGGATTGGCATGGATGTGCATGCCGTCATGGACATAAGCAATCGCATCGCGCGAGGATTCCAGCAGCATTTTGTTATGCTTTTGAGTTTCCTTGTAGAGTTGTTCAAGATGTTTACGTCGGCGACGTTCCGCCAAGTTTTCGAGCTCTCGGCCGACAACATAAGGCAAACAACCACCGCTGTCATTCGGAATAACTTGTGCGACACCAGCATTGAGCAATCCAGCTATGCTTTTGCCATCTAGCTTTGGGGCGAGAACAATGATAGGAATATCTTGTTTGGATGACGAAACCATATCGCACACTTGCGCTACGGTAAAATCACCGACTTGAGGGACGGAGATAATCAAATCCCATTCATGTTCGGTCAAGGCTTCTTGCAAATCTTCGTCATCTTCAACATAGCGCGGACGAATGGGATAGCGTGCTTTACGCAGACTGTTCAGAATGACTTCTGCATCATTAGCTGATTCTTCAACAACAATTAATCGGATAATGTCATTCTGCATCATGGTTGTTTTCCTCCAAATTTGGTCATTGGTCATTGGTCATTGCCTTATGACTAGACCTCATTAAGTACCCATGCATATATTTTCAAGTTTTCGTCGTAAAAATACCGACAAACTTTTGCACGGGTACTTACGACTTTTTACGACAGTTGTTCAGAAAAATCTACCGAGCAAACAAGAAAGCGTTGCCCAACGCTTTACGGTTTTCAACGCCCAAAATATTTATCGGCAAACACTATGTCGCCCATTACCAATTACCTAATGGCACTTGCTTTGTCAGATTCAATGTAACTTATTGATTTAAAAAGAATGGCCCGAAGATGCCTCTATATAAATCAATTACTTAGATGTAATGTGACAAAGTCAAATTACTTATACTTAAGTACCCGTGCAAGAGTTTGAAAGGTTTATGGGCACAAAAGTAATTGTTTTTGTTAGGTTTATTTTTTGAAAATACCTGCACGGGTACTTATACGGAACGTACTTTAAAACCGTGAAAATGAAAATGCGATCCAGTATAGGACTTACGCATTGACAAAATAAATTGATTGACTATTCAATCAGTTACCTCTAAAAGGCCACAGCCTTTATTTCAACCGTTTTTAAATAAAATCAATTAGTTAGTTCACTGAGTGCGTAAGTCCTACAGTAATTGAATTATTTATAAAATGAGTCATTTACAAACTAACTGGTACATTTTTCATTTTTCATTTTTCATTCGTATGACACTGTCACAAATTGAGCTTTTGGTCATTAATCATTGGTAATTGGTAATTGGTAATTTCTTGATATCTGTGTCTTTTTGAATCCAACCAAGGCCGCTCGCCACTTTTATCGATCCAATTCCTTATTCAATCGGCCTCCAAACCTCCAAGTAATGGCATTACTCGGAAGTTCTTAAACGCCAAAATATTATTCTTACAAACCATAGTTGTTTTGTAAGACAGCCTCAAACTCAATGCCATACCGTACGGAAAAGGCCCGTTTGTAGTAGGCTTGTAATCGCCTCACGCAAACAACTTTCCGTTTGGAAGAAGTCCAAACAGTCGTCCAAAAAGGCAGTCGCCGAGGGAGGCCCGTTTGGCCCCAGTAGTGATACGCGGGCCCCTGTCCAGAACCTATATTTTGGCAGGTTTTTGGATTATCTTGTTTGAGGGCCATAAATTAATAATTAAAAATTAATTATTAATCATTAATTATTAATTACGGCCCTCTGTCGCGCTTCATTATTAATACTTTTTGTAGGTGTTTTTTTGCTAACTTAATGGCAGTGAGCCTCAAACTTTCGTTATGAAAATCTCGCTGTTTGGAGACCTTCGTTATCTCGCACAGCGAAGCACGACGTTTGATCACGTTTTTGTGCCGTATGTAAGTATTTGAATTACATCATATTTAATCCTTTCATCCTTTCATCCAAAATCGGTGGGGCATAGAGCGCTAATCATTTTCACCACCCCACCAATTACCCATTATCCATTACCAATTGCTAATAAATACAAGTTGCGATAAACGCCCGTTTCCGGCACTATGCACATTGACAAATTCTTGTGGATATCTAATACCAGATGATGATGAATAGAGTTAAACTGACTGAACCCAAATTAAGTATTGTTTTTCTTAATTATAACCGGCTCAAAGAAACGCGCTCTACCCTCGTGCAATTATCGCGCCTTTTAGAACATCGCCATGATGTTGAAGTCATTGCGGTTGATAATGGCTCAACAGATGGCACCGGAGATTTGTTGCAAACGCATGCCGATTGGGTGCGTGTGGTGAGTTTGCCAACCAACACTGGCATTGCAGGTTATAATGAAGGCTTTAAACAAGCCAAAGGCGATTACTTGCTGGTATTGGATGATGATAGTCATCCAGTGGACGAGATAACACTTGATCGCATCATTCAATGCCTAGACACTCGCCCCGATGTTGGAGTCGTCGCCTGCCGCATTGAGTCTGTGAAGGGTCAACCGATCTACACTTGGCATCTCCCTAAAAACGACGTGCCCGGCCTCTCAATGGCCTTTGTCGGCTGTGGCTTTGCTATTCGCCGTACCTTATTTGAACAAATAGGCTGGTATCCGGGGGAATTTTTTCTCTATCAAAACGAAATCGAAGTAGCGATTCGAGTGATGCGCCACCAGTATAAAATTTACTATGATCCATGCTGTCGAGTGGTACATCGTCAATCGCCGCAAGGGCGCACCCGTTGGCGACAAGTGTATTATCCGACACGTAATACGATTTGGATTATACGCCGCTACTTTCCGTTTCCAATCAAGGCTTACTTGATTGCCTCGCGCCTGTTTTTCGGACTGCTGCGTGCCTTACAATCGCTAGAATTTGGCTGGTACTATCGAGCCGTCTTTGATGCCCTACATACGCCCATAGAACCCCAAATATTACCGCTCGCGCAGCAAAAACAACTGACCACTTTCTGGCGACAAAACAGTATTTGGCATCAACTCATTAAACGCTTATGACAACTCGATCTGTGACAACCGCGCCTAATGTTTTAATCATCATCGTCACTTGGAATAAAAAACAGTACGTTTTAGAACTGTTAGCGTCCCTCGTGACGCTGGACTATCCCAACTACGCACTTGACATCTTGGTGGTAGACAATGCCAGTACTGATGGCACGGCCGATGCCATAGCAGAGGCCTACCCACAGGTCAATTTTATTTATAATGAAGAAAATGTCGGTGGCACTGGAGGTTTTAATACCGGCTTACAGTGGGCTTTTCAACAACCGAAAGAGAATTATCAATACTTATGGTTACTGGATAACGATGTCTTGGTACACAGTCGCGCCCTCGCTGAATTAGTGGCTTTATTAGAAGCCAAGCCCGATGTTGCGGTGGCTGGTTCGACGATGATGCAATTAGATTATCCTTGGCAAATCAACGAAATGGGTGCTTTTATTGATCGCAAGCTGGGACATTTAATATTACATCGTCATTTAGAACCGATTGGGGCATGGCAAGGCCGCTCAGCACAAGAATTATTGACCGTAGATTCTGACTTAAGCAAGCACTTGATGCACTGTCAGCCTTATATGGATGTGGAATATGTGGCCGCGGCCTCGTTATTAGTTCGTGCCGATGTCGCTAAAGAGGCCAGATTGTGGCGCGATTATTTTATCCATTTTGATGATGTTGAATGGTGTTTACGCATAGCCGAAATGGGCTATCGGATCGTTGTCTCTGCTAAGTCATTGATTTGGCACTTATCTGCGGCCGCTAAAGTTCCCACATGGGTGTTATATTATGACAACCGCAACATGCTAGATTTGCTGAAAACTCACGGAGCGAATGCGCGTACACTGCGGCGCTTAATACGATACATTTTCAAAAAAGCGGCGTATTATCACCTGATTGGCAAGCCAGACTTAGCGCAACTACATTATGAGGCGGTGGCAGATTTTAAGGCGGGACGCTTTGGTAAAAAGGACATTAAGCTGGCGTGTACTTATCAACCCAATGATGCGGTGCTAGAGGTTTTATTAAACCCTGCTATTAAAAAAATTTTGGTGGCATGGACAGTCAATCTTCAGGCAACACGACTGCAAGAAGCGTTGGTGCAAGCGAAACTTTCTCGTCCAGAATTAAGCATGGACTTTCTCACGTTACCGGGTGGGAAACCTATTTTCCAGATGCCGTGCGCCCGTTTTGTCTTTATGTCCAAGAACGTTTTTCGCTGGAAAAGGTATTGGCAACTGCGGGGGCGTTATGATTTGGTGATTCAGTCGGATTATCAACCCTCAATTGGTTTATCTTGGCTTAAGGCCGATTTATTGTTTGTCAATGATGAAGGTTTTTGTCGGCGGCCGAAACCTTTGTTTCGTAATGTGCTGAAAGCGGTATGGATGTTTTGCCGAAGTTTTTTGTAATTGGTGATGGGTAATGCGAATATCGATATAAAAATGAAAAATGTAGACTTATGAAATAACTTTCAATGAAGAAGGATGTTTTAATTGAGTAGGCTTTGGCTAAACGATACAACACCAACGAAACGCAGTAATTCGCAGCGCGATATCATTTATTCTGAGGCTGAGGCTTAATGAAAGCAAAAGGCTCGTAATTAATAGTTTTCCAGAAAAATACTTGGGACAAACCTCCCATGTTTGCTAAACTTGGAAGGTTTATCAGTATCAGGTTAAATTCCGTGTTCAGGTGGGCAAGTGGGCGATAGCAGCGGGGAAAAACCCACGCACCGATCGGCCCGCTTACCCCAATGCTAAGCGATCTTAAGCGATCTGTCATTACGCTGGGCTTAAGAAGTACAAAGTTTTAGCTTTGTAAAATATTACCAATTACCACCCTTTTGAGAAGGTGAAATGAATTTTGTCAGTGATTTTTTCTGGCACAGCGTACTCGCTGCGCTGGTTGCCACAGTTTTTTTTACTTTGCCCGGCTTATGGGTGCTGCGTTTATTAGGACTACTTAAACATTGGCGCACCCGATCAGCACTGCTAGTTGCTCCCGCCTTGGGTTTATGTACTTATGGGCCATTTTCCCTAACTTTTACGGCGCTATTTGGCTATTCCACCCTAACCCTTATAGTGGCATGGTTACTTTTTCAAGCCGCGATACTCCTCTGGCTTCGACAACTGCAGAGTTCGACAAGCGCCGAAAATTTTTGCAACCTTTCCAATAAACACAGCTTTTTCTTATTAATAGGTGCAGCAGCATGGTCAATCATACCAACCATGAACATTTTTCCGGCCCTGTACAAAGGAGGATTGTTCGTTAATGACCCTATTTTTGATCATGCCAAAGTCGCCATTATCGATGCAATTGCCCGTGAAGGCCTGTTGCCCATCAATCCCTATTACGCGCCCGACGGCGAAACAATCCCAGTGATTTATTACTACACATGGCACTTTTTAGCCTCGCAGCTCAAATTACTGGCTGGGGTAACCGGTTGGCAAGCCGAAGTGGCATTTAATTGGTTTACGGGTTTCGCAACCATCGCGTTTTTGTGTGCGATTGCCATCCGCTTGACAAACAAAGCCGTTGCCGGTGCCTTGCTGTTATTGTTTGCCTTGGCGGGGCCACCTGCGGACTTATTACCCTTTTTATTAGGGCCACGCTGGCAAGATTGGGTAGGTTATCCGCCCGTACATAGTTTAGAAGTCCTGTGGATACAAATGTCTTGGGTGCCACAGCATGTTTTTTCCGCTTTAGCTGTCGTGGTATTGATCTTTTTAGTCACCCGCGTACTAATCAGCGAGCGTCTGCAACCCAATTATGCTGTGATAGCAGGCTTAAGCGCGGCCGCGGCATTTGGCGCATCGGCTTGGGTAGGCGGAATAGGACTGGCGTTTGTATTACCGGCTTTAGTTGTGATGGCGCTCTTTTTGCGCCTACCGCGCCATCACTATATTAACGCGTTGAAAACCGCACCGTTGGCGCTGCTCATATGTGTCATGTTTGCCCTACCGCTGCTCATTTCACAAGCGTCTGGGCCTTCTCTGACTCAATCACAATTACCCTTTGGTTTAGGATTGTACACAGCGACTCCTTTATTTAACAAAGAACCTTACTGGGGATACCTAGCTCATATAGTACTGTTTTGGCTGCAATTTTTACCATTGAATTTGGGGATTGTTTTTGTGTTGGGCAGCCTTGCGATATTGACACGTTCATCGACAGTGCCAGAAGAACGCACTTTTCAAGCCCTCAGTATAGGTGGCACGTTTGGTTTTTTGCTAGTCGTACAATTTCTTCAAAGCACTTTTTGGAATAACACGTTTGGCTGGCGAGCCGTGTTAGTGCCAGTGATGCTATTGCTAGTCTTCAGTGCAGTCGCTTTAACGGAATTGTCTAGTTGTAATGAAGCAGCGATATCGAAATGGCGAAAAAGTGCAGTGCGTTGGCGGCAAGCGGTGTTACCGCTGGCAATGGTAGGTTTGACAATAGGCATTCTCGGTTCGGCCCGTCTCTGGCAATTTCCAGATCCTACCTATCGTCCGCCAGATACCAATACCTTAGCCCAGCACCAAGGTTTTCTTCGCCAGTGGCAAGCCTGGAAAAAAGTGCGCGAATATGCCGGCCCAACCGAGCGAGTGCAAGCCAATCCAGATGGATATACGACCTTAACGCCGTGGCCGGCAACTCTACCTTACGCGCTATTTGCCGATCGTGCGACGGCCTACGCCAATCCAGAATACGCAACAGTATTTGCTTACCGCTATGATCAAGTTAAAAGAGATCAACAATATAAGCTTATACAAAATGTGTTTTCGGCCCAACCGACTGAACAAGCCATCCGCACAGTACGCGACACCCTCAAAGTCAAAGTATTGCTAGTGGACAAATTTGATGCCGTGTGGCATTCAGAAGCAATTGAACGTTCAGGACTGTACGACTTGGTTTACACACACCCTGATTTTAAAATTTACGTGCATTCAGTGAACAGTGTAGGGTGGGCAAGTGGGCGGTAGGACCTAGAATTTTTCTCGATCTAATTGCCCGCTTGCCCACCAAAAACCAGTACCTCCATCAGTTTGTAGGGACTACCCGTTTTTCTGTGATCAGTTATTTCACTGAAAACTGATCACAGAACACAGAAAACGGCTCACTGAACACAGATCACTGTTCATTGAAAACAGATCACTGATTTTTACTTTCTATCAAAAAAATAGGTATAACCAACAATAACACTAAAAGCGTTGTAATCGGCGCTCGTTATCCCGGTTTCTCCCAAGAGATTGTCATCTCTGATATCAGCAAAGTTGGCAAGCTGCATGAAGTTTTCCTGTTGTTTTCCGAAACTGTAAGTAAAACCTACCGCCAACTCGGAACGCTTTCTCCTAAAAGTCGCCCCCGTCGTCAGATGAAAAATATCCCAATTGGCCATTCCCAGTGAATTTCCCTCCAATTGGGGATTAGTTTCATGATCAACACGAAAACTTAAATAGCCCTTAGTCTTGTCTGTAAAGGCATGCTCAACCGCCAGACCAAAAGTGTGATCCCGGCGTGATAACCTCATACTCACCCTGCTCATCAAACCACTCGACGGTACCAGCAATATTGGTTTTCGGTGTCACGGCATACTCAAAACCCGCCGCTATTGATAAAGGCGTATTATAGGTCGTATCGATATTTTCTTGTCGGCTACTAACAAGCGTCCCAACCAATCTGTCTTGCTCTGGATCATAAAAATTGTTGGAACTGTCTTCTCCCGCAACTGTTCCCTGACCAAAAAAATTAAGGCTGGGTGTGGTAACAGTCAAACCCAATTTCAGCGGCTCAAAATCCGCAGCTATACCCAATTTTAACAAGCCACGAATATTCCAAAAATCGATATAATCAAGCCGATCCGCGCTGGCTATGATATCACCATTCACAGCACGCGCCGTTATAGCCTTACTTTGACTTTGGTTTCTCATCGCCACAAAGCCGGTGGCTCCGACTGAGATATTCGGGTGTACCTGATGTGCCCAACTAAGTCCGCCCCAAAGTTCAGTCACATCACTGCCGACGATCAGTTGTCCAATGAAATCTTCATCGCCCTGAAAAGAAACCGTGCCATCTTTATGGTGAATATCACCAATCACATCCACAGTTTTATCCACCCGTCCAGACATACCAGTCGAAGTCTGATTTTTAGCCAACAATGAATAACCAAACCTATGCTTAGAGTCAGGATTGAAAAACAATGTCCCCGATGCCAACAGAGGAATGACATTGATTTTGTCTGAATCAAGTGACGAGCCGGTGCCGGCACCATTGTCTATCGACAGCCTCTCCAGTTGATACGCACCGGCACTGACGGACAAACTGGGATTATCGACAAAGCCCAGCGCACCCGGATTATAAAAACCGGCGCTAGTATCTTGGACACCGCCCACCACCATGCCGCCCATTAACGCCGAACGGCTGCCAAACTGTTGACTCCAATAATGATGATCCTGACTCAAAACCGACCGTGAAAATAGCACGCTAAAAAAAACTAATGCGACGTGCCAAAAAAACTCAAAAAATTTCATCAAAGTTCCCTCTGGGATTAACTGTCTAAAAAGATGATGGAGTCCAAAGCTTTAGCTTTGGACTTAATAACGTCAGTTCGACTTTATAAATCATCTCTTAATCAATTATTTAATGACAATTAATTGATTAAAAGATTAAAAATGCATTTTTTATTATGAAACCCTTAGCATTAATAAGTTAATTACCCTTATTTGTGGGCCATCAACTGAAATAAACCAGTACAACTTATGGCTTTTTTTAAACGGGTTGAGAATTAAGCCATTATAACTAAATAATTGATATAACTAATAATTTTATAACCGGCCTTGAGATTTAAAATCGAACTCACGTTAATACGCTCAGGCTTTGGACTCTTTTCATTACTTAGCAAGCAGCAAGCAAAGCCACGGGATAAAGTTTATCTTTGGGAAAACTTTATAGACTCAAAAGCAACATTAACATTATAGTTGCAAAATCTATAGAAAAATATAGCTCCTGCTTTAAGTGGGCTGATTGACTGTCAGTTGCAAGCAACCTATCTCTCGACACACAGAACTGTGCAGTTCTAGCCCACCCGATACACTACGAATATCGGGCTATAAAATGTCAAGCGTTTTTTTAAGCAGATATTTTTCTATAAATCTCTATATTTGTCTATAAAATGAATAATGTTTTATAATACCTATAAATGCAATTCAGCAAAGCCTTTGCTGAACAACAATAAGTTAGCGTCGATTACTCTCTTATTTTGCAGTAATGATGATGGAGTCCAAAGCTTTAGCTTTGGACTTAATAACGTAAGTTCGACTTTATAAATCATCTCTTAATCAATTATTTGATGACAATTAATTGATTAAAAGATTAAAAAGGCATTTTTTATTATGAAACCCTTAGCATTAATAAGTTAATTACCCTTATTTGTGGGCCATCAACTGAAATGAACCAGTACAACTTATGGTTTTTTTTAAACGGGTTGATAATTAAGCCATTATAACTAAATAATTGATATAACGACTAATTTTATAACCCATTAAGTGAGCGGTTTCCAACCCCATGCAGTCGCAAAGATAACTGTGAACGATTGACTGTGAACGATTGACTGTGAACGATTGACTGTGAACGATTGACTGATAACTGATAACTGAATAGCTATGACCGATTTACAAGACTTGATAGAACGCGGCGAAACTTTGCTCGCACACATAGAAAATCATTTTCCCGCGCCACCCGCACCACCCGACTGGCAAAATGTCCCCGCATTTCGCTGGCGTAAACGTAACAATCAACAAGGCCAATTTCAACCCGTCCCTCATCCCCACCGTATTCGCTTGCAAGATTTACAAGGCATAGACGAGCAAAAACAACAAATTGACCGTAACACCCGGCAATTCTTACAAAAAAAACCGGCTAATAATGTATTATTATGGGGAACCCGCGGGACGGGCAAATCCTCTCTGATTAAAGCGTTGCTCAATGAATATGCCGCCCAAGGCCTCCGCCTGATTGAGGTTGAAAAACATGACCTCATTGATTTACCCGATATTGTTGAAGTTTTTTATAATCGTCCAGAACGTTTCATTATTTTTTGCGATGATTTATCATTTGAACAAAATGATGCCAGCTATAGAGCAATAAAAAGTGTGCTAGATAGCTCCATCAGTGCGCCGCCCGACAATGTCTTGATTTACGCCACCTCAAATCGGCGGCACTTATTGCCAGAATACCTGCGCGAAAATCTCCAAGCGCAAACGATTGATGGCGAAATTCATCACGGCGAGGCAGTGGAAGAAAAAATCTCGCTCTCTGAGCGTTTTGGACTATGGCTCTCATTTTATCCCTTTAAACAACACGAATATTTAGCCATAGTGCGTTACTGGCTCCAACAATTTGGCATGACAAACACTGATACCAAAGAAATACAACATGCGGCCTTACAATGGGCCCTTAAACGCGGCTCACGCAGTGGACGCTCAGCGTGGCAATTTGCCAAAGATTGGGCCGGGCGCACGAGTGTAGAGCACAACGGATTTGCGGAATAAACAGAATTTTGGTATAAGAAATCCAATTTTTTAATCGGATTGAGCCTATTACAAAACGATTGTAGGGTGGGCAAAGTCTTTTTCTTGCCCACCTGCCTCATTAAAAAGTTTTTCAGGCAAAAGTTTCGCTCCGCGAAACTTTTGCCTGAAAGTTTGTTCCCGCGCTGAGTATATATTATGCAAGAGACTCGGATTTATTTAACATTAATAACGTGAGTTCGACTTTTCAATAAGTTATATAAATATTATGTTAATCAATTAGTTGATTACAATTAATTGATTAACAAGACATTTTGTTATACTAAACCATTACAATTAATACGTGAATAACCCTTATTTGTGGGCCATCAACTGGAAGAATTAAGTACAATGTATTCGCCAAAATCAGGTAAATTCCTCTTTCTGATTCCTTTGCTCTGCAAAAGAACCCATGCTGGACGCTCTACGTCCCGATTTTAATAAGTAGTACTCTTTAGGCTACAGTAGCTCTTTAGCCAAACGCAGTAACTTCCGCGAGCGAGATAAGCGCTTTAGCTATTGGCTTTTGATTAACAATCCTTAGATTCCTTATAATTAGACTTCGGGGGCCATGATTTGATTTGAAATTATCTAAAACATTTTATGGCCCCCAAATTAAGGTTCTTAACAAAAATAGTTTGTCGTTTTGAAATGATATTTCTGAAAATCTATAGCAAGTAAATATCGAGGTAATAAAACAATGCCAACTGAAATAAAATCAGAAATACACCTTGGAGACTGTTTAGAAATTTTAGCCACCTATCCCGACAATTTTTTTGATTTAATCGTCACATCACCCCCCTACGCCGACAACCGCGCAAATAGTTATGGCGGTATAAACCCCGACAATTATGTGGCATGGTTTTTACCGAGAGCGCAACAAATGTCACGAGTATTAAAATCGACCGGCACATTTATTTTAAATATCAAAGAAAAAGTCGTTAATGGAGAAAGACATACTTATGTGATTGAATTAATTGAAGAATTACGCAAACAAGGATGGCTATGGACAGAAGAATTTCTATGGCACAAAAAAAATTGTTATCCGGGCAAATGGCCTAACCGGTTTAGAGACGCTTGGGAACGCTGTCTGCAATTCAACAAAACTAAAAATTTCAATATGTACCAAGAAGCGGTGATGGTGCCGATGGGCGATTGGGCCAAAACGCGCCTTAAAAACTTAAGTGATACCGATAAAACTCGTGATAACTCAAAAGTCGGCAGTGGGTTTGGCAAAAATGTCTCAAACTGGTTGGACAGAAAAATGGCCTATCCCACGAATGTCTTACATTTAGCGACAGAAACCGGCAATCGCCAACACAGTGCTGTTTTTCCTAAAGCACTGCCCATTTGGTTTATTAAACTGTTTACTCAAAAAGATGATTGGGTACTTGATCCTTTTTGTGGGGTGGGTACTACTTGTGAAGTGGCACAAAGTCTCTATCGGCATTCAGTCGGTATAGAAATTAAACCGGAATATTACGAATTGTCTAAAGCTAATCTCAACGTACCTGTTAACTATCCCTTATTTGAGGATCACAATCAATATGGGAAAAATCACACAGAGTGAAATAGTTGAATATGTCGAAAAAAATATTGTCAAGTTTCACAAGAAACGATTGGAAAAACTTGAACAACTCAAACTGAATAACGTTTTAAAAAAGAAAAACCCTTACCTTTTTAAAGCAAAAAATATTAATACCGCACAAGATTATGTCAAAAATATCTTGGACGCATTTTTATCTTCACAAGAAGAAGGTATTTTTGGGTTATTTTTAGAAGAATTAGCCATTTTCATTTGTAGCAAAGTCTATAAGGGTGTACGTTCCTCATATGAGGGTATGGATTTAGAATTTGATAAAGATAAAGTCAAATACATTGTCTCCATAAAATCAGGCCCAAACTGGGGGAATAGTGACCAAATCAAAAGAATGCGCCATAATTTTAAGAAAATAACAGAAACTTTTGCCATTCATAATCCCTCGCTTACAGTTGTGGCAGTGAATGGCTGTTGTTATGGGCAAGATAACGTACCTGATAAAGGCGATTACCTCAAATTATGCGGACAACGATTTTGGTCTTTTATCTCAGGTAATGAACAACTATATACAGAGATCATTGAACCGCTAGGACATCAAGCCAAACAGAGAAATCAAGAATTTATGGACGAATACGCCAATGTCATTAATAGATTCACATTTGAATTTCTAAAAAAGTTTTGTCATTCCGATGGACAAATTTTATGGGAAGAGATTGTCAAGTTTAATTCTTCCATGAACCAATAAATTTAGGGTGGCAACGATTGTTGTCTCTCCAAACAGAGTGTGCCAGTGGTGGCTATTAAGAAAGCTGTACCTATTTCTTGCCTGACTGGGGCGACTTAAAGTTTGTAGCAGTCGCTTTAGCGACTTAAAGTTTGTAGTAGTCGCTTTAGCGACTTAAAGCTTGTAGAAGTCAGTTTGTAGAAGTCAGTTTGTAGAAGTCAGTTTGTAGAAGTCAGTTTGTAGTAGTCGCTTTAGCGACTTAATTGTGGGCCTTCAACTGGAAGAAGTAAGTACAGCTTATGGGTTTTGTTTTTAACAGATTTATTTTTTTTAATAAATCCGATTTTTTGAAAAATAGGATTTCTAACAGAAATGAAAATACTACCCATCAACTTAGACGATCTTATCTATGCGCGTGCTGTTGAATCAGTTCGGTTAGAATTTAAAAAAACCTGCTCTGAACCCACTTTAGAACAGATTATTCACACCGTCTGCGCGTTTGCCAATGACTTTCACAATCTGAATGGTGGCTATATTATCATCGGTATTGAAGAACAAAATGGTTTACCGATTCTGCCACCGGTTGGACTTGATCCCCAAAACATTGATAGAATACAAAAAAAATACGTGGCAATTGCAAAAGAATTGATCCAGAATACATACCAATCATTTCTCCTGAAATTTATCAACGCAAACAAATATTAGTTATATGGGTGCCCGCCAGCGATATACGCCCCCATCACGCGCCGATCAAATTGCAAAAAGGAAAACAAGAACGGGCATACTATATCCGTCAAGGAAGCGAAACTGTAGAAGCCAAAGACGATATTCTTACTCAACTCATGCAAATGACAGCCAAAGTGCCTTTTGATGATCGTAGAAACCTAACCGCCTCACTTGAAGCACTGTCACCCGCTTTGCTCAGACATTTTTTATCAAATATTAACAGTGACTTGGTTGCACCCGGCATTGACATTCCCGCTATTGATTTATATCGAAAGCTGAGAATTGTCTTCAAAGTCAATGAACACGAAGTCCCTAAAAATGTCGCGTTATTATTTTTTGCCTACAATCCAGAAGACTTTTTTCCGGGCGCGAGGATTGAAGTGGTTCAATTTGGTGATGACACTGGTGGTGATTTAATAGAAGAAAAATTTTTTCGAGGCCCACTGCATACACAAATCACTCAAGTATTAGATTACCTGAATGGTTTTAACACCACCCTGATCAAAAAAGTACCCCATCAAGCTGAAGCACGGTGTGGCTTTTCCCTACGGGGCAATGGAAGAAGCGATTGTGAATGCCGCCTATCACCGTAGCTACGATGGCAACCCTGAACCCATCAAAGTCTACTTATATCCCTATCGGATCGCAATCATTAATTATCCAGGGCCAGTACCTGGTCTCGAAAAACATCATTTTAAACGAGGCCATTCAATACCTGAAGTACCTTACCGCAATCGGCGTATTGGCGAATTTCTCAAAGAACTAAAACTCGCCGAAGGCCGAGGTACCGGTATTCCAAAAATGTATCGCAAAATGGCCGAAAATGGTTCACCGCCACCGATTTTTAAATTTGATGAATCATCACGGACTTATTTTAAAGTCATTTTACCGGCACATCCCCAATATATTGTTATTCACGCCCTAAGAGAAAGTGCCCATTTATGGGCCTATGAGAACGCCAACAGGCCCTCTCAAATTTAGAGAGTGCCGCCAAAAATGTGCCTAAATCAGGCATCCTGATAGCACAACTTATTGACTATAAAGGACATTTTTGCGATTTATCAGCGGCCGAACACTTATTTGCAACGGTTGAAACCGACTTAACCATAACCGATAGACATTTACCATTTCTAACCACCGCCAAACTGTTTCTTGATCATAACCGAACCAAAAGAGCCGCTGAAATACTGGCCCTTATGCCACCTCCCACCAAGGAGGACGATTTAATTGAATTAGCGGTACTTAAGAAACGTTTACAAAAAGCACAGGAAAAAAAACATGACCGGAACAGACACACCCAGTATTAAGCTCCGTTATCTCAAAGTACAAAATTTCAAGGCACTGGACTTTCTAGAAATGGAATTTCCGCCACCTCGTATGACAGAGGCTCCCGATATTTTAGTGATCGGGAGTAGGAATGGTTTAGGTAAAACCTCTGTGCTTGAAGCGTGCGTATTACTTTTTTTTGCGGCCGCCATTGGTGAAGAGAGTTTTAACGTCGCTAATCGCTACCTATCAATCGACTTAAATGAGTTACTGATTCGCTCTGGCGAAAAACAAGCCCTTATTGAAGGTACCTTTGAAATAGGGAATGAACCCATAACGGTTACGCTTACCATTGATAAGCAAGGAAACATAAACATAAAAAAACCTAATGAACATAAAGCCTTTTTTTCAACCTTAGGCGGAAATTCACCGTTTCGTTTTTATCGCAGAGAAATAGAGCGATTTTGGTCAGCTTTGGCCGGCTTAAGTTTTGATCCCGTGCTTTTGCCACCGCTAAAGTATTTTCATAGCTATCGAAAAGTACAGGAAGGCAATCTTAAACTCGGGATGCTCCTTGAAAAAGACCCATCATATGAACCGCATCGAACCCAAGAATTGCCGACAAGTCGCTTTAAATTAGAAATACTGCACTCAATGATGAGCGAAGCCAATCTGTTTGAGGAGATTGAAGATGTGACCGCTCAAGAAGCCTTAGAAAAACTCAATCATTTACTGAAGGTTTATGCAAAGTGCCGTATAGCCAAACTGCGTGCGGCCTCAAATAGTACCGTTGAATTTCGCATTGTGCCCCTAGACGGAGAAACAACTTTCACGTTTGACGGTTTAAGCGCTGGACAAAAAGAAATTATCTCGACGCTTTTTCTTCTTTGGCGTTATTCAAACCATCATCAGAGCATTATCCTCATAGATGAGCCTGAATTGCATATTCATGCTGAGTGGCATCGTAAGTTCGTAAGGCAACTTTATGAACTAGCACCACAGAACCAGTATCTTATTACCACACACTCAAAAGATGTCTTTTTATCTGTTGACAAAGATAGACGTATACTTTTAATGGAGGACTCATTGTAAAGTGACTATAACAAAGGTAACTAAAAAAGAGGTTTCCCATCAATTTCGACGAGTCGAAGGAAAGGATGAAAAAGCGATTGATCCATTGGTATTATAAAATCTTCTTAAAGATATTATTTCGGTAAAACCAATGGGAGCCTCATACCAATGAAAAGTGTAGCCTAAACGGGGGCCTTCAATCAAATAAAATTTCACAACCTGGCCCTCAAAGAAACTACTATTTTATGATTAATGATAATTAAGGGTTAAATTGAATCTTATAAATTCAAATTATTCAACACAGAGACACGGAGTTACTACTCTGTGAACGAAAAATTTCATCATAATTAATTCAACCCTTAATTCGCATTCACAGATGACAAAAAAACACTTGAATTTGGGTGTGGACAATGGCACCAATTAATGAGAGGCAAAAAAGTGCTACCACGCATAATTAACCGTTGTTTTCAAGTGAAAGATGCTCAAGGAAAGTTTTTACAAGGAAAAGATAAATTAAATCAGATTGCCAAAAACCTTGTCAGAAAACCCCTCAAAGAACAACCTGATGATTTTCAAAGATTGTATGCTATTATCTCTCACCGGATCATATCGTCAAATTAGCGATAATTCTGTAAAATAAATATAATTTTTGGAAAAAACCAGACAAAGGACTCCAAGATTTATCTTGGATGTCCAAGATAAATCTTGGACTCCAGCCAAAATATTGATCTGCAATACTATATATTCAACAAAAAATTTAGTCGGCTTTAGCTGAACGACAGCGAATACCGAAGAAACGAGATTATTTATAGATCAGATTACGATAATGAAAACAATAGGCTCAAGTCTCTTCAGATTACAATAATGAAAGCAATAGGCTCAAATCAATTTATAAAGAAGGTAAACAATAGCGATGGCAACAGGTAACTTAGTTAGGAAAAAACCGATAAGAATAACCGTTAAAGGCATACCACCCATGCGTTTAGAAAATAGCGGGTTAAACAGCGGGTTAAACCCGAAATTTGTCAGAAAAATACTCGCTACCCCACCGGCTCAATTGAAAACGTTATGCTCTGGTTCAGAAAATAATCGCAACCGATTGTATTTCGCAAATAATTTGCCTATTTTAGCGGCCTTGCTCAAAGCCAGCCGTGTTGCAGGGAAAGTACAAATCATCTACATCGAGCCCCCCTTTTCAACCCAAAGCATTTTTCATTCTAAAAACCTCACTTATGCATACAAGGAAACACTATCTGGTTATCACTTTCTTGAGTTTCTGCAAGGCCGTTTGATATTATTGCGTCAACAGCTTGCCGACACCGGCTCAAATTATTTGCACTTAGATGAAAAAAGGGTATTTTTTTTATCCCGTATCAAAGTCATTATGGATGAAGTGTTTGGCGAACCAAACTACAATAATTGTATTGTTCGTAAAAAATGTAACAAAAAAAATATACTCGAAAACAATACGGCAATATCTCTGATTACATTTTTTTTACACCACACCAAATCAGAAAACTATACCTGGAACCGTCCGATGGAAAACTATCTCAAAAAAAAGGCCGCAAAAGAATATCAATACACAGAGCCAAAAACAGGCCGCCGTTACCAAAAAATATCACTTCATGCGCCCGGCGGCGTAAGGCAAGGTCAAACTGGCAAAGGAATCATGCCGCCCCCCCCCGGCAAACATTGGCAAAATCCACCGGAATCACTGATAACTGATAACTGTTCACTGAAAAAGAGGAAAACCTAACCAACATGAAAACCATCGCAATGCGTATTGCGGAAGAACTTTCCGTACCAGAAAATCAGGTACAAGCAGCCATCATGCTACTTGATGAAGGCGCGACAGTGCCCTTTATCGCCCGTTACCGCAAAGAAGTCACGGGTGGATTAGATGATACCCAACTGCGTACTCTCGAAGAACGCTTGCGCTACCTGCGCGAGTTGGATGAACGCCGTGAGGTGATTTTAAATAGCATTCGCGAGCAAGAAAAACTCACGCCAGAATTAGAAGCGGCAATCATTCAAGCCGACACCAAAACCAGCCTAGAAGACTTGTACCTACCTTATAAACCCAAACGCCGCTCCAAAGCCAAAACGGCTAAAGAAGCCGGGCTGGAACCCTTGGCACTGGATTTGTTGAAAAATCCGACACAGGTTCCTGAAGAAGTCGCAGCCGAGTATATCAATACCGAAAAAGGTATTGAAGACCTCAAAAAAGCCCTTGGGGGCGCACGGCATATTCTCATGGAAAAATTCGCCGAAGAAGCAAAATTGCTAGAAGAATTACGCGAATACCTCTGGGAAAATGCCACCTTCAAGTCGAAAGCGGTAGAAGGCAAGGAAGAAAAAGGCGCGAAGTTTTCCGATTACTTTGACTATCAGGAGCTGCTGAAAAACATTCCTTCTCACCGCGCCTTAGCCATGTTTCGCGGACGAACGGTCGGCGTGTTACAATTAACACTCTCGGTCGAAAGTCAGGACGACGACGACACAAAAAACATCGCGTCCGTCTATTGTGAAGGCAGAATTGCCGCGCATTTCGGCATTGAAGATCAAGGCCGTCCAGCGGACGCTTGGTTATTGGAAACGGTGCGCTTAGCATGGTGTTCCAAGATTCGCTCACATTTGGATGCCCAATTGTTGACGCGGGTGCGTGAGGCTTCAGAAACCGAAGCCATTAAAGTCTTTTCCAGTAATTTACATGACTTATTGTTAGCTGCACCTGCGGGGCAGCGTGCAACCATTGGCTTAGATCCCGGCTTACGCACAGGCGTTAAAGTCGCCGTCGTAGACAACACCGGTAAAATGGTAGATACGACGGCTATTTATCCCCACGCGCCAAAAAAACAATGGCAACAGTCTATTGACAAACTGGCCGAGTTAGCGCGTCAACATCAAGTTGAGTTAATCAGTATCGGCAATGGCACGGCCTCGCGGGAAACCGACCGATTAGTGACCGATTTAATGAAACAACATCCAGATTTGGGTTTGTCTAAACTTGTCGTTTCTGAAGCGGGGGCCTCGGTGTATTCCGCCTCGAAATTCGCGGCTAAGGAATTCCCCAATTTAGATGTGTCAATGCGCGGTGCCGTCTCCATCGCTAGACGTTTACAAGACCCGTTGGCAGAATTGGTGAAAATTGAGCCAAAATCTATCGGGGTGGGTCAATATCAACACGATGTCAACAAAACTCACTTGGCACGAAGTCTGGACGCGGTGGTAGAAGATTGCGTCAATGCTGTCGGTGTGGACGTGAATACCGCCTCGGCAGCCTTGTTGAGCCGTGTGTCTGGACTGAATGCCGGCTTGGCGCGTAACCTCGTGACCTTTCGTGACGAACACGGTGCCTTTCCTAATCGCAACACCTTAAAGCAAGTGCCCCGCTTAGGTGAAAAAAGCTTTGAACAAGCGGCCGGCTTTTTGCGAATTATGAAGAGTGACAACCCCCTGGATGCTTCGGCCGTCCACCCGGAAGCCTATCCCGTCGTAGAACGTATTGTGGCTATTAACAAAAAACCGGTTAAAGCCTTGATAGGCGATACTGGATTTTTGCGGAATCTCAAACCAGAAGATTATACTGATGACACCTTTGGTGTACCCACCGTCACGGATATTCTCCAAGAATTGGAAAAACCCGGGAGGGACCCGCGCCCTGAGTTCAAAACAGCCGCCTTTAAAGAAGGGATTGAAAACCTCGAAGACCTTGAAGCCGACATGGTTTTAGAAGGTGTCGTCACCAATGTGACCAATTTTGGGGCCTTTGTAGACATTGGTGTACATCACGATGGCTTGGTACATATCTCGGCACTTTCAAACACTTTTGTCAAAGACCCGCGTGAGGTGGTCAAAGCGGGAGATGTGGTCAAAGTGAAGGTGCTGGAAATTGACTTGAAACGGCGACGAGTGGCCTTAAGCAAGTGTTTGGATGACAAAAACCGTGACTCTACACCCAATAAAAAGGGAAAACCCGCCAAAAGTCAAGCCAAAAGTCAACAACGCAAGGCTAAAAAGCCGACACAAGCACCCACATCCAAGAAAGCGGTTCGTAACCTGCCGTCGCAATTGGTCGGCATCATGGCACAAGCCTTTGCCAATGCTCGCAAGGATTAAATTCACCGATTCGCAAAAGGAGGAAATACGGTGGCTACTCAACATAAAGTGACTCTGAACCAACCCGGGGATCATGCCAAACTGAAAAAATCCGCCAGAATCACGGCTAAATTGACTTGGACAAAGCCGGTTGATTTAGATCTGCATGCGTTCTATAAGACCAAAGAGGGTGTCTTTGGGCATATCTACTATGATAACCAAGGGAATCTATTGAACCCCCCTTGCATTGAACTGGATGAAGATGCCGGTGTCGATGATACAGGCGGTGACAATGAAGAAAATATCACCATCAAGTCCTTGTCACATGTCGAGGCGGTACTCATTGCGACCAACATCTACAGAATGTTTGGTTTTTTGTCGTTCGGCGATAATTTCGCCAAATATGATGGCAAGGTTGTAGTGGAAACCAATTTGGGAGACCATATTGAAGTCCCGTTGGATTCTGAAAAAAAGGGCAAATGGTGTGTTATCGCCCAAATCGACAACTCTGATCCCTCAGAACCTTACGTCGTTAATATTAACAAGGTACAAAAATCCGAACCCAATCTCCGGGATTTTTAGATAGTCGTCCAAACGATCGGTCGGCAGTACCAAAGACTGTTTTGCAGTGCCAAGTTAAAACCGGCTACTCCTGTTACCCGTCAATAAGTACCGAAGCACATATTATCAGGTATTTTGCCGGAATCAAAAGGGGCTTTGCACGTGGGATTGCCCCTACGAACCGTCGTGTCATGTAGGGGCAATCCTTTAAGCTAACTTATTGATTTTTTGTACCGTATTTCAACAAGCTACGTTATTTAGGGACAAGTCTATTGGAAGGTGAGGGCTAGGGTGGTGCTTGACTCAAGTTCCGAAGGCTCGATAACTTGATCCCACTTTTGTTCTTCTTCAGTCAATAACTAATAAAAACATAACATTAATCATTAATCATTAATCATTAATTGTTAATGATTTTCACCACCCCAGGTGAGGGCCGGTTCCCTCTTTTTCTGTCCGAGAATTCGGGTGAGGGGGAATTGAGGATATCAATGATTTCCTTGACTAACGCGGGGCCTCGATAAATTAACCCCGTGTAAATCTGCACCAAACGGGCGCCGGCTTGGAGTTTTTCTTCGGCGTCGGCGGCACTCATCACACCCCCAGCAGCGATGATGGGAATTTTGCCTTGGAGTGTAGCACTGAGTTGCTGCACTACCTTGGTAGATCGCGCCGATAACGGCGCACCGCTCAAGCCACCAGTTTCATTCGCGTAGGGCAAGTTTTCTACGCCCGCCCGTGACAGTGTCGTATTGGTAGCAATCACGCCATCTATCTCATAAGCCAACAATTGGTTGGCAATCACGGCCAATTCTTCCTCATTCAAATCGGGCGCAATTTTCACCGCCAGCGGCACATATTTATCATGTTGATTTGCAAGTTGCCGTTGAGCTTGTTTTAGTGTATTCAACAAGCGATCCAATTCATCCCCCTGTTGCAACTGGCGCAGCCCCGGCGTGTTGGGCGAAGAAATATTTACCGCCACATAATCGGCAAAGGCATATACCTTGTGCAAACCTACTAAGTAATCATCGACCGCATTTTCTAAAGGCGTATCAAAGTTTTTGCCAATATTAATGCCAAGTATACCGCCAAAACGTGCTTTTTGAATATTCTCTAGCAGCCTCTCAACGCCCTGATTATTAAAACCCATGCGATTAATCAACGCCAGTGCTGTGGGCAAACGAAAGAGACGCGGTGGAGGATTACCCGGCTGTGGGCGCGGTGTAACTGTGCCCACCTCAATAAACCCAAAACCCAGTGCAGCGAGGCTATCAATAGATTCGGCATTTTTATCCATTCCAGCGGCAAGCCCTACCGGATTAGGAAAATTCAAACCCATGACGGTGCAAGGAGCATGGGGAATTTTGCCAAAAATAAGTTTGGTTAATTTTAACCGATTCAGAGCATTGAGAGTCTGTAAGGTAAAACGATGGGCCGTTTCGGGTAGCAACCTGAATAGTAAAGGGCGCATTAGAGA
>NBMI01000040.1 GCA_002085445.1 Candidatus Parabeggiatoa sp. nov. 2
TATCTTAACTTAATGGCATTGAGGTGAAACCTGGGGAAGGGCCGGGGAGGGGCCCCAACCCCAAAGGGGTTGAATGTGAATAGCCCCAGGTGAAACCTGGGGAAAACGATATCAAAAAGGCCCCAACCCCGTAGGGGTTGAATGTAAATGGTAAGAGTCGGCCGTCCAAAGCAGCAAGCGTTGGACTCCATTAATTGCCATATAGTATAAACGGTGCCCAATACCGTGGCCGTTGGTACTTTTTACTTTTGAGGAATTCTCGCTTGGTGGCGGTTAGGGCGTTAATTTGTTTCATGCCGGCTTTGAGTCGTTTGAAAAAACGGCTGGTGAATTCGGCGGTACTGTCGTCTTGTACTGACCAAAGTGTGAGTAGGGTGTTTCGGTTGCCGGCCACGTAGAGTGCGTAAGGTAGTCCCATCACCCCTTCGCCGCGCATGAGTTTGCCTTGGCCGGTTTGGCATGCCGAGAGTACCATTAAGTCGCTTTTTAAGTCGTAGCTGGGCCATTCGCTGGCGGCGACATAGCCATCGGTGCCGGGCGTTTTGTCGAGTTGATCGAGAACGATGGCTGAGAGTGCCGGGGCCTCAAGGCTGAGGTAGCCGTGGGCCGCAAATAGTAAGTAGCGATAGCCTGTGAGTATGCCGTCTCGGTTGAGGCGTTGCAATTGGGCTTCGGTGGCTTGGGGCCCTTTAAAGATAAGTCGTTGTTTTTCGGGGAATAGTTGCGCTAGGGCCTGAAGTTCCTGTTCGGTGCCGGGGAGATTGCACCAACGGATGTCCAAGCTTTGGTAGGCGCGTTGGTAGTTTTGTGGATCGGCCGCGTTGCGCGAAAGCATGGTTTCGAGGTTGACGTTGACGGCGCGTTGCGGCTTGTTGCAGTGTTCTGAGTCAATGGTTTTGCCCTGCGGTTGGTAGCGTGCGGCACCCATTGCCAGCAACGTGCCTCGGTTGTTGAGGGTTTTATAGAGTTGTTCGCGTTGGTTGAGTAGCGCGAAAACTGACAGTGATTGCACATAACTGATGTGATGGGTGGCAATCAGGGGTTTGTCGTCTAATATCAGGGCCTCAAATGGAATCAATGCCAGTGCGCCGTCGGGTGAGATTATTAGGCGTTTTTTGTCCGCTAGAAGTTTTTTGATGGGCGCGAGTAGTTTTTTACCTAAGTAGCGGCTGATTTTGTCTAAATGCTTGACCCTTTTGGGTTTTTTAGCGCGAGCGGGTTTGTCACCGACAGTAAAACTGCCATCGGCGAGCCGCCAAACGTATTTACTGCCACAGGCTCTCCGACGCAATTGTTTAACGGTGCATTTTTCACCTAGCAATTCAGTGTAGGTTTTTAGGGTTTGGTCAAGATTAGGGATTTTGCCCAAAGAACCAGCCAACATCTTGCCCGTTGCGTCGAGGGTAAAAACGATCACTTTGTTGTCTTCGCTGACTAAATAACTAATAAATAAAGCCTCTGGCGGAATGAGTGATGCGCCAGTGTTGGCATCGACAAATTGGATATCGTTCAGTTGGGCGTATCTGGGGTATTTTTGCATCAAAGTGCGGTGAAAAGCGGCCGCCTCTCGGACGACTTGGTTTTTTTGTCTTTCCAAGGAAAGTCTTTTGTTTATGTCGGTTTCTCTGGCTATTTTGCCATTGAAAACGGCGATTCTGCCTTGGTAACGTTGGACTTGTTGCATATCGGCTTGGTTTAAGCCTGCCTTTTGGGCCGCCAGTCTCACTGTCATGGATTCGAGTAAAGTGCGGGCTTTTGTTTTTTCGGCCGTCTGAAACGCGTCGTTGCTTTTGCCTTTCTCAAGATAGAGTTGAGATAACTTGAAATAGCTATGTATCCATTGTTTAAACAGGGCTTGGCGATTTTCTGCGGATAAGTCACCGCGTTGACGCAAATCTTCCAAGCCTTCGACTAATTGTTCAAAATGTTGGATAGCTTTATCCAGTTGACCTTGTTCAGCGTAGGCATAAGCCAAATTATTCTGGCTTTTGAACGTGTCGGGGTGCTTTTCTCCTAACACCTCTTTGCTCAAACGATAGTTGTCTTCAAACAAAGGCAAGGCCTCGGAGAAGCGGCCTAAGTCTTGGTAAATTAACGCTAAATTATTTATACTGAGAAGCGTGTTGGGGTGCTTTTCTCCTAACACCTCTTTGCTCAAACGATAACCGTCTTCAAGCAATGGCAAAGCTTCGGAGAAGCGGCCTAAGTCTTGGTAAATCATCGCTAAGTTATTTAGACTGCTAAGCGTGTCGGGGTGCTTTTCTCCTAACACCTCTTTGCGAAAACGATAACCGTCTTCATACAAAGGCAATGCCTCGGATAAGCGGCCTAAGTCTTGGTAAATTCCTGCTAAATTAATCAGACTGCTAAGCGTGTTGGGGTGCTTTTCTCCTAACACCTCTTTGCTCAAACGATAGTTCTCTTCAAACAAAGGCAAGGCTTCTTCATAGCGGCCTAAGTCGCTGTAAGTCGCTGCCAAACAGTTCATACATACAAGGGTTTGCGGATACTTTTCTCCTAGCGTTTCTTGGCTCAAACGATAGCCTTCTTCAAACAAAGACAAAGCCTCTTCTAAGCTGCCTAATTTTAGGTAAATTCCCGCTAAGTTATTTAAACTGGCAAGCGTCTCGGGGTGCTTTTCTCCTAACACCTCTTTGCTCAAACGATAACCGTCTTCAAACAAAGGCAAGGCCTCGGATAAGCGGCCTAACTCTCGGTAAATTCCCGCTAAATTAATCAGACTGGTAAGCGTGTCGGGGTGCTTTTCTCCTAACACATCTTTGTACAAACGATAACCGTCTTCAAGCAATGGCAAAGCCTCGGAGAAGCGGCCTAAGTCTCGGTAAATCATCGCTAAGTTATTTAAACTGGCAAGCGTGTCGGGGTGCTTTTATCCTAATATTTCCTTCCTGATTTTGAAGGCTTTTTCAGCGAGGGGCCGGGCTTTTTGAAATTGCCCTTGTTGATAATATTGAGCAACTTGACTGTTATAGGTATTGGCTAATTCTAACGGTTTTATTTCGGCAGCCGTGACGACTTGATAAATAACTAATCCTATCGCAACGATAGCAACCATCCAAACCAACCCGTTTTTCAGTTTCATATTCATATCCTCTACAATTAATGAGTACAATAAAGTTTGTAGTAATCGCCGTTTGTAGTCATCGCTTTAGCGACTACCGTTTGTAATCGTTTTATACTAAGCACCGCCATAAACTGAACTGTCATTTTGACGAATGTCAGAAATCGGTTGCCACCCAATAAGATTTCCTGATATTGTAACTGTTGAAATGTATAACAGCTTGAATTTTATTGATTATATCAATCTCATCTCTATTTAAGAGACTTGTCCGTCAATTTTCAACACTTCAGACAGCTGAAACGGTAAAAAGTTTCTAGTTTCTAGTTTAGAGTTTATAGTTTGTAGTAGGCGATTTATCGCCTGAAACGGTAAAAAGTTTCTAGTATCTCGTTTAGAGTTTCTAGTTTCTAGTTTCTAGTTTGTAGTAGGCGATTTATCGTTTGTAGTAGGCGATTTATCGCCTGAAACGGTAAAAAGTTTCTAGTATCTCGTTTATAGTTTATAGTTTGTAGTTTGTAGTAGGCGATTTATCGCCTGAAACGGTAAAAAGTTTCTAGTATCTCGTTTAGAGTTTATAGTTTATAGTTTGTAGTTTGTAGTAGGCGATTTATCGCCCATTACTACAAACGGAAAGTGGCTAAAGCCACTACTACAAACGGCCCCCTAAGAAAGTGGCTAAAGCCACTCATCTATTCGTCAATTCCACCCCTTGACGGATTCGTAAACCTTTGAGGTAGGGCGCGTCAAGGGAGGACGAATTTGTAAACTGGTGTACTAGAAACTTTTAACAGTTTCAGCGATAAATCGCCTACTACAAACTTAAACTCAAATTCCTACTACAAATTCAAATTCAAATTCAAACTACAAACTAGAAACGTTATTTAGACTACTTGGTTTAGGGGCCATAAAATGTTTTGAAGGGTTTCAAATCAAATCATGGCCCCCAATTGCACCTCATTAGCCAGACTTTTTATAGGTGTTTTATTACAACGAGTCCTTATAAAATTAAGAATGAAAAATTAAAAATGTAGAATGAACAAAAACTTATAGTTTATTGATTATATCAATCTCATCTCTATTTAAGAGACTTGTCCGTCAATTTTCAACACTTCAGACAGCAGAAACGGTAAAAAGTTTCTAGTATCTAGTTTAGAGTTTATAGTTTGTAGTTTGTAGTTTGTAGTTTGTAGTAGGCGATTTATCGCCTAAAACGGTAAAAAGTTTCTAGTATCTAGTTTAGAGTTTATAGTTTGTAGTTTGTAGTTTGTAGTAGGCGATTTATCGCCCATTACTACAAACGGAAAGTGGCTAAAGCCACTACTACAAACGGCCCCCTAAGAAAGTGGCTAAAGCCACTTGAGGTAGGGCGCGTCAAGGGAGGACGAATTTGTAAACTGGTGTACTAGAAACTTTTAACAGTTTCAGGCGATAAATCGCCTACTACAAACTCAAATTCAAACTCAAATTCAAACTTTTACCCGTTTCAGGCGATAAATCGCCTACTACAAACTCAAATTCAAACTCAAATTCAAACTACAAACTAGAAACTTTTAACAGTTTCAGGCGATAAATCGCCTACTACAAACTCAAATTCAAACTCAAATTCAAACTAGAAACTAGAAACTTTTAACAGTTTCAGGCGATAAATCGCCTACTACAAACTCAAACTCAAACTCAAACTCAAACTCAAATTCAAACTCAAACTACAAACTAGAAACTTTTAACAGTTTCAGGCGATAAATCGCCTACTACAAACGAAAGTACACAGGTTTACAAATTCGTCCTCCTTGCGCCCTACTTTCGTTGGTTATACTAATCCTGAAGAGGAATGAATTTACGAACAAATGTACTAGGGTGAAATTGGCAACAGTTTTAACGAGTACCGGCTTTTATTAATCACTCCGTTTTGTCCTGTTTAGTTTGAAATATACAATCCTTGTATATAAAATCCCTTATTATATACAATCCTTGTAGTTAGTTTCTAAAATCCCTTATTATATACAATCCTTGTAGCTACCGTTTGTAGTAGGCGATTTATCGCCTCTTTGGACTCCATGCTAAATCCTTCGCAATGTTGGTGCGTTATTTCCACCTTCAAGTTGGGCCGCGATGGCATTTAGCGCATTATCAAGGCCTTCCAGCACGGTGGGATGATAAAAAGGTGTTGCCATCACATCTCGCACCGTCATTTCATTCTCAATCGCCATCGCTAAAAAGTGGCCGACGTATTCGCCATCTGGTATCGTCATTTCTGAACCGAGCAATCGGCCAGATTCGCGTTCGGCATAAACGCGCAACAGGCCGTGATTACGCGCCATTACCTTAGTGCGGCCTTGTACAACAAAACTGCGTTGTCCTATTATAACTTCTTGTTCGGCCAATTCAGCAAAAGAGGCCCCAACAACTACCGTTTGTGGATCAGTAAACGCGATACGAAGCGGTACGCGGCGTTTAAAAGCTTCTACTTTGTCTCTAACCGCATTATAGCCGGCAATCGCACCATCGTCAGCCACATCATGCAAAATAGGTCGAAAAGAAGAAACATCGCCGGCCACAAATACAGGAAAATCAGCCAGTTGCATCGTATTAGGATTAACTAGGCCTTTGAATCCATTAGACAAATCTAAGCCAAACACTTCAAGGCCCATGTTATCAAAATTGGGCCGACGGCCTAATGAGGCCAAAACGCTATCGACAGTGGTTGAACGCCCATCCGCCGTTTCAACTTTCACACCGCCAGCCGAATCTTCTGACAATTGCGCCGTTGTCCCTGTCCAGACTTCAAAATCCTTAGAAAACGCCTCAATCGCAACCTGATTGACTTCAGGATCAGACAGGCCCCCAACAGTGGGCAACATTTCTACGCCAACCACGCGGATACCTAAACGCGCCAACGCTTGTCCAAGTTCACAGCCAATGGCACCCAGTCCAATAACGGCCATAGAATCGGGCAAATCTTCCTGCTCAAAAAAATCATCGGTCGTAATCAGCTTATTACCGAACTGACGCCACGCTGGGGGCACAACCGGCCGCGAACCGGTGGCAATAACAATTTTCTCGGCATGAATCCGCTCACCGTTGACTTCCAAAACTTGTTGCTCAACAAAGCGGGCACGGCCCTTGATATTTTTGTCACCGATCTTATTAATACCCTCCATGACACGGCCAACAAACCAGTCACGCTGCTTACGCATATATTTCATCACCTCGGCCCGGTTAATGGTGAGGCCTTCACTCCCCTTGATGCCGAACTCCTCAAAATGCGTTCTTCGGGAAAATTCGTTAGCGACTTCAATCAACACCTTTGACGGCATACAACCCACTCTGGCACAAGTCGTACCATAATGGCCGTCATTGATGAGTACCACGCTAGAGGTGACTTGTCGGACTCGCCGAAAGACATTGAGGCCGGCAGTACCAGCACCGATAATAGCGATATCAACATTTCTCATATTTCATAACTCCTACTTGTTTGTAGTCGTCGCTTTAGCGACTACCGTTTGTAGCAGTCGCTTTAGCGAGGATAGATACTCTATAATTTTTGATTATTTGGACTCCATCGCCAAAGCTGAAGCTTTGGACTCCAATTCTGTACTTTATAGCTCCTGATTTATGCACCAACCCCAAAGGGGTTGAATGTGAATTCAAAATGAACAAAGATTTGGATTCCAGAGCTATCGCCAAAGCTGAAGCTTTGGATTCCAGAGCTATCGCCAAAGCTGAAGCTTTGGACTCCAGATATGAAGTTTTGGACTCCAATTCTGTCAATCAAATTCTTGCATTAATATATTAATTATGGAACTAGTCTGTCCTGCGGGTAATTTACCTTCTTTAAAAGCGGCCGTCGATAATGGTGCCAATGCTGTCTATATCGGCTTCCGCGATGATACGAATGCGCGGCATTTTGCAGGCCTCAATTTTACCAACGCCAAAATGGAACAAGGCATTCGCTATGCCCATGACCGTAACGTGCGGATATTTCTAGCAATTAATACATATCCACAGCCCAAAGGTTGGTCACGTTGGCAAACCGCCGTTGATTGTGCCGCTGAGTTAGGTATAGACGCACTCATTGTGGCCGATTTAGGTGTACTCGATTATGCGACTGAACGGTGGCCAGATTTACCGAGACATCTCTCCGTTCAAGGCTCAGCAACCAATTACGAGGCGATTCGTTTTTACCACAAGCATTTTGCGATTCGGCGCGTCGTATTACCCAGAGTGCTTTCGCTCTCCCAAGTCAAACATGTTGTGGAAAATAGCCAAGTAGATGTGGAAGTGTTCGGCTTTGGTAGCCTGTGTGTGATGGTAGAGGGACGTTGTTTACTCTCTTCTTACGCAACGGGACAATCGCCCAACACATTTGGCGCTTGTTCTCCGGCAACGGCCGTTCAATGGTGTGAAACGCCACAAGGATTGGAAACACGTTTAGGCGGTGTATTGATTGATCGACGTGGTGCCGACGAAAGTGCCGGTTATCCCACTCTCTGCAAAGGCCGCTTTCAAGTCGGTAAACATACCTATTATGCCATTGAAGAACCTGCCAGTTTAAACACCTTAGAAATGCTGCCACAACTCCAAGCCGCCGGTATTAAGGCGATTAAAATTGAAGGCCGCCAGCGCAGTCCCACCTATGTTGCCCAAGTCACACGAGTTTGGCGGGCCGCACTTTCGGCCTGCCAGCAGAATCCCAGTGCTTATACGCCCCAAGCCAATTGGTTAGCCGAATTGAACAAAGTCTCGGAAGGCACACACACCACTTTAGGCGCTTATCACCGCCCTTGGCAATAAAATAATTGTGAATTGTGAATTGTGAACTGAAAGTCAGCGGAGCTAATTGTGACGAGAACGAAGTAAACGAACCGCTCATCGTTATACACAAGTCTTTTGGATACCAAGTGCATTCCCAAAAGTACAACGGATACTCGTTCCGAAACGGATATTTCTAATGGATCCCCAACGTGGGGGCATCGCCCCAGGCACCGCCCCAAGAAAGCCCCAACGAGGCGACATTAATATAGCCTGTGTATCTACCAGGCACCGCCCCAGGGCATCGCCCTAGGCACCGCCCCAGGGCACCGCCCCAGGGGCATCGCCCCAAGAAAGCCCCAACGGGGCGACATTAATATAGCCTGGGGCATCGCCCTAGGGCACCGCCCCAGGCACCGCCCCAAGAAAGCCCCAACGGGGCGACATTAATACAAAAAGGGGCATCGCCCCTAGCTTTAATTAATAATACGCCTTATATATTAACCCGTCATAAAAATCCCGCCTTACGGCCACGTTGAGTATATATTTAGCCATGATGGACTTTCAACCCAAACTTTCCTTAGGGCCCGTTTTGTATTACTGGTCGCGCGAAACGCTGCTAGACTTCTATGAACGCATGGCCGATACCCCTATCGACATTATATACTTAGGGGAAACCATCTGTTCCAAACGCAAATCCCTCGCTACCAGCGATTGGCTGGCACTGGCTGAGCGGCTGGCAACGGCCGGTAAGGAAGTCGTACTCTCTACATTGACTTTATTAGAAGCAGAGTCGGAACTCAAAACCTTGCGCCGCCTCTGTAACAATGGCAGTTTCACAGTAGAAGCCAATGATATGGCCGCAGTGCAATTACTAGAAGGCACAGCCTTTGTAACCGGCCCTAGCGTTAATATCTATAACAATCGCACCCTAACCCGACTAGCCGCCTTAGGGTTACGCCGCTGGGTGCTACCGGTAGAATTGTCCCGTGAAACCCTAGCCGACATGCAAGCAAACCGTCCGCTTGGAGTCGAAACAGAAGTTTTTGTCTACGGCCGCCTACCACTGGCTTATTCAGCACGTTGCTTTACAGCACGCGCCCACAATTTGCCCAAAGATGATTGCCAATTACGTTGTTTAGATTATCCAGACGGCTTAACGCTTTCCAGTCAAGACAATAAACCTTTCCTCACCCTAAACGGCATTCAAACTCAGTCAGCCCATACCTATAACTTGCTGCAGACCTTAACAGACATTAAAACGCTAGGGGTTGATGTTTTACGCATCAGTCCCCAATCAATGCACACAGACAAAGTGATTGATATTTTCCACCGCTGCTCAACTGAACAAGAAAGCCTGACAGAAGGCATGACTCGCTTACAACGCTTAATGCCTATTGGCGCTTGTGACGGCTATTGGCACGGGCACGCCGGGATGAATGAAAAATGAAAAATGACAACTTTTTCATTTGAGCCTCTTGCTTTCATTATCGTTCGCCTCAGAATAAATTCTGAGGCTAAAAGCTAAAGTAGGCTAAAGCCTACTAAAACTTTAATTTTTAATTTTTAATTTTTAATTTTTAATTTTTCATTCGTATACCACGAGTTAGTGACTGAAATTTTCCAACTTGTTCAAATAGACTAGTCATTTGTTCCAAGCGCTTAAAAACAGGCCCTAACTGCTCTTCTGGCTCAAGAGCATCAAGAAAATTTTTCAGGTAAAGCCCCAATTGAGTATCGCCACTCAACCGCAAGCGACGATTAAAAAATAACGTATCAGAATCTTCACGGCGAGTGGCTAACAATAGAAAATCATACGCAGTGCCTTCGATGACAAGATCATAAGTCCGACGGTGGTTACAAGCCACCAATCTATCACCGATTAAAGTCAAGCAAAAACCTAATTGTGCATCTTGTACTCGGATAAGCAAAACTCGCCGACGCAGAAAATCTAATTCTCCTTCCTGCAACGCATCAGTAAATATTCTGTTTAACGCAGTTACCAAAGCAGTATTATGTATAACAGGAGGAACAAACCTCAAAGGTAGAGTGAGCAAACCGGGAATTTTAGGTAACTCATTGATTTCAATTTTTTTATCCATTAAGTTATCCGTTTTCAGTGAACAGTTATCAGGAGTCCAAACTTTAGTTTGGCAGTACAATTTTCATTTTTCATTCAGTTTATACTCGATGATCAAGTTTTTTCGTGCGCCCAAAAACTACAAGGATTGTATATAAAAAAGGATTTCTTCGCTAATTTATCGCAATGAACAAATTCGAGAAAATCTCACTAAGAAACCTGAGATAAAACGTAATCTTTACAGACTTTTGTCCTGTACAGAGATAACCAACGAGAAATCCCTGCTTATATTCAATCCTTGTAGTTATTTGGAGACCCATTTTACCATTATTTTTATATGGCTATTGGCACTGATTTGGGGGCCATAAAACCGTTTTTAATATTCAAACTTTGCAGCGGACAATTTATTTAAGTAGTTTAAAGGAGTCGTTTGGCAGTACAATTTTCATTTTTCATTTTTCATTTTTCATTTTTCATTTTTCATTTAACAAACGGCAATCCATTTTTCATTTTTCATTTTTCATTTTTCATTCATATAGCAACATGGTACTTTCAAATTATGTTAATACTTTCGGCCAAGACTTGCTACGGCGTTACGGCGAACGAGTCCACAAATTGACCATCAATGCAGGCTTTACTTGTCCAAACCGGGACGGTACTAAGGGGCGAGGGGGCTGCACTTTTTGCAACAATGTTTCTTTCAATCCTAATGCCCGTCGTCCACCGTCAATCGCAACGCAAATGTCAAGCGGCCGCCTCATACTTGCCAAACGTACCGGGGCACGGCGTTTTATTGCCTACTTTCAGGCCTACACCAATACCTATGCCGACATACAGCATTTAGCCACACTCTACGAAGAAGCACTCGCTGAGCCTGATGTTATCGGTTTATCCATAGGAACACGCCCCGACTGTGTCTCGGACGAAGTGCTAGATTTACTGGCTAATTTAAACAAGCGTGGTTATGAAACATGGCTAGAATTAGGACTACAATCGGCCTTTGATAAGACGTTAGAACGCATCCAGCGCGGACATGGCTTTGCCGAATATCAACAAACAGTGCGTGCGGCTAGACAACGCGGCATTCCCGTCTGCACACATCTGATTATCGGTTTACCCGGTGAAGAACGTTGGCACAACTTAGCAACGCTGGATCGTGTCCTTGAATTAGGCGTAGAGGGCCTTAAATTACACCCTTTGCATGTTGTCAAACATACCATTTTAGCCAAGCAATGGCGACAAGGCCTGTATCAACCCTTAGACATGTCCACCTATGTCGCCATCGCCGCCGATATGATTGAACGGACACCGCCGCATATTGTGTATCATCGAGTAACGGCCACCGCCTCAACGGACATTTTACAGGCCCCAACATGGTGTCACAAAAAGTGGGCGGTACTAAATGCCATTACAGCGACTTTGCACCACCGTCACAGTAAACAAGGTTTACTCATGAAAAATGAAAAATGAAAAATTCGCGGAGCGAAACCCACGAAACTAAACTTGTATACCAATTACCAATTACCAATTAAGACATGAAACCAATAACGCTTATTTCAATACTGTTAATATTCCCGCTCCCCCTCTACGCGGTAGACAAAAACCCCGTTGAATTTACCAACACTGAAGAAGAACACCGTTTTTCTGAACTCATCAACGAGTTGCGCTGTATGCAGTGCCAAGGCCAATCGGTGGCTGACTCCAATGCGCCCTTAGCGCAAGACATGCGTGAAAAAACACGCGCTCTGATTATTGATGGTAAAAACGACCAACAAATCGCCGACTTTTGGGTAGAGCGTTACGGTGATATTGTCCTGTATGATCCCCCATTTCAACTGAAGACGTATGTGTTATGGTTGGGGCCGTTAGTGCTAGTGCTAGTGGGGTTTATAGTGCTACTACACCTTATCCGCCGCCACGCGCAAACGACGGCCGCGCCGCCCACCCTCAGCGAAGAAGAACGCAAGAAACTCAAGCAAGTGCTAGGCAAAGGCTGAAATAATGAAAAATGAAAAATGAAGAATGGAAAATGAACAAAGATGTCATTTCGTTTCGATTTCGGTTTCGACAATAGGAGAAATCTTGAGAAATCTTGAGAAATCTTGAGAAACCTTGAGAAACTGTCATTTCGTTTCGATTTATGTTTCGACGAGAGGAGAAATATTGAGAAATATTGAGAAATATTGAGAAATATTGAGAAATTGTCATTTCGTTTCGACGACAGGAGAAAGCTTGATAAATCTTGAGAAATCTTGAGAAACCTTGAGAAACTGTCATTTCGTTTCGACGACAGGAGAAAGCTTGAGAAATCTTGAGAAATCTTGAGAAACCTTGAGAAACTGTCATTTCGTTTCGACGACAGGAGAAAGCTTGAGAAACCTTAATAAATCTTGAGAAACATTGATAAATTGTCATTTCGTTTCGACGACAGGATAAATCTTGATAAATCTTGATAAATCTTGATAAACTGTCGTTTCGATTCGATTTCGATTTCTGTTTCGACGACAGGAGAAACCTTAGAAACCTTATAAAATCACGTTCAATCATGACGTTTTTATAAGTCATTGATAATTCACAATTAGATAACGCTAACAGGAAATACCATGCTAACATTCTGGATAATTGGGGCCATGCTCACACTGCTCGCCCTCGCCTTTGTCATACCACCGCTGCTGAAAAAAAATCCCAAGGCTACCGACATAGATCGCAACAGTCTAAATGTGGCTATCTACAAAGAACGCCTTGCAGAATTGGAACAAGACAACTTGACAGCGGAGCAATTTGCAACGGCTAAACAAGAATTGGAGAAAACCCTCGCCCAAGATATAGACGATCAAGCCACACCCTCTGCCAATCGACTGCCTAACTGTTGGGTGAGTGTACTCGTAGCTGTTTTTATTCCGGCTTTGACAATAGGCGGCTATTTAGGATTAGGATCGCCACAACTAATCACGCCCGCCACCGCGACAAAAAGCCATGCCACTCAAGACAATGACAAGGCGCGATCCGAAATTGATGAGATGGTTAAAGGGTTAGCGGCTCGCCTCGAACAGCAACCGGATAATTTACAAGGCTGGCAAACCTTAGCCCGTTCTTATGCCGCACTTGGCGACTCTGCACAAGCCATACAAACCTATAACAAAATTCTGGTACGGTTTGAAGAACAACCACAAATTCTCGCTGACTTTGCCGAGTTATTGCTGAAAACCAACAATGGACAATTGGCAGGGCTGCCCAACATTTTAGTGAAAAGGGCTTTAAGCCTCGATCCCAATCATCAAAAAGCCTTATATTTTTCTGGCGTTGCCGCGATGGAAAAAGCGGATTACAAGACAGCCATTGAACATTGGGAACGCCTATTGCCACGACTTTCGCCACAAGCCGTCGACGCCAAGCAAATGTTACAACAACAGATTGCAAAAGCGCGTCATCAACTTGAAGCACAAACGGCACAAGCGGAAAAAACGCCACCAACCTCTCCCGAACCGGCGAAATCGGCCGCCAAAATCGAAGTACATGTCAACTTAGCGCCGACATTGCAACACCAAGTGAAACCGAGTGACACATTATTCATTTACGCCCATGCGACAAAAGGGTCGCCCATGCCACTCGCTATCGTCAGAAAATCGGCCAGCGAACTGCCCACCAGCGCCACGCTGGATGACAGCATGGCTATGATGCCGACTATGAAACTCTCTAATTTCAAAGAAGTTACTGTAGTCGCACGGATATCGCGCAGCGGGAATGCCGCGCCACAACCTGGCGATTTGCAAGGGCAAATAACCCCCATCACCTTAGGCAAACAAGACAAAGTAGAAATAACGATTGATCAAACAATGCCCTAGATGAAATGCCGTGGAGTCCAAAGCTTCAGCTTTGGACGACCACCGAGCATTAAAAAGGGCAACCACAAGGGAAAAGGGCAACCACAAGGGAAAAGGGCAACCACAAGGGAAAAGGGCAACCACAAGGGAAAAGGGCAACCACAAGGGAAAAGGGCAACCACAAGGGATTGCCCCTACGTTTAATCCTTTATTTCTGGGCTTGCCGTGGAGTCCAAAGCTTCAGCTTTGGACGCGGTAAAATATAGTTTGGTAGCCACGATTGATCCCGTTTCTGTACCATTACTTATGTAAATAATTGAATTACAAAGTGTTTAATCATTTCATCCAAAATCCTTTCATTCGTGGGCCATAGAAGCCGTTTCCACCCCCCCAGTTTTATTCCCCTCTTGAGGGGGTGTGTTCCTAAACTGATAACTTATAACAGATAGAAGGAGTATTTTTTACGTGGAAGCATTAAGCAATTTATTCAATCAAATCAACGGCATCGTTTGGGGGCCAGCCATGCTGGTACTCATTCTAGGCACCGGCATCTACTTAATGCTAGGCCTACGACTGATACCATTTCGCAAATTAATATACGGCTTTCAAATGCTCTGGCAAGGCCGCAGCAGTACCGCCGAAGGCGACATTACGCCCTTTAACGCCTTAATGACCTCACTGTCTGCAACCATCGGCACCGGCAATATTGCCGGCGTCGCCACAGCCATTTTTCTCGGCGGCCCCGGCGCCTTGTTTTGGATGTGGTGTACCGCATTACTCGGCATGGCAACCAAATACGCCGAAGCCGTCTGTGCCGTGCATTACCGCGAAACAGATGAAGCCGGCAACCACGTCGGCGGCCCCATGTATTACATCAAAAACGGCTTAAAGAGCCGTTGGGCTTGGCTAGGAACAGTATTTGCATTCTTTGGCGCGATAGCGGGTTTTGGTATTGGCAATACCGTACAAGCCAACTCCGTTGCCGACGTATTGAACTCATCATTAGGTGTGCCCCATTTAGTAACGGGTGTCACACTTGCCGCATTGGTTGGACTAGTATTAATTGGCGGTATTCGTTGGATTGCAGAAGTGGCCGGCAAACTCGTCCCATTCATGGGAATTGCTTATGTCGCCGGTGGATTAGTGATTTTAGCGATTCATGCCGATAAAATACCCCACGCCTTTAGCCTCATTTTCACCTACGCCTTTACCCCGGTAGCCGCAGCGGGCGGTTTTGCAGGCGCAGCCGTTTGGGCCGCCATTCGCTTTGGTGTCGCACGCGGGGTATTTTCAAACGAAGCCGGCTTAGGTAGCGCACCCATTGCCCAAGCAGCCGCTCGCACCAACAGCCCAGTGCAACAAGGTGTCATCGCCATGCTAGAAACATTTATTGACACCATTATTGTCTGTAGTATCACCGGCTTAGTCATTATTATATCTGGCGCCTGGACAAGTGGAGCCACCGGCGCCTCCTTATCATCAGCCGCATTTGAACAAGCGTTGCCTAACTTTGGTGGCTACATAGTCACCTTTGGTTCAGCCGTATTTGCCTTCACGACACTACTAGGATGGAGCTTCTACGGCGAAAAATGCGTGCAATACCTTTTTGGCTTCAAATCCATTGTACCCTTTCGAGTGTTATGGGTATTAGTCATACCGATTGGCGCGGTTGCCCAATTGAATTTAGTCTGGTTAGTAGCGGACACACTCAACGCCTTAATGGCGATACCCAACCTCATTGCGTTATTACTACTCAGTCCAGTGATATTTAAACTTACCCGCGACTACTTTACCTCAAAAGCCTCGGAATGATAAAAATCCGATGTCTTTAAGACATCGGATTTTTTAGAGGGCACCACTATGTCAAAGCCAGCCGTTTTCTCATTCTTACCACTTTGCATAACCAAAATTGTGTCATTATTTTTAATCTTGTTGCTCGACTGCATGCCGGCGTTAGCGGCACACCCCACTTCCTTCAGCGACTCGCTATCGGCGACTGACTATGCCCTTTCTGAACTACTCAAAGCCGGCTGGCGCAAAAACGCCGCCAAAGCCGTCGTTGGCATCAACAGCCAATGGTTCACCATTCTCAAACGAGAACATAAAAATGATTTTCATCACCAAATCAAATTACTCAAACAACTGAAGCCTGAAGCCCTGGTTAGCCGATTTTTACGCAAACACCCGGAAACAGCGGGACTACTGGCGCTCTCCGCCAACCCAACTCGGCTCGTCAAAATACTCAAAAAACCGGCTTGTTACAACGTCCTAACCAGTTTTTATGCCCTACACCCCACGCCCACCGAAGTAAGGCAACTCACCGAAGCGTTAGAAAAACATCGCGATACCTTATGCAGACTTGCCGAGCGTGGCATTGTGGGCAGTGAAACGATATTCATGTTCCCACGTCAGACACGCGGCGCCAAAGAATACGATGCCTGGCTTTCCGAAGTCTTGTGCAAATACTTGCAGCGTTCAGATAGACAACTGGCCCAAATCACCGCCTTTCTGATTGAACAGGGACAACGCATTCGCCAACGCTTAGACAAAGACTACGAATTTTATAAAAATTTCCGGAAAAATTTATGGCCGGCACTAATGCGAATGGTGGACAACTTTAGTGCATTTCAATGGCTTGCCAATGATCCACATATTTGGGAGTTGCTAGCACTTCCCGAAGGTGAAATGTTACTCAATAAATGGGGACTCGGCCCCGTCAGCTTATTATTTTGTGAAGGCAGCTACCCGGCCGATATGCGGCCCATTATCACTCATATTCTATTACAAGGCGATGACAACACCGTAGATGCGTTGTTTAAATACAAAGATGAACCGCTGTTTCGTGACTTAATGCGTCGTCAACTGTCCGCGAGTACCCAAGCGGCTTTAGCGAACAAACTAGCGAATTTTTGCCCCAACTACCCTCTCGAAGTTTGCCCAGACTTACCCCATCATTTACGCTATTTCGCCTCTCTCACAGAAAACGCCGCCCTCGCCGAAGAAGTCGGCCCCCCCCCAAGTGGGCCAGTCACTTGGCTCCCTTTCCACGGCAGTTATTATGCGATTAAAAAGATGACACAAGGACGAGAAATCACCGGCGAAGACATGTTAAATCTGGGACTAGACGCGTTGATTTTTGTCCCTTCCGTCGTTTTTGCCGGGGCCTTTTCGGGAGCCGCACAACCGTTGAGTGAAGAAATCATCGTCAATATTGGTATAATTGGACTAGATTTAACGCCACACACTTATCACCTTGTTAAACCATTGGGTAAATTTGCCATACGAGCGGGCAATCAAACGAGCAAAATTTTGACACAACAACTGGCTAACAAAATGACTCAAAAAGCCGTTCTCCTACAAGGCAACAAAATTATTATACCCAATGCCAATACACCGGTTGCGGCCGTTATGGCGCAAAGTCAACAAATGTTTAGCCGATTGGGACAACAAGGCACAAAGCCCGTTTCTTATGAGGCCACTAAGCCCATACTGTTTATAACAGAAAAAGCCCTGCATCAGGGACACCATGCCATGAGACTGGTTGAATTTGAAGCAAAAGTCTTTATGCGTTATGATACAAAAACGGTGATGAATCCGACTCGCGGTTTGGGCGAACAATTTTTTAGTGAGACGGCCCAAAAAGCATTATCAGCGCCAGCGACACGGCCTACCAACCGAAAAAATTCCGCGTGGCAACAGAATATTTCCGCCTGGTGGTTGATGAATGCGGCCCTTGGTTATTGGTAATTGTTCATTGGTAATTGTTCATTGGTAATTGCCCATTACCCAGGAGTCCAAACGACGCTGTCGTTTTTAGTTTGGCAGGACTCCAAACTTTAGGCAAATCCAAAACCACCAATAGGGCAATCACAAGGGATTGCCCCTACATGCCACCCTCATTTCCTTGTGGTTGCCCATTTTCTGGATAATTGAAGGCTATTAACGTTAGTTCGACTTTAAATATCAATGGCTTATAAAATGATTAGTTATATCAATTAGTTAGTTATAATGACTTGACTATCAATCAGTTAAAAAAAAACCATTAGTTGTACTGATTCGTTCCAGCATATGGCCCACAAATCTTGGGTTATTAACGTATAAAATATAGGGTTTATATTTAAAAAGGTATTCTAACTCATTTAATGACAGTCAACTGATTGATATTAAATAGAATTGATATAACTTATTGAAAAGTCGATCTCACGTTCTTAAAACTCTTTGTCATTTCGACTTAAGGAGAAATCTTAAAACGTCACAAGATTTCTCAGGGCAGAGAAATGACAATAATTTTTAGGGTAAAACTTGAGCGTTTGACGACAGATTTTACACCCCAGGATACACCCATAAATTTTGGTATCCCCAAAATCCGTTACAACATTTTTCATTTATTTGCTGACTCATTTTTCATCATTATTCAGTTTTCATTTTCCATTCCATTAAATCATGGCTAAAAAATATAATTTTGGCTTTTTCGGCCTGTCAGGCTCTGGCAAAACCTGCATTTTAGCAGCCCTAGATATGCAGCGCATAGAACATCCCGCCAATTTAACCGGCACACTGTTACCGATAGAAGTTAAACGTGCTACCGGTGAGCCAGAGATTTGGACAGCCGAAGA
The DNA here is from genome assembly GCA_002085445.1 of Candidatus Parabeggiatoa sp. nov. 2. Lineage (GTDB taxonomy): Bacteria > Pseudomonadota > Gammaproteobacteria > Beggiatoales > Beggiatoaceae > Parabeggiatoa. Next base: position 18,352 of record NBMI01000040.1, read on the forward strand.
AAAAGAAGCCGACATTCTCTATAAAAGTAGCGATAGACTAGAAGAAGCCAAACAACATTTGGAACACAGTTCCGTGCCAGAGGGAACCGAGTTAAGCATAGATTTCATCTTTGATTACAAATTTTCCTCACCACAAACGGGCGATTTTTACGCTCGACTCGTTGATTATGGCGGCGAATTAGTCAACCCCCAAAATGCGCCCCAAGACATCGCCAAAGACTTGCGCGAAAAAATGGAAGGTATGGACGGGCTTTTTGTGTTAGCGCCCGCGCCTCATCCTAATGAAACCAAAAAGGGCGTTTCAGAAAGACTCAATAGACTGCAAAAAACCATGGGGCTAATACAATTCCCTAAACCCATTCCCATTGCATTATTGGTAACCAAATGGGATCGTCTTGCCCCATTGTCTGAATATACCGCCGCACAACAACCATTAACGAAAGACGAACTCCCCACCACCGAACATCGTGATTTATATAATGATATCGTCAACAAAGTAGGAGAAGACAATTGCAAAGCCTTTCCCGTCAGCGCGTTCGGTCAATGTGAACGGCATACCACACCCGAAGGCAAAGAAACTGAATTTCCTAAACAAGTCAACCCCCTCGCCTCATTTGGCTTGTTAGAAGGTTTTATCTGGGTGGCACAACGCCTAGAAGCCATCCAGTTCCAAAACCATGTCACTCAATTGGAAAACTATGAACAAGCCGTCGCTGGCTACAAAAAATGGCGGCCCTACCCCTCATTTTCCTTATGGAAACTGAAATGCCAAGGAAAGAAAATTATTAGCCTCTTTCCAACAGAGTCCGAAATGGCAAAACGTGCCATACAGGCACGCCGTCAAAGTGCTTTGGTTTTATGGAGTCGCCTAATTGTTTTGCCGCCATTAATAGCGATGGTGCTATTAATGATAATGTCGGGTAGACAAGCTTATGACGACAAAAAAAGCTATGATTACGTCCACCGCACCTTAAATAATCCCGATGCTCAGTTAACTGACATCGATAAAGCAGAACTGTGGCTAGAGAACTATTACTACACCAGCCCCATTTGGCATCCATTTTCATGGCTCTTAGTCGCCACCAATGAAAAAGCGAAATCTGAACTGGACAAATCGCGTCACCGAAACGAACAACGGTTTTGGAAAGTCATACAAGAAGCACCCTCTACAGAAAAGAGACTTCAGGCAGCCCATGCTTACCTAAAGGCACTGCCTAACGGCGAACGTGTTGGTGAAGTGAAAGCCATCGGGCAGCAAGCCCAAGAAACGTTGCGCCAAAGACGCGAACAGCAATGGTGGCAACAAGTAGAACAAGCACCCACGGTAACGGCCAAACTTGAAGCCGCGCGTGCTTACCTCAAAGCCCTACCAGACGGTGAACATAAAGCCGAAATTAATAGCATTATCGTACAAGCCCAAGAAACTTTGCGTCAGGAAAAAGAACAACGCTTATGGCAAGCAGTAGAACAAACAAAATCACAGACGGCCAAACTCAAGGCCGCGCGGACTTACCAACAAGCCCTACCAGACGGTAAACATCTGGCCGAAATCAGCAAGATTATCGCGCAAATTGAAGAAAAATTGCGTAACGAAGAAGAACAACGGCTATGGCAACCCGTCTTAAGCGCAACCTATCCGCGTACCAAGATAGAAACAGCGCAAACCTATTTGCAAGCAAAACCTGACGGAAAACATGCGGCCGAAGCGAAACACATCATTGCCCAAGCTGAACAAGTGTTGCGTCAGGAAAAAGAAGAACGTTGGTGGCTACCGGTAGAACAAGCCAGCGCGACAACAGTCAAAGTTGAAAAAGCGCGAGCCTACCTAGAAGCGCTGCCCGTGGGCAAACATGCGGTAGAAGCGGAAGAAATCATCGCTCAATATGAATCGCAACAAGAATGGACTGCCTTTACAAACGACTACTATGAGTTGTTCAATGAAGGCCAGTTTTTAGATGCGGCACTGCATTTAAGCCAGCGCCAACCAAAAGACGATCCTAAATTACAAGTACTCAAGCGGAAATTTAGAGATAACGTCTTAAAATCACTCGCGACTCAAATCAACCAGTCTATTGGCAACAGAAAATGGTCAGCGGCTTATGAAAAACTCGATCATTATGGCAACTGGCCTGATGAATTTCAAGAACAGAAAATCCAGAGCAAGATTTGGGCCTTGCGTGAACAAGTGCAAAAAGCACAAGACCGTAATTTTTATCGGGCATTGATTGAGTTTAAAGACATAGAACGTGCTGAAACTTATTTAAGTACGGCACCAAAGCAGACGATGCGAGCTCAAGTTGAGGAATACAAAAAATATCTTCTTGAGAAGAAAAATCCCCTAAGACTCACACTTATCCTTGCCAAAATCGAATGGGGCGACTTAAGTGCCGACGACAATATCATTATCGTCACCATGAATGGCAAAAAAATCATAGAAAAGGAAGGGATAAGTGCGGTGACAAATGACTCAACCGGGGAAATTGGCCGCAAGAAGTTTACCCGTAAACTGAGTGACTCCGTGAAAATAGAAGTCAAGATTGAAGGGAAAGACTGGTGGAATGACTTAAATAACAATGGGCAAGGCCAATTTGAGGGCCGTGTAGCCGACTTAAATGGTAAAAATATTAAGCTTATTCCACCCGAACATAAGTTTACCAATCAAGCCGTATTTCGGCTTGAAGGAATACCCCCAGAACCACATTTGCCCGACTGGGCAGAATAGCAGTGATCCGGAGTCCAAACTTTAGTTTGGCAGGAGTCCAAACTTTAGTTTTGCAGAAATCGTTTAGGGCATATCCAAAAATTAAATTATCCCAGTCGGTTTTGTAGGGTGGGTAACGGGTTTTTGTTGCCCACCATTCCCCTACCCATCCTTTATTCCTTGAATTGGCATTCGTTTAGCAGGAGTCCAAACTTTAGTTTGGCAGTCGTCGTTTGCAACCGCCGCGGAAGTTTAGTTTGGCAAGCGTCGTTTATCCGGAGTCCAAACTTTAGTTTGGCAGTCGTCGTTTGGCAACCGCCGCGGGAGTTTAGTTTGGCAGAATAGTGATACGCGGGCCCTGTTATTAACCTATATTTTTAGGGTTATTTGGACTTTTCGTAATTTGAGGGCCATAAAATGTTTTCAAATTAAGTTATGGCCCTCTGTCGCGCTTCATTATTGATACTTTTTGTAAGTGTTTTGTTGCTTAACTCAATGACACTGAGGTTTCACCTAGCGCTATTCACTAGGGGGCCCCTTCGGGGTTGAGAACGTTGATTCTTGTCTGCTAAGAAAATAGAAATGCGCCCCGGAAAACTTTCCCCATGTCAATGTTCTATTGACGGGTAACAGAGTTTTAACTTGGCATTGCCAAACTACTCTGGTACTACCAAACTAAAGTTTGGACTCCTGCCTTCCTGATAACTGAACACTGAAAAACTGAAAAACTGATATGTCTGTTTTTTTGATTGCACAAACACCGCGTGCCGGTGAAGAAAATCATTGCATTATTGCGCCCTGCCTTCTACCCATTTCAGAACGTGAAGTCTTTCACCGCATCAGCATGGCTATCCATCAACCAGAAGGCAAAGATTATCTGGCCGTCAGTCAAACGGTGGAACAAACGGGTAGCACACGCCATGGCCGTGAAATTTTGGTATTAGTAGGAATTGATATCAACAAATTATCAGCCACACAACGCGATAATGCACACTCAAAGCTAAAACACTACTTGTCTCAATTCGAGACGCTAGTAACACAAACGATTAATTGGAAGAAGGAAAACATCGCTTTACTCGTGTACCGTCCAGAATTAGAAATCTGGGGACAAGATACACTTTTTAGCCGCCTGCCTCAAACTAGTGATAAATTCCGTTTTTTTAAACGTTTTTTTCAACAGGACAAATCAAAATGTGTTGATAACCAACGGACAAGCACTCATAAACCCGAAACAGGGACGAGTGCGCTTATTAGCAAGACTCAAAACTCCAATCTGAAGAACTCCAACTCTAAACTGTGGATTCTTGTTCTAATGATTGGTGTGACGATAGGTGCTCTTAGTCTCGAAAAATATCTAAAACGTGACAGACAGATTCCTACGCCAGAAATTGTCACAGAAAAACCCAAAACCAGCGCCAAAAAAGTCCTTGTTCTGTTAAAAGAACAAGGTTTGTCTGTTGATGAAGACAATGACGACAAAGCGATAAATGAATTAGACAATTTATTCTGCGGCAAAAACAACCATTTATCCAACTGTTATGACTTACCTGACGGCTTTTCAGATGTCAACCGCCTCATAACAAAATGGGTAGAATATGAAGCCTCGCGGAATTTTCTGAAAACTCAACTTAAGCTTGATGAAGTTGACTCACTGGATCGAATAGTAGAAATTCGTCACCAATTAAGAAAGCTAGACACTGCTTTAACAAATATAGCGCACCGGGCCGTCTATACGCCCTTGTTGACTCCTGAAGATGTCAACATTGCTAAAAGATTAGAAGACAACCTCGCCTCTCTACAACAATATCGAAAATTAGCGGACTACTTGGATGAAAATTACAAGGCACTGGCACTGAGAGTCAAGTTCAATTCCCTGTTAACGCGTTGGGATGAACAAGAAGTTTTTTCTTCCACCAAGCACCGTCGTGATGCAGAAACCGAGATCAAAAAACTGCTCAGCAAGCTCTGTGGCGAATCCGTTGAATGCCAAATAGAAAAACTGGAGGAATACAATCAAGCACAATCCATTCAAGAATTGATTGGCGCTTCTAATGAAGACAAACGATTCATTTCCGCACAACTGGGTTTTGATGAAATGACAAAAGTGCCTCAACCCGAACAAATCGTGGAAATCCGTAATGCGTTAAGAGGACTCAACGCCAGACTGAATGACAACAAACCAAAGCGCGTCTTCCTGCCTTTATTTAATCAAGAAGATGCCACGATTATCTCCGTGTTAGCGGAAGAATTTGAACTGAAAGAGACTCAACTTAACTTAGTAGAAGGATTAAGAACAAAACTGAAAAGAAAACCTTATCGTTTTTTCAAAAACAAAATGAAGAAGCTGATTAAAAAAGTTGAAGGCGTGAAAAAATACCCATCACCCTAACTAACCACCCTAACCCTCAATACCATTATCTTTGGAGCCCCAACCCCAAAGGGGTTGAATGTGAATAGCCCCAGCCCCAACCCCAAAGGGGTTGAATGTGAATAGCCCCAGGTGAAACCTGGGGGAGGGCCGGGGAAGAGCCCAACCCCAAAGGGGTTGAATGTGAATAGCCCCAGGTGAAACCTGTGGGTTTGGTGTCAGACACCTCAACCCCGATAGGGGTTGAATGTGAATAGCCCCAGGTGAAACCTCAATGCCATTAAGTTAAGGAACTATTTGATTTTGCTATCTTTTTATTAA
>NBMI01000248.1 GCA_002085445.1 Candidatus Parabeggiatoa sp. nov. 2
GCTTCTGTTTGGCGGCAACTTCCTTATATTCTCGCCTATCCATTCAAAGGACATGCATTAGGCGTGTTGATAATTTTTTCGGTGGCGTTGTCGATTTTTAGTATAAGTCCAGTTGCTGGATTATTTGGCTTAGTACTATTTCTGTCTTGGACTTTGAAATATAGTTATGCAGTACTTGAACACACAGCATTAGGCTATGCAACTCCGCCGATGTTTAGCTTTGAACTGTGGAATTTTGTCAATCAACGGCCTTTGAAGCAATTGTTTTATTTCGGGGTTGTGTTTATAATTTTTCTATGGATTCAACAACTTGCGGGAAAAGTGCCCGGCCTATTGGTGTTAGCGATAGGCCTTTTGCTCACTCCCGCCAGCGCGATTATCATTGCCACTCAAAATAGTCTGCTGCTAGTGATTTGGATGTTAGACGGTTTTCCGTTGTTGTTTCGCTTTATCGGGATAATATACTCGCTGTTGATGACATTTCATTTGCTTGGCTTTGTTGTCTATCATCGTCGGGAGTCGTTAGGTTTAGAAGTCTCTTTTTCGCCAGAAAGGGAAGCAGAAGCCCAGGAAAAAGCGCAAGAAAAGCAATTCGAGAAAGTCTTGGATGATGTGTATTGGTTAGCAAGGCAACAAGGCAGAATGAAAGAGGCGATTGAAACATTATTTGCCAAATTACCCGAATTAGGAGACACGCTCGATACCCATGAAAAACTGTTTGCCCGTCTTAGCCTTTGGGAAGAGAAAAGCGTTGCTTTTGCACAAGCACAATATTATATTACTTTATTACTCCAAAAAAAGCGGCTAACTGAAGCTTTAGCTATTTATCAAGCTTGTATTGATATCAACGCGCTTTTTGAACCTAAAACGCCTTACCAAATACTACCCTTAGCCACGATAGCTTACCAAGAAAAACGCTACTCACTGGCACTAAGCCTCGTGCAAGACTTTGCCAGCCGTTATCCAAATCATTCTGATAGCATCGCGGCACAACTTTTAACTGTCAAACTGTTAGGCGAACATTTTAGACGCTTTGACGAAGCAAAAACTATCATGGCACAATTGTTTGACTATAAAGAACACCCTTTATACCCAGAAATAAAAAAATATGCGGCATTTTTGGCGAAATATAGTCGGGTAAATAGTACAACGGATTTAACTAAACCGATTTAACTCGATGATCAAGTTTTTAGTCTGACAATGCACAAGGATTGTATATAATAAGGGATTTTAGAAACGAGCATAAAATCACGTCAGTCAACTTTTTCTTCTCAAAAGCATTTGCTGATTGATTGAATAGCTTTCTTCGGAACGATTTTATTTCATGCCAGAAAGCTAAAATTTTAGCGATTTTATCGAATTTTGTCATTCTCTTTCATTAAGCGAAGAAATCCTTTTTTATAACAATCCTTGGGCGTTTGGGCGCACGAAAAAACTTGATCATCAAGTAACAGGTTTTAAAAAACTGTCAAGTTTGGCTATTCTTATCCGTTATTATAACGAATCCTTGTAGTTGCTTTTATGTAGATGCTTTTAAAACATCAAACAATACCCAAGCACTATCCACCTCCAAAAATATAATCCGTTATTATAACGAATCCTTGTAGTTGCTTTTATGTAGATGTTACGTTTAAAATTCCAGCGCCGCATAAAAATCTCGCACAAACTTATCCAATTCTTGCCGGATAATCGCTTGCCGCAAACCGCGCATAAGTGTTTGATAATAAGACAAATTATGCAGTGTATTCAAATGCGAACCCAAGATTTCTCGCGTTTTGTCCAAATGATGCAAATAGGCGCGCGTATAATTTTGACAAGTATAACAACCACAATTTGGATCCAAAGGCCCCAAATCGTGCTTATGCTGACTATTACGAATCCGCACCACACCTTGACTCGTAAATAAATGCCCATTGCGAGCATGACGAGTTGGCATAACACAATCAAACATATCGATACCACGGCGCACTGCTTCAACAATATCGGCTGGCGTTCCCACGCCCATCAAATAACGTGGTTTAGCCGGCGGCATCAGCGAAGCGATAGCATCCAAAATACGCAACATTTCCTCTTTAGGCTCGCCCACCGACAAACCACCAAGGGCATAACCATCAAAACCAATGTCTACCAACTCCGCTAACGAAGCAATCCGCAACTCTTCATACATACCGCCCTGCACGATTCCAAACAAGGCCGCTGGATTATTACCATGTGCCGCCTTGGAACGCGCTGCCCAGCGCAAAGACAGTTCCATAGACTCTCGCACTTGCTGTTCGGTGGCAGGATAGGGTGTACATTCATCAAATATCATAACAATATCCGAACCTAACGCCCGTTGCACTGCCATAGACTCTTCCGGCCCCAAAAACACTTTGGCACCATCTATTGGAGAACGAAACGTCACACCTTGTTCGCTAATCTTGCGCGTTTTTCCTAAACTAAACACCTGAAAGCCGCCAGAATCGGTTAAAATAGGCCGGTGCCAATTCATAAACTTATGCAAACTACCATGAGCCGCAATCACTGCCGTACCAGGGCGCAACATCAAATGGAAAGTATTGCCCAAAATGATGTGAGCGCGAGTATCATCGACTTGCTCAGGCGTCATGGCTTTCACGGTACCATACGTGCCGACAGGCATAAAAGCGGGCGTTCCTACCAAGCCGTGCTGTAAATATAAACGGCCACGACGGGCAAGGCCATCCGTGGCAAAGACTTTAAATAGTGGCATTGTTGGTTTATCAGTTATCAGTTATCAGTTATCAGTTATCAGTTATCAGGAGTCCAAACTTTAGTTTGGCAGCCGCCGCGGCAAAAAAAACACCTACAAAAAGTATAACTAATGAAGCGTGATAGAGGGCCATAACTTAATTTGAATGCTTCCAAAGTCTTTTATGGCCCCCAAACCAGATGGAGGCGATAAATCGCCTACTACAAACGGAGGCGATAAATCGCCTACTACAAACGGAGGCGATAAATCGCCTACTACAAACAATAGTTAGTTAATTAATCGGGCAAGTCGGAAATTCTTCCAATTGCGCTCGCCATTGTTTAGCGTAATTGCTACTGGGATTTTTACACAGTTTATTACCTCCCTTGAGAATAAACATCTGCAACCAAGGCAAGTCACTGAAATCTGGAATCGCGCCCGTCAGTTGATTACCACTGAGTGCTAGCACTTGCAACTTGGAAATCCCAGTGAAATTGGGAATCGCGCCCGTCAGTTCATTATCACCGGCAGCAAACACCAGCAAATTGGGAAGCCATCTGAAATCGGGAAGCGTGCCCGTCAGTTGATTCCGTTCGATATCGAGCGTTCGCAACTTGGGCAACGCACTGAAATCAGCAATCACGCCCGTCAGTTGATTATCAGACAGATAAACCGCTTGCAACTGGGGCAACGCACTGAAATCAGGAATCGCGCCCGTCAATTGATTCCGTTCGATCTCTAGCCTCTGCAACTTGGGCAACGCACTGAAATTAGGAAGATCGCCCGTCAGTTCATTACCACTGAGAGAAAGCTTCCGCAACTTGGGCAACGCGCTGAAATCAGGAATCGCGCCCGTCAGTCGATTCTCAGACAGAACAAGTGTCTGCAACCGGGGCAAGGCACTGAAATCAGGAATCGTGTCCGTTAGTAAATTACCCTCAACAGAAAGCGTGTGCAACTTGGGCAACGCGCTGAAATCAGGAATCGCGCCCATCAGTCGATTCTCAGATAGAACAAGTGTCTGCAACTGGGGCAAGGCACTGAAATCAGGAATCACGCCCGTCAGTCGATTCTCAGACAGCAAAAGCGTCTGCAACCGGGACAGTCTACCAAAATCAGGAAGGCTTCCATTGAGATTGTTGCTCGTTAAATCAATCTGGGTTACGTGCCGATTTTTACAGCTGACACCATACCAACCACAAGGCGTTTCACTGACATTCCAACCGTCATTTTTATCCCAGTTTGCACCTTCGGTACTCTGGTAAAGTTGCAACAACGACTCGCACTCCATTGGAGAAATATCCATAACAACCTGACAATTGGTAGTGGCAGTGACCGTTTTTTGCGTGGTAGCGGTTCCACCGTGATTGTCCGTTACCGTTAAGACAATGGGGTATTCACCAGCAGTGGTGAAAGTGGCGGACGTTTGTAAGCCAGACAGTGTTTGCCCTTCGATTGTCCATTTGTATTGAACAATAGTACCTTTATAATCAGCCGACAGATTGGCATCTAAATGGACTGTCAGTGGTGCTTTGCCTTGTTGCCGTGGCGACACCGTGAAACCCGCACTTAAAGGCAGGCAATTTTGAAAAGCGCTCAGTTGCTCTAGCCATTTAGAGTATTTAATATTAGGGTTTTTACACACCTGATTATTAGAGATATCAAACCACAGCAACTTAGGCAAGCCACTGAAATCTGGAATCGCGCCCATCAGTTGATTGTCAGAAAAATAAAGAATCTGCAAATTGGACAAAGCCTGTAAATTGGGAATCAGCCCCGTTAGTTGATTACCAGAAAAATTAAGCTGTTCTAAATTGAGCAGTCCACTAAAATCAGGAATCGTGCCAAACAATTTATTATCATAAAGAGCCAGCTCCCGCAACTGGGGCAGTCCACTGAAATCTGGAATTGCGCCCGTCAGTTGGTTACCATTGAGAAAAAGAGACTGCAATTGGGACAAGCCACTAAAATCAGGAATCGCGCCCGTCAATTGATTACCAGAAAGCCAAAGTATTTGCAACTGAGGCAAGCCACTGAAATCTGGAATCGCGCCCGTCAGTTGATTCCAACTGAGCTCAAGCGTCTGCAATATGGGAAGCCCACTTAAATCGGGAATCGCACCCGTCAATTGATTATTATCAAGCTCAAGCCGATGCAACCAAGGCAAGCCCTGAAAATCTGGAATAGTTCCGGTGAGATTATTGCCCGGGGAACTCAAACCTAAATCAATCTCGGTGACACCGTTATTTTCACAAGTGACACCAAACCAACCACAAGGCGTATTAGTCACATTCCAACCGTTATTGTGCAACCACTGTGCGCCATTGGTACTCTGATAAAGTTGCAACAACGACTCGCACTCAATTTGAGAAATCTCCGTAACGGCCCCACAATCAGTGGCCGCCTGTACGACAGAGACACCCCCCAAATAGACGCCCAACCCAACTAAAAAACACGACAATCGAAGTAATAACATAAATATTCTCCAGCTAATCCAAAAAAGGGCGGACATTAGATATGATTTAAGGCTGACAAGTACAACGAATTACGCGGATAAACGAATGACAGTCCTATAAGTACAACGAATTGCGCGGATAATCGAATAACGGCCCTATAAGTACAACGAATTGCGCGGATAATCGAATGACAGTCCTATAAGTACAACGAATTGCGCGGATAATCGAATTAATAGACAACTACAACTAATATTGCTCCTAAACGAATGAGGCCCCACTAGCCAATTCGTTTATCCGCGTTTGTGTCATTCTACTTGTACTAGCCAATTCGTTTATCCGCGTAATTCGTTGTACTTGTACTAGATACTAGACAAATCTAGCGACACGGCGAACAACAGAATGAGGGCCACTCAACAGATTATCCGCGTTTCTGCGTTGCGTTTCTGCGTTCAAACGGAAGTTTCGCTGTACTAGACTACTTATCATCAACCGGGCAAGTTGGAAACCCGCTCAGTTGCGCTTGCCATGTTATTTGAGTCGGCCGGCCCCAAACTGATCCAATGGGCCATGCCGTGTAATTGATGTTAGTGTTTTTGCACAATTGATTGTTTCTGAGATCAAGTTCTCTCAAATCGGTTAGCCCACTGAAATCAGGAATCGCGCCCGTCAGTTGATTATTAAACAGATCAAGCGTCTGCAACTTGGACAAACCAATGAAATCAGGAATCGCGCCCGTCAGTTGATTATTATAGAGATAAAGCATCTCCAATTTGGGCAAACCACTGAAATCAGGAATCGCGCCCGTCAATTCATTATCCCATAAAGAAAGCCTCAGCAACTGAGGCAACCCACGAAAATCTGGAACCGCGCCCGTCAGTTTATTACGAGAGACGGAAAGCACCTGCAACTGCGGCAAGGCACTAAAATCATGGATACCGCCCGTCAGCTTATTACGAGAGAGAGAAAGCGTCTGCAACTTGGGCAAACCACTGAAATCGGGAATCGCGCCCAACAGTTGATTACCATAGAGATAAAGCACCAGCAACTGGGGCAAGCCACTGAAATCAGGAATTACGCCCGTCAATTGATTCTCACCAACAGAAAGCCAATGCAGATTGGGCAGTCCCCGAAAATATGGAAGAGTTCCATTGAGGTTATTCCCCGTTAATTGGATATCTATTACGCCGTTATTTTCACAGCTAACACCAAACCAACCACAAGGCGTATTAGTCACATTCCAACCGT
>NBMI01000249.1 GCA_002085445.1 Candidatus Parabeggiatoa sp. nov. 2
CGGTGTCCCCAAAGTTCCGTAAATCGTCGGATTAGATAACATAACCACAAATATTTCGTCGCCTTCCACAAGCTCATCTTGTTGGATAGGCACCGAAAAGGGTTGTGGCTGATCGTTGCCATCTGCCCAAAAAAGCGTGTTTTCCGTGTGTGTGTAATCACTGCCCGCTAGGGCCGAACCGTTATAGGTGGTATAAGTGACAGACACATTGCCATCACTACCGCCAACACGAGACACGCTCAATTGAACCTCTCCCGCATTTTCATTAATGCGATACTGATTGCTTGAAAACTTCAGTTTGCCATGTTGTGGTGGCCGATTATCATTATCACGGATGGTGATGTCTATTTGGCTCAACGCACCCAAAGTGGCACCATTTGGGTTATACAGCGTTAACTTGAACGTTTCATCGGGTTCAAAGTCGGTATCGTCTTGGATCGGTATTGTAATGGGTTTGTTCCCAGAATCTCCCATACCCCAACTGAGCGTCCCACTGACCATTCCATTGGAAGTCTCGTACTGAACCGAGATGGCATTGTCGAATCTTCCTGTACGTGTCACATGCAATACGAGAGAACCTTCATTTTCATAAACAGTGCTCGGTTGTTGCTTGATGAACTGGAGAATAGCCGGTTGTGATACAATCTTCGGTGTTAAGTATATCGTTTGACCACTTGTACCGGGTTTTACAAGCACGGTTTTACTCATATGATCAGATGAACTTACCTCAAGGCCATACGAATCGTCTTTTGTGGGTAGGCATTTTGCACAATGACCTTCACCCTTAGCAATCTCTGGGAATCCTTCTATCTTACATTCTACGTCATTAATAGTAGTACAATAAACAGAATCTTTCGCAACTTTGTTTATACAGCCAGCATTAGTACTGGGATTATTGGTGGTGAACGTGAAAGTCTCGCTACTCGTCATCGCCCCATAGCTATCGACTGCTTCGACTTTCCAGTAGTATTGAGTTAGGTCTTTTAAACCCGCACGGTCATCTACAATAGCCAAAGAAGCTGCAAGTTCTTCTTGTTGGTGAACGATCTTATTGAAGTGAATATCTTCAGCGATAATAAAGTTGTAAGTAATGGGATCATTATCCGGATCAACGGCCGATTCCCAATCAAACACTAACACGGTTCGCGTTTTGGTTCCGTTAGCCGGTAATATCAACGCAACAGCATTGGGTGGTGAATTGTTCGGCTTGTTTTTGTACACGACGGAACGTTGAACCGGGGAGATTTCTCCACTGTCCACGTCACGCACTGTGTAAAAGATTTCATAGCGGCCACTTTCAGTGAAATCGTTATAGTCGATTTCAAAACGGCCGGTTGCCGCATTGTATTCCAGAAAGCGGTTTTCTAGATCAATGTCTATCTGTTCCGTGCTGTCTTGCGCCATCAGGATTTTGGACGGTGGACGGATTTCGATAATCGCGGGATCAACCAAGTCAGGATCGTTAACGATTAAAAACAATAACGCACGGGTTTCGGAATCGCTTAAATAAATCGTTGGATTAACCGCAATAATATCCGCCGCGTTAGCATTGGTTTGAAAGTCCAACCCGGCCCCTAAAAAGATAGAGGCGGCCTTTTGCCCGTCACCGTCAGTCAAAAGCACATTACTGCCTACGCTGTCACCGTTGTCATCCAATAAAGGATGTTGCACAGCATCATCCAAAAATGGATTGGCTTTGTTAGCCGATATATGGCCGCTACGAGTAAACATTTCAGTACGTTGGGTGGTTTGTTCAAAAGCCGCTTTCAAAGACGCGCCGCGCCACAGTTGTTGGAATAGTTCTTCAATGAAAAACTCACCACTGCGAATACCATCATCTTCCTTAAGGCCTTTGTAGGAGACTTCCCACGCAGTTGCACTGGTAATAATCGTCCGCCCAGCTTTGGATAAGGCCGGTATAAAGCTACCCGAATAACAGGCCCCAATAATGACACTACGCGGTTCTAGTTGGGCGGTGTTATTGAGTTGGCTTTCCAGCGTGTTTAGCCATTGGTTCAATTCCGTCGGCGTAATCGTCTCGTCACCCAAGTAAAAAGTATCGCGGCTGCCATGATCAACCATGATCAGGTATAGGGGTGCCGGCACGGCGTTGAGTTTTTCCGATACCCAGGTTTCGAGGGCCGATTGAATGGCCGCTTGATTGGGCACGCTATAAACACCCGCTTGCGTGTCATCATAATTAAAGTAACGGATGTCTTCTTTACGAAAACCTCTATCAATCAATCGGTTATAAACGCGATTCAGGGTTTTATCGTAGGCCGCCATGCCTTCTTCGTTGGTGAGTTTGCCTTGGACAATAATGGCATAGCCGGCCGAACTGCCCACTAACACGGTTTGATTTTCAGAAAAAGCCTCAAGCAACGTGACACTGCCAGCATAGACGGCTTGTAGCGTGTAACTGCCTTTTAAGTTAAAGACTTGGCTGGGCAGTTCGATTAGATAGTTGCCCAGTTGATCCAGTTTAGCAGTATAGGGATTACCATCTGTTTGAGTGACTGTATGGCCCTCTGGTGTCGTGATATTCAGGGCGATGGTTTCGTCAGACAGTTCGATATCGGGATCAGATGGGAACCGTCTTAGTTTGCCAGTCACATTCAACGGGCTGTTTTGCAGAATCGTGTGACTATTCAGGGACAGAGAGAGCGTGGTAAATGCGCGTTCCCCGTAGGTAAACGTGATGGTTTTGTCGTCACTGTCGTCACTGCCATTGCCGGCTAAATCAACCGCACGGGCGGTGACTTCGTAAGTATTGCCGGTAATAAACGCAATATTCGTGGTATTCAGTTGCCAAGCCGTCGTGCCCGTCGCCTTAATCCAAATAGGCGTACCGGTAAAACCGCTAAAATCGCCATTGTCATCCAAATTGACGTATAAACCCGTGTCAATATCTTGGACAAGCATTTCGACGCGATCAAGTTGGTTGGTTCCGCCACCACTGTCTTCATCGGAGGCATTACCGGTTATTTCATCAACACGATTGATGGTTTCACCGTCTAGTGGTGCCGTGATAGAGACTTCAGGCGGAATCGTGTCAATGACATAAGTTTGGGTGGTGATCGTTTCTGTGCCAGCCGGTGCGCCCACGGAAAAATAGTTTAGGGTTGTTGTGGTGTCAAGGACAATAGGCTCGATATAGATTGGAGAGGCCGTCGTTGGCTGGGAACCCTTTAAAGTATAGTGAATCGCTTCACAATCTTGGCAAGTGAGTTCTACCGACACCGGCTCTGCATAGTGTCCACTCATAGCGGAGGGTAGGGTAAGAGAGGGTAAAATATGAACCATACCTTGATATTCTTTTTCCAAGGTACCATAAAAGGGCACCCCAATGACTTTGGCGTTGCCATTAATGGCTACTGCAAAACCAAAACCATAGTTATAATCTGCGTTATTAATCGTCAGTTTAGGTTTTTTAACCCAATTTGTGCCATCATACACAAATTCGTGGACAGCACCAACCGTATTGTTAAGATTGTCAAAAGGTGCGCCAACCAAGAGAGTGTTTTCGCTGACGGCCACAGAAACACCAAAAGTCGATACGCTATCAGCCGCGGTGAGTGTTGTCCGTTCCGTCCATGCCGTGCCTTCGTGATTAAAAACATAAACTTTTGATGGTTTTTTTGCTTCTGAAGTGCTAAGTGCGTCAATTTCGATGGCACCCACCACCAGAGTGTTTCCATTGAAGGCGACTGCATTTCCAAATAGTTCATTTTTAGTCGCATGACTGGGTGTCAGCGTATAAGTGGGTGTTGGCGGCCAATTCGTCTCGGTGCGTTCAAAAATATAAACCAATCCGGCATCGTCTGCCACATTATCATTAAGGGGAGTGCCAACCGCTATGGTATTTCCGTCAATAGCTACCTGAATAAGCATTCCAAACGGTTTCACAAAGTCTGTTATATTTGTGGGAACTTCTTCTACATTGAGTTTATCAATATCATTTCCGCTCATGTTACTGATCTTAAGCTCGGTTTGTTCGTGCCAATCAGTCTCCTCACGGACAAACACATAAGCACTACCCACAGACGAAGGCAAAATCGGGCCGGCCCGCCAGTTCAACTTACCCGGTGCGCTGACAACCACAGTATTACCACTGATGGCGACAGAAGTGCCAAAGAAAACATAAATTTTATGTCCAACTAAACTGTAATTGTTACTAATGTTATTGGGCGTCAGTTTGGCTTGTTGAGTCCATGTTGTGCCGTTGCGGACAAATACATAAGCGGCTCCCATATTGTTCTCTGTTCCATTCTCGTTAGGTGCGCCAACCACGATAGTCTCGCCACTAATAGCAACGGACATGCCGAATCTCTCATCTCCCGCCGCACCGTGAACAGTTAGCTTAGCTTGTTGTTGCCAAAAAGTGCCTTTGCGTATAAATACATAAGCGGCACCATCTGAAAGACGGTTGTTTTCGCCTTCATCCTTGGGTTCATCAAACGGGGCACCAACGACTAGCGTATCTCCACTTATAGCAATGTCGAATCCAAACATCGCTCCAAACGCCGTTCCTTCATTAGCATTGGGAGAAAACAGATTAAGAAACCAGTTGAGGGTTGATACATTAGTCACAAAAGCTGAGCCGGTACTTTCAATCGCACTCAACGTGCCAAACACTGCTGTGTCTCCGCTGATAGCTACCGCGTTTCCAAATCGATCATTTGGATGTGCGTCATTAGCAATCAGTTTAATGGGTGATTGCCATGCGATACCTCTACGCGTAAAAAGGTAAGTGACACCGGTATTTTCACCCGCCTCGTTGGTTTTAGAGGCACCCACTAATAAGGTGTTTTCGCTGAGAGCAACGGAAATGCCAAATTTATCATTAACACTGGCATCGTGAGCAGTGAGCTTCGCTTGCTTTGTCCACCCGCTCTCATCTCGCACAAACACGTAAGTTGCTCCAACCGTTTCTCCAGCTTCATTAACGGCATCATTCGTTGCGCCAACTACGGCCATATTCCCGCTGATGGCGACGGAAGTGCCAAATTTGTTGCCTTGTTGAGCCGGGTTGGCAACCAGTTTATTTTGCTCGATCCAATGAGTACCTTCTCGTTCAAAAACATAAGCGGCACCTATTTTGTCAGGCGTGTTTCCCTTTGCGCCAACGAGAATTGTATTTTCATTTTCAGTGATCGCAACCGCATTTCCGAAAAACGCATTGGCGCTTGCGTCGCTGGGCGTCAGTTGAATAGGTTCTTGCCAATCGGTACCGTTGCGTGCAAAAACATAAGCTGTACCAGCAGCATCCTTCTTTTCGGGATCTCCAATAATTATGGTATTACCCCTGATAGCGACTGCGTATCCAAACTTATAAGCCTTAGGGGCAGCAAGCTTATTTTGTTCTTGCCAACGGCCTCCATTACGTACAAAAACATAAGCAGCACCGCTACTATTATGATCGGGTGCCCCAATCACAATTGTGTTGTCACTAATAGCCACAGATTGACCAAAGCGACTGGCGATCTTAGTGTCAGAGCCGAGGAGTCTGGCTTGTTGTCTCCAACCCTCTGCGGTGCGGATAAAAATATAGGCAGCCCCGGTTTGGTTGTTTTTAGCAGGTGCGCCAATGACTGCGGTATCTCCGTCGATAGCTACGGCATATCCGAATTGGTATGCCACGATATCATTGGGGATGAGTTCGGTTTGTGTGATGGCTGTCCTTAGCTGATGATTGGCAACTGCACTGTTGACGTTGGTGATAGATAGGAAAACAATTGTTGCTGAAAAAATAACAAAAAGGGTGCGAGGAGATATCATTTTCAGGGTGTTGTTCATAAATAATTACCGGTGCCTCTGGTTTTTTTAATATGGAGTTTACAGAGTACCACAAAGTTTCACGGAGTTATAAAGCCCCAGCTTTAGCCCTAATGCCATATCGTAACGAATAACTAACTGATTTGATTAAAGTAGTACAACGGATACTCGAAATAAACGGATAAAAAAACCTAAAAAAATTCTAATTTTAAAAAATTGATTAATTCCTAAAATCCGTTTATTTAGCTCCGCTGACCTACGGTTCGCGTATCCGTTGTACTTGGGCAGCGGCACGATATGGCATTGGGGCGGTGCCTCTGGTTTTTTTAACACGGAGTTCACAGAATACCACAAAGTCTTACGGAGTTATAAAGCTAAGAATTTCTCTGTGAAATTCTGTGTCACTCTGTGTCTCTGTGTTGGAG
>NBMI01000250.1 GCA_002085445.1 Candidatus Parabeggiatoa sp. nov. 2
GCTAAACTCACCGAATTTGTTAGCCTTAACGACACAAACGCGGATAATCGAATTGAGGCATAGTACAACGAATTGCGCTTAGTACAACGAATTGCGCGGATAAACGAATTGGTAGAGACTGCTTCTGATTATGTTTGCCTAACCTAGTGCAAGAAAGCGGAAGTCCCGGTACCACTTAGCCGTTGGCGTTGGGGTGGTATGGAAACTTCCGCCTTACTGTACTAGTACGTCTACTTAACTCAATCCGTTGCACTTAGCTCAATCCGTTGCACTTCGCTCAATTCGCTTATCCGCGCAATTAGCTGTACTCAATTCGCTTATCCACGCAATTAGCTGTACTCAATTCGCTTATCCGCGCAATTAGCTGTACTCAATTCGCTTATCCGCGCAATTAGCTGTACTCAATTCGCTTATCCGCGCAATTCGTTGTACTAAGCGTAATTCAATTCCTTTATCCCTCCTTACGTTTGGACTCCTACCAAACTAAAGTTTGGACTCCTACCAAACTAAAGTTTGGACTCCTAATTACTTAACGCAACCCGTCCGATTTTGGAGAGTCGTCACTTCATAACCCACTTGTACGAGGCTCCATTCTTCCTCAGAATCCGAGGCGACACAATCTTTGATTAGTTTTGAGGCATCAACCGGCCGACTGGGCAATAGGCTGATACTTTCAACATCAATCTGAGCGGAGTCTATATTCACTTCACCGTCAATGCCTTTATTAGATGAAGCGGAGACTTCGCTGTCGCCCGACGCGATAAATAGGTTGGCATCAACCTCAATTTGACCCCCATCACCTTGTTCCGCTTTGGCAATGAGATCAGTGTTATCAAGAATAAGATACTCTGGCTTGCCACGGATTTCTAAGTTTCCGCCGTCTCCTCGTTCACCCGCTTTAGCAGAGAGGGTACTGTTAGTTATCCTTTTGTTATTAACCTTTCTAACCCCTATCAAAACGTCACCCCCCTCAGAAGCGGCCGATGAGGTTGAGATGGTACTCCCTGACATATTAAGTAGGTTTGTACCAATGACAATGTTACCTGCGATGGCTGCTTTTTTACTTGTTGCCGAAATCGAAGCCTGATTTTTGAGTTCAAGTTGAGAGGTTGTTATTTCTATCTTGCCACCCTCTCCTTCACCTTGAGTTGAGGTACTGATTTCTCCGCCTTCCTGTAAGCTGAGTCCTCCTTCTTCTGCCAGTATAAAAGGCAATGGTTTGATGTCGTTTGGATTGTCTATGAATTCTCGTATGTCTTTTGTGTCTCCAAATTGATTGCCGGCTTCAATCGTTATTTCGCCGGCATTTCCCGTTTTTAGGGCCGTGCTGAGTATTTTACCTCCCCAAATATTAATGTATTCACTGGCCGTTATGGTGATTGTGCCGGCCGAACCTGCATCGGTGGTGGAGCTTTCAATACTACCGCCCTCGGTAATTTCTAGGCTGTTGAGGTTAAGCTCAATTTCGCCACCTTGGCCCGTTCCGGAAGTGGTCGTACTAATTCTTCCATTCTTTGTCAAGAGTAGCGCTGGATGATCGGTTCCAGAGGTTTGCACGCCAATGGTTATGGTGCCCGCATCGCCGGCCGTTGCTTCTGTGGAATTGGTTTCGCTGAAAATACCACTGGTCGTCTCAGCACTGTTGTTCCCAACAATTTTGATGTTTTCAGAGGCCGTTATGGTGATTGTGCCAGCAGGACCGTCATTTTCCGTAGAGCTTTCAATGCGGCCGCCCTCGGTAATTTCTAGGGTGTTGACGTTAAGGTCAATTTCGCCACCTTGACCAAGGCCCCAAGTGGTGGTATTTATTTCTCCGCCCTCTAATATAAGCGAGGTAACGGGATTTGAATTCGAGCCAATAATGATTTGACCGGCCTTTTCTGTGGCACTCTCATCAGCGGTGCTAAAAATGCCACTATTAGTATAAATTTTGATGTATTCACTGGCGGTGATGGTTATTTTGCCGGCAGGACTGGCACCATCGGTGGAACTTACAATGTGACCACCCGTGTTACCTTGTTTATCTCCCAAGGTCAATTTATTGACGTCTACGGTGATATTGGCGGGGGTGGCCCCGTCACGGCCTTCTTGACTGACAGACGTGATTAAGCCTTCAGTAATTTGCAAATCGTCAACAAACAGTTCAATGGAGCCGCTATCGCCCGTGCCATAAGCCGTTGTACTAATTTCTCCACCGTTTTTCAAACTCAGCGTTGGAACCGGCGCGGTTTTGTCACCCAGGGTGATTTTCCCAGCATTTCCCGTCGCGACGACATTGCTTTCGTCATCTTCGTTTCCACTGGTACTGAAAATGCCACTTTGTTTTGCAAAAATGTTGATGTATTCAGAGGCCGTTATGGTAATTTTTCCGGCGGCACTGACACCGGTTGTGGAACTTTCAATGCGCCCAACCGTCTGACGTTCTTTATCTATCGTCAACAAACAGTTCAATGGAGCCGCTATCGCCCGTGCCATAAGCCGTTGTGCTAATTTTGCCACCCTCGTCCAATCTCAGCGTTAGAACGGGCTTGGTTTTTTCGCCTAGGGTGATTTTCCCCGCATTTCCCGTGGCTTGTGTATTATTTTCCTCGCCACTGGTGCTGAAAATGCCACTGTTGTTTCCAAAAATGTTGATGTATTCAGAGGCCGTTATGGTAATTTTTCCGGCGGCACTGACACCGGTTGTGGAACTTTCAATGCGTATTGGCGGGATTGGCCCCATCACGGCCTTGTTGACTGACGGAAGTAATTGAGCCATCAGGAACTTGCAAATCGTCAACAAACAGTTCAATGGAGCCGCTATCGCCCGTGCCATAAGCCGTGGTGCTAATTTTGCCACCGTCGTCCAATCTCAGCGTTAGAACGGGCTTGGTTTTTTCGCCTAGGGTGATTTTCCCGGCATTTCCCGTCGCGACTACATTGCTTTCGTCATCTTCGTTTCCACTGGTACTGAAAATGCCACTTTGGTTTCCAAAAATGTTGATGTATTCATATGCTGTTATGGTAATTTTGCCGGCTTGGCCTTCTCTGCTAGAAGAACTGGTAATATGGCCGCCGTTAGTCAGCGTCAATGTGTTCACATCCAGTCTTACATCCCCCCCTTGTCCGTGCCCAAAGGTAGCACTACTCATGGAAGCACCGTCACGTATTTTGAGCGTGGGACGTATCTCGGAGGAGGGCGCAATCGTTAATCGGCCACTATTGCCACTGTATAGTTGTCTGCCACGGGTACTGACATCAATCGTTGAGAAGTCGTATTTTTTTAAGAAAGAATTGTTCGTCGTACCAGAGAGTTCTAGATTGGATGTCAAAATGTCTATAGAACCGCCTTCTCCTGAACCGAGTGTCGTTGCGACAATGTTGGAATTTTCAACGGAGATATTTTCCGCTTCGATTTCTAAATTCCCTCCTTTTCCGGAATCGAAGGTGGCAACACTGATAGCGGCTCCATTCTCCAGGGTCAAATTCGGGGTTTGAATGCGGATCGGTTCTCCCGTGCTGGTGGCATCTCCGCTGCTTCGTGAATCAACGGTGATGCTAAATAACGGTATGCCATCTGTGAGTATTTCGTTTGAAGTACGATTTGAACTTTCACCCGATAGTTTGATGCTGTCCGTTGCCTTAATTTGCAGATAGCCTCCCTTTCCTGATCCAAGGGTACCCACTGCAATCGAGGAATCTCTGATTTCTAAAGTCCCGGTATTAATGGCTAAAGTCCCCGCATTTCCGCTACTCAAAGTAGCGGCCAGTATCTGACTGCTCTCATTGAGACGGATTTCATTGGCTTTGATCGTTAAATCACCGGCATTACCAGGGCCGAAGGTGGCCGCACTGATAGTGGCCCTGTTAGTCATTGTTAAACGAGGTGTATCAATGTAGGCCGTTTGAGCGTTTTCGCTTTGGGAGGTACTTCGCGTATCAACGGTGATGGCATACAGTGGTGCGCCGGCAATATTGTGTGAGCTGTTACCAGACAGTGTTATGCTATCCGTCGCCTTTATTTGCAACTGGCCTCCCTTTCCATATCCAAGGGTACCCACTGCAATAGAGGAATCTCTGATTTCTAAAGTCCCAGTATTAATGGCTAAAGTCCCCGCATTTCCGCTACTAAAAGTAGCAGCCTGTATCTGACTGTTCTCATTGAGACGGATTTCATTGGCATTGATCGTTAAATAACCTGCATTACCAGGGCCGAAGGTGGCCGCACTGATAGTGGCTCCGTTAGTCATGGTTAAACGAGGTGTCTCAATGTAGGCCGTTTGAGCGTTTCCGCTTTGGGAGGTACTTCGCGTATCAACGGTGATGGCATACAGTGGTGCGCCGGCAATATCGACTGAACTGTTACCAGAGAGTGTTATGCTGTCATTGGCTTTAATTTCCACCGAGCCTCCTTTGCCGGGCCCGGTGGTACCGGCCGCCAGAGTGGAATTGGTGACGCTTAAACGGCCGGTGTTAATTTCTAGTACACCCGCTTCACCACTGCCCTCTTTTTGACCAAGCGCAGCCACGACGACTCCACTTTCCTCTGAGAGCGTCACACTGTTTGCCGCTTGAATTCGTACCTCGCCACCCTGTCCGGCACCGGTAGTCTCGGCCTGAATCTGGGAGTTTGTCAATTCTAAATTTTCAGCGGTTATCCGAAGTCGTCCTGCATTCCCAGCGCCAGAAGTCTGAGTATTGATCTCAGAACCGTTGCTCATTTCTATTTCTTGAGCCTCTAAAAAAACATCTCCAGAAGTCTGAGTATTGATCTCAGAACCGTTGCTCATTTCTATTTCTTGAGCCTCTAAAAAAACATCTCCGGAATTCCCAGTGCCATCATAGGTATTTGTTCTGATGGTCGAATTGTTGACTTCTAACGTGTCTAAATGACCGGTACCTATGACTACCTTGCCCACCTCTGTTGTTGAGGATCTCATGGAAATCCTAGAATTATCCGTTAATTGCATGGATGTGGCATCAATTTCAATTTGACTGTTAGCTGATTTTGAATCCATTTGGATGGCGGATTGTTTAACCACTAATTTTCCACCACGGAAAAATAGTCGGCCTTCACCTTCAGTGATAACGGTTATTTTGGAATTCGCCACGGTAATATCACCTGTAGCTGACTTGTTAGTGTCAATCTTAATCTGTCCGCCAGATGATATTTCAGCATTTTCAAGCTGTACCTGACGGCCCACCAATGCCAAGGTTTCTCCTTCTTTTGAGACTTCTAGGGAACTCCCGTTGACGGAAAGCGGCGCTTGATTGTTATCTAAAAACCCAAAAGCTTCAAAGGGTTCGGCTGAGAGTGTTGGCGGATGGTTTTGTGGATGGGTTGCGCTAAACTCGGTTCCGTCTTCTAGGATAATTTTGTCCGCGGTACTGGCGTAAAAAGAGCCGGGCACGTTCAAAGAGGCATTTTCGCCAAAGAGAATGCCATTGGGATTGATCAGGTAAATATCGGCCTTGGGCATTTCGGAGCGGATTTGTCCGTCAATGAAGGATTCGCTTCCGCCGGTGACTCGCCCAAATACGTTGTTGATGTTTTGTGGGCCGGTGAATGTGGCAGTTTCGCGAGTGTTGATGTTGAATTTGTCGAAGCTATGATACAAGTTGGTGCCACTTTGGGTGCCTAAGTCATCGCTAATCTGATAATTGGGCCCTTCCAGTAAGCGAGCTGGCCCTTGGCCGACTGTTCCGTCTGTGATAACTTCGGCTTGAACACTGGACAATAAACTTAGTAGGACTGTGCCCGTGATGAGAGTTAATGGGTTGATTGGTGTTGCCATGATTTGGTTTCCTGTTAATGCGGATTAAGGGTTGAATTAATTATTATGAAATCAAGGATTTTAACGCACGCTAGTGACGCTTGCATGCGCAACTTTATTTGGTTGTCTCTTGCGTCTTTTGCGTCTTTTGCGTTTATTTCATTTTGTGGGCCATGATTTGATTTGAAATCATTCAAAATGTTTTATGGCCCCCAAATTAGGCCGTCTAAATAACCCATTTTTTCAGTTCACCGAGTGCCACAGAGTGTCACAGAGTTATAATGCTAACAATTAACGCACGCAAGTCTTTTGCGTTTATTTCATTTTGTGGGCCATGATTTGATTTGAAATCATTCAAATCGTTTTATGGCCCCCAAATTAGGTCGTCTACAAACTACAAACGAAAACAACTACAAGGATTCGTTATAATAACGGATAAAAACGAAAACAACTACAAGGATTCGTTATAATAACGGATAAAAAATCCTTTTTTATAACGAACCGAAGGATCACGAAGCTAATCCTTGTAGTTATTGAAGAAAATATTTGGCGATAAATCGCCTACTACAAACGGTTAAAACCAGTTTCCTATTAAGATAAACGGTGCCCAGTAGGTGGGGAGCATTAAAGCTTCTCCGGCTTTCCGGTGACAGTATGTTATTTTTCCTTGATTGTCTTTGGCAATTTCTTTTTGAGGGTGGCATTTTTGTTGTTCTTTGAAAAATTGTATGTCCAGCATTTGTTGTTGAGCTTGTTGTAACGCGTTGGCTTTCGATAGCTTTTGCTCACGAAGTTGTTCATAAAACCGGCGCATTAATTCGGTTGTTCTGGGTTCATCGGCATTCCATAAAGTGGCTACCACGCTTCTTGCGCCTGATTTGAACGCGACACCTGCTAATCCAAGGGCTGCTTGTTCGTCTCCTTGGGCGGTTTGACAAGCACTTAATGTCAGTAATTCTATGGGAGAATGACGTAATTCGCCAATGCTAAGAATTTCTTCAAGACGCTTCATGGTTAATCGGCTACCATTCTCGTTTTCGATGATATCGTCTGTGAGCAAGAAACTATTGTTTGTGTCTCCTGATTGAAAAATGCCGTGAGTGTGTAAGTGCATAATCGTGTAAGGGCGTATACTGTGCATTTCACGTTTCAACTGACTGATTTTAAATAAGCTTTGTCCTTGTTTAAATAGTTTAGTCGTGCTACGACGGGGGTAAAGTTCTTCGATGCTTTTTAAGGCTTTGTCAGTGTGGGCTAAGGCGTCAAAACGCAGGGTATCGGAAAGACGAACGGTTTTAGAGGTACCACCTAGAAGGATTCGAGGATTTTTCCTAAGGGGTTTTCCTACCGATTTTGTCAAGGTTAGCCCCGGAATAGTCGCTACTGCATAATGTTTAGTCACAACAAACGCTTTGCCATCAAACAGAGCCGTTATAGGAATAGTACGCAAGGCACCGTCTGGCACAAAAACCAGTATTTCTAGGTTATCTATTTCCTCTTCTAGGGGGCTTATGAATATTTTATAGAGTTCTTGCCCGTATTGTTTAATGAGTTTACGCGAATATCGCCCTGGCGTTTCTAGTTTAGTGCGAAACTGGCTTATTTTTTCGTTCAGTTCAGCAATACTGTCAGTGACAGAGCGCCATTTTTGAGGTTGTCTTATCCACTTTATTTGTTTGTTGGACGAAATCAGTAATAATTCGGCGGAACGATTTGGAAGGTTGGCGTTTTTGGGGAAGATAATGGGGTAAAATATCGCAGTGTTGCTGGTTAAGTTATTTTCAACGCGCCCAATATTTCCTTCGACAAGACATTCGTCTTGAAAATAGTTTTCCAATTCGGCTTGTTTAATGCGTTCTGCTACATTTATGAGTTGTCTTAGGATAGTTTGTAGAGTTTGTCGATTTTCTGCTGGCTCGTTTTCATATCTTTTTAGCAAAATGTCTATGAGTTCGTAAGACACTTGCTTGAAAGTTTTGTGAATTTTGGCATCCACTTGGAACGCCGCGATTTTCCGAAGTTGGCTCAAACTGTTTCTAGCTTGTCGATAGGCATAACTCGATTGTTTCCATTTTTGCTGGGTTTTTAATTGTTTTCCGAGTTGCCTTTGCAAACGGTATAGTATCTGCAACATAACGTTGTCAGTTTGGATATTTTTGGCTTGAGTAAAAAAGATGGCTTGTCGGAGGCGTTTTTCTGCTACTTCTGGCTTTGTTGAGAAAAGGGAAGTTTTTAAGAAAGCATTATAACTCTTAGCGCCTTGAGAGTTGCCAACACAAAATTGTTCGTAAACGGTGTTGATGACGTTTTTTATCTGGGCTTCATCATTGGCATGGACTGTGGTTGATATTGAAAATATCACTGTGCCTAACAGCAGTGTTAATAACAGTAAGAATTGTTGTGGCATTTGGTATTCTCCATTATGGGTTATTTGTCCAAAGTTGAAGCTTTGGATTCCAACGGTTTGGATTTGTTATTTTTCGTCCAAAGCTGAAGTTTTGGACTCCATGTTCACGTACAAAGCTTTGGACTCCAGCGGTTTTGATTTGTTATTTTTCTTAGCGCCAAAATCTTCACCGAGAAATATTTCAAAAGGTGCCCCTTGTTGACCGATTTGGGCCATCAAGTGAAGTGCTTTTGGTTGACTATCCCTGTTTTTATCCTATCTAGCGGATCGTCACATTCGTTTCTGGAACAGAAGAAAAAGTATCATACACCCACTGAATGTGTTGGCGCAATGCCAGTAGATGATGTTGACGAAGATTGACTTGTTCAGCTTCTTTTTTCTTACTCAGACTTACTCACCTCTCATCAAGCAGGTAACAAAATAAGAATCAAGATAATTCACCCTCCGTTGATAACTTAACTTAAATGAGTTGATCCTTCCGTTCAGGATGGGCTGTCTCATCCGATTGGCGACAACGTTCAAGCAAAATTTGCTTCACCTTCTGGAAGGGAAGCCACCGAATAACTGCCCTGCACCCAGTACGTTTGCCGAAGCATCCGCACTTTGAACAAATTTGAGAAGTATACGCCGCATTGACCAAAACTACCCTAGAACCTCTTCGGGAAGCTACTATATCAAACGCCGCATTGACCAAAATTACCCTAGAACCTCTTCGGGAAGCTACTATATCAATGGCCGAAGCCATTAAACCTTTCACCCAACCGCTCAATCTGCGATTGGTATTTTTTCCTAAATTCCTTGTAAACCTTTCACCCAACCGCTCAATCTGCGATTGGTATTTTTTTTCTAAATTCCTTGATTTAAACGTTTTGGTTAAATCTTCGCAAACGACCGTTTCCGCCTTATCAACAATGCGATTGACCGCTGTGAAAACAATTGTTTTAACCTTGTATTAAGCTTCTTTCGGCCAAGATTTTTTTTCCGTATTCTTTTAGCTTTTTTAGGATGTTCAACTTGAACCAAAACGGCTTTAATCTTATTACGTCTTTGGTATTTTTTCTTTAAGGAATCTGATTCTTTTGATAAAATCGTACCTAATCCTTTACCATAAAACTCACCTTCAGAATCAACAAATGCTTCTGTATAACCTTTATCGATACCAAGTTCGATCGTACCGCAAGCTCTCTCATCTGTGTTATCTATTGTATAATGAATTTCTACTTGACCTTCGCGCAAAATTAATCTAATTTGTCCCGTTATGGAATAATTAGTTCCGATAGGAATGGCAATGCGTGCTCCTCTTTTTAAGCTAATGACTTCAATATAATTTTTACCATTATGCGAAAAACACTTATAACTGCCTGGTTCTAAAACAATTTGATTAAAAGTATGGTTTTTGCCAGGTTTCCAATATTTCCGCATGAGGCGGCGCAAATAGGGATCGAGGATAAAGTTTTTTGTGCACAAAAAACTTTATCCTCGATCATTAACCCAAACAGAATCATTTTTTAACTTTTTAAATAACTCTTTACGTTTATCTTCTTCTTTGATATTTCTAAAAATATGACGTACCACTTTTTCTTTAGCTGCTTCTCTATTGGCTTTTATATCATCTAACGAATCAGATAACGTCACACGCCATATCCGTTGCGGTAATCTCGATACGTGTTTATCGGCTATCCACCCATCACGCACCGGACGGAACTTAGCACCAAGTCCACCAATAGAACCATA
>NBMI01000251.1 GCA_002085445.1 Candidatus Parabeggiatoa sp. nov. 2
GCGCTAAAGCACCTACTACAAACTTAGGCGCTAAAGCACCTACTACAAACTTAGGCGCTAAAGCACCTACTACAAACTTAGGCGCTAAAGCACCTACTACAAACGCAAGGCGCTAAAACGCCTACTACAAACGCACGCAAAAATGCGCTACTACAAACTGCTACAAAAAGCGGGGTGGGTGATTGATCGTAGAACTCGTCACACCATTCTTAAAAAAAAGAGTAAAACGGTGCCAGTACCTATACATAGTAAAGATTTACCGATTGGCACACTTAAGAGTATTGAACGCATTACTGGGGTAAAACTCATAATGAAGAGATTACAAGCTTTATACCCGGCACGGATTTGGCTCGAAGACGGTGTCTATTATGTACAATTTCTTGATCTTGATAATGGCTTTACTTTTGGATAAAACTTAACTCATGCCAAGGTAATGGCTGCTGATGTTCTCAATGCGTTATTAGCTTCCTCATTAGCGCATCAAGAACCCATTCCACTTCCCCAAAAAGCACAAGGTGAAGATATTTACCTGATTGCACCTACGGCAGAAGTACAAGCGGCCCTATTATTGCACTTCGCAAGCACACATTTGCCCCAAGAACAAGTGGCAAAAGCAATGGTTAGCACTTGGCAAACCAACCAAAAGATTGAACCAAGCCAAACTAATCCGACTTTATCTCAATTACAAAAAGCCGCACACGCTTTAGGTCAAGAGTTGGTGATTGAATTTAGGGGTTGAGCGACAGACAATACAACGCCTCGTCTCAGCCACCTAGAAAGCCCAGCCTCACAACCTTGCAAACTTCGTCCAACCGTTTGTAGTGGGACGTATGTCGTTTGTCGTAGACGATTCATCGCCTTAATCCTGTTAAGTTTGTAGTATGTAGTAGGCTTGTAATCGCCCTAATCACAAACCCCACAACCCTACCCTTCCCAAAAAACCGTGTCAGGATAGGGCCAAGATGACGATGAAACAGGTTAACGATTACGGTTATAAGTGATTGATTTAAAATACCTGCATTAATTTGTCCACCGACTCCAACAGCTAAAAATCCACCTACGGCAAACTCACCGCCGTACTGGTTGAAGCCGTCAAAGAACAGCAGCAACTCATCTACCAAAAATCGACTACCATTACCGAACAGCAAGACAAAATGACTTCGCTTGAAGCCATGATGCCACGCCTAAATCAGCAAATGGCCGAAAGGAATAAGCGGATGGCAACGATAAAAGCCTCGGCACCTTGATAATCCTTCCCGTAACGCAGCCAATCCTCAAACCGGGTGCGTTACGCTTTTTCAGAGTTTTGCAAATTTCCAGAAACAGATTAAGTAGTGAAATAACATGAAACGATTATATTTAGACGTTTGTACTTATTGTCGTCCTTTTGATGATCAGAATTTTCTGCGGATCAGATCAGAAACAGATGCGTTTTACTTGATCACACAACATATTAAAAAAGGGCAGTATCAAGCGGTTGTTTCTCCTGTGCATTTCAAGGAAGTGAATGCAATAACTTCGTTAAAGAAACGAGTTGAAATACAAGCCTTGTTAAACCAAGGTAACACTAAAATCCCCTACGACGCTGACAAGGCACGTCAAAGAGCCGACGAACTTCACGCGCTCAAATTTGGCGTTGCAGATGCGGCTCATCTGGCTTATGCAGAACAAATAGCTGACGTTTTTATCACTTGTGATGATAAACTATTAAAAAGATGCAAAAAAACCTCATTGTCTCTAGTGGCTATGAACCCCATTGAATTTATCGTCTCGGAGGACTTACAATGACAGAAACTCTATTGATGACAGAAGAACAACTGATCAGTCAAGCGGTTGAGGCTTTAATTGACAAATTAGGTCTCCTCGAAGCCACTCGTTTTTTAGCTTTAAAGTCTGAGGATAAATATGACTCGGTTAAATGGCATCGAGAATGGCAAGCGCAATTGGAGAAAGAGGCTTTTTTTGATGAGGTTTTCAAGTAATTTTATAGCTTCGTTCGCTTTTACAGTTTTGTAGTAGGCGATTTATCGCCTGAATTGGGAAGGAAGTTTGTAGTAGGCTTGCAAACGCCTTAACCGGGAAGTTTGTAGTAGGCGCGTGTTAGGTAAATCAAGCACTTACTCTGAGAATAGTTAACCTATTTCATCACAACCCTGGCCCACTCCTGAAAGGTTTTTTTTTAGAAAGGGGTAAGGATTATGGGGTTTGTGGATTTACTAAAAAAGCACCCATCGTTTTCGTTTGTAGTAAGCTATTTATCACCTTAATTCCAAAAACCCCAAAAACCCTTACCCCTTTCCAAAAACTCCTTTCAATAGAGGGCCAGGGCACCGGTGAAACAACTCAACAATTGAAATTGTTTGTAGTGTTTGTAGTAGGTGATTTATCGCCTAAATTGGGAAAAGAACCAACACCCATTAAAATCGTATTCGTTTGTAGATTTATAGTAGGCGATTTATCGCCTTAACGCCAAAAACCTAAAAACCCGTCCCCCTTCCCAAAAAACCTTGTCCTGATAGGGCCAGGGTGCCGGTGAAACAACTCAACTATTACCACTTAGGCGCTAAACAAATACTACAAACTTAGGCGCTAAAGCACCTACTACAAACTTAGGCGCTAAACAAATACTACAAACTTAGGCGCTGAAGCGCCTACTAAACTGCAACAACAAAATGAAACAATGGCCCTAAAAATAGAGGCACTTAGAGCGTCGCCAAAATAGGCCCCATTTGATTGAGTGCCCTGACACGTACTTAAGCTTTGAGCCTTGAGATTGAACTCAAGGCTCACGCCGACGGCTACAAATCCATCGCCTACGGCAAACTCACCGCCTCAATTGTCTGAATCCGAATTAACAGAATTAAAGAATTATCGGCAGCTAATTCACGTTTGAATTAAGTAGCAATGATGTATCGGGACAAAATTGCACCGGCAACGTGCGAAATTGTAATGGGATAGCCAAAAAAAAGCCCCTTGGTTGTGAAGCTTTGGCCACAAATATAATGGCGTATTTCAGCAAAGAGACTATTAAAGTCATTGCCTTTTCAAATACCTAAAAAAATAGTAGGAGACTTCCTACAATTAGAATGATCTCCATGTCAAATGTAGAAAAAACATGATCACAATAAACAACAAAGTGCTATACTATACACTCTAAAATTAATCAGTGGGCCAAGACTTGTCTAAGCCTTGCCCACCAACGCCACAAACCACCTACACACTTAAAACAGGTGATTCAATGAGTGACAATACTTTAGTCCGTTTCAACTTTGACGGCATCACATTTGACCTTCGCAATGGACACTTTGCCAAAAGTAATCTGTCCGATATGCGGGAAACATTCGTAAACGCTGGCTGGTACAACAGTGCTGGCTTTATGTTTGCCCAAAGCAATAGTCTTGCTGTCCGTCCAAATCTCAAAACCAAAACATCATCACTCGAAGCACAGGACATTATATCACTTTTCAATGTCTCTGTGGAAATTTTGTTAAGTCGTGATGGCCTTATCGTTGCCACCCCGTCTGTGGAGGTGTGCAATGATTAGCCAACGC
Source organism: Candidatus Parabeggiatoa sp. nov. 2 (assembly GCA_002085445.1). Taxonomy (GTDB): domain Bacteria; phylum Pseudomonadota; class Gammaproteobacteria; order Beggiatoales; family Beggiatoaceae; genus Parabeggiatoa. The sequence goes on from NBMI01000251.1 coordinate 3,552, forward strand.
AAAACCATCACAAGTGCCAACCTCATACCCTGCCAACTAACTAACCTTCCCCACTGGGTTTGCTGGCGTTATGTCGAGCGGAAAAATAAAAGTGGTGATGTGAAAATCACAAAGCCCCCTATTAATGCACGAACGGGGAAACCCGCTAAGTCGAATGACCCATCAACCTATAGCGATTTTCAAACCGCACTGAATTATGCACTAACCGCGCCGGACAGTGTATCAGGAATCGGTTTTGTGTTCACAGAGGGAGACGGGCTTGTTGGGATTGACATTGACCATTGTCTCAAACATACCCCCGAAGGAATAGTTTTCTCGCCAGAAAGTCTTGAAATATTGAAGTATTTCAATGACTCCTATTGTGAAATCTCACCAAGCAACGAAGGAATCCGAATCTTTTGTTATGGCGAATTGCCACCAAGCAAAAAGATTAAGGTCAAACTCGCAACGGCCGAATACCCGAACCAAGGCATTGAGTGGTATGACTGGACATCACCACGCTTTCTGACAACCACGGGCAATATCCTTGACGGTGCGAGTAAGGATATTGTGGCATTGTGTGACGCTTTGGTTTGGTTGCATCAAAAGTATTTTACAAAACCAGAACAGCAAAATGCGGTTGTCAAGTCTTTTAAACCCACTGCAAACAAATTTCAGTCGGGTCCTTTCAGCAATGACGATATTTTAAATCTTTGCCACAAAGCGCGCAACTCGGGAAAATTTGAGGCACTTTGGAATGGTGGCGGTGATAACGATTTCTCGCGTGGTGACTTGGCTTTGTGTGGGATTCTGGCTTTCTATACCCACAGTGAAATGGGCGGCGGTGACTATCAACTTGACAGTCTTTTTAGGCAGTCGGGGCGAATGCGGGATAAATGGGATGAAAGGCATTATGCCGATGGGCGTACTTATGGACAGGGCACAATCAAAGTCACCACAATGGGGTTGACAAAAACTTTTGAATCAAGAGGTATTGTATCCACCGGTGCAATAGATGGCCCGCCACCATTACCACGCATAATTGCACAGCTTGCGGGTGAAGTGGAAGAGCCAAACAACAATTTTGTAGCAAAGCCAAATTTTCCCTTCACCGATTTGGGCAATTCCGAGCGTCTCGTACATTTATATGGTGATCGTATTCGGTATTGTAATCAAAACAACGCATGGTATGTCTGGAGTGGTTGCCAATGGGAATGTGAGCACAAAATGCGCGTGACAAAACTTGCACATAGCACGGTTCGCAGCATTCTCAATGAGGCCACTGATGTTCGGCTCACCAAAGCTGAAGCAAAACTCATTACAAAACATGCGTTTAACAGCGAAAATGCTACGCGCATGAAAGCTATGGTTGAGCAAGCACGCCCGATGGTTAGCATTCTCCAAGATGAATTGGACGCGCACCCAATGCTATTAAATGTGGCTAACGGCATTGTGGATTTAAAAACGGGGCAATTATTGCCACACGATCCTAACTTGTTGCTTTCTCAAATGGCTAATGTCACTTTTGACTCGAATGCTAAAAGCCCCAAATGGGATGCCTTCGTTGACTGGTGTTTTAAAGGTGACCAAGAGTTAATTAATTTTGTGCAAAAAGCAGCGGGTTACTCAATGGCGGGTGAAATTTACGCACAGAGTTTTTACATTTTGTATGGTGATTCGGATAACGGAAAGTCAACTTTTATGGACACTATCCGGTTTCTCTTGGGTGATTATGGTGATGAGGCCCCTGACTCGTTATTGATAAAACAGAAGCATGGCTCGCATCCCACTGAAATTGCGGGTTTGAAGGGAAAGCGGCTGATCACGTCAAGTGAATTTGAGAAAAACACGCCCCTTAATGTTAAACGGGTTAAGCAATTGACAAACCAAACAATCAAGGGGCGGTTTATGGGTGGTGACTTCTTTACTTTTATCCAACAACACACGATTTGGGTTGACACAAACCACAAGCCCGTTATCAAAGACAACAACAACGGGATTTGGAAACGGGTAAAACTTATCCCGTTTTTAAATAAGATTCCCAAAAGCAAGATGATTGGGGGCCTCACGGCGAAATTTTTAGCCGAAGAGTCGTCTGGAATTCTGAACTGGCTTATCGAAGGATGTCTCCATTATCGACGTGAGGGCCTTGATGAAACTTCCGTTATGGCAGAAGCCAAGCGGGATTATCAAAGCGAGCAAGACGTAATTGGTGCGTTCCTTAATGATTGTTGTGTGACTGACAATCCTAACGACGTTGTTATTACTTCCGCTTTATTTAAAACATACCAAGCTTGGTGTGCAGAAAATAATGAACGGGCGTTATCGAACAATGTTTTTGGTAGGGAAATCAAAGCACGCGGCTTTGAAGCAACACGAACAGAAAAGGCACGCAAGTATAAAGGGATATCTTTAAGAATGACAGCAAATGACGGCAATGTCAGTAGTAATGACAAACAAAATTTGCCTGAACATCGTTTTAACACGCCAGTCTTCACCCAAAATGACAGAAAAAATGACAGCAATGACAGCACGTCCAATAGATCCAAAGAAAATTTGCCTCATGATGAAAACCTCACGGACTTGCTGTCATGTGCTGTCATTCCCACTAATCATGCGGATGACGCTGTGCAAGGATTACAGGGGCTTATACATCGAATCCCCCGCAGCGGCTAATCGGTGGCTCAGCGACTTGACTGGCGAGCCTTACCCGTCAGTCGCCCCCTCACTCACCGCATCGCCAAATGCCACAAAAGTGGAAGCGTGGTATGCCCAGAAATTTGGAAAGGGTGGGAACGGCTACGCAACTCGCAGCATGTTAAAAAACTCGCTGGGGTTTGATGATGAAGATATTGAGGCCCTGATTGCTCAGGAGATTGTCAAGGCGTGCGACAATCCCGAATATTTATTGCTGGCGTGACGAAAAAAATCGTAACCCATTGATTTTAAGCATCAAAACTAGATTGCTTTTAATAAAATCAATGGTTTATAAAAAAAGCCCCTCGATTCTATAACCTTGGGGCTTTTTTTTAATGACATAATAGGTTCACCCACAATACTGTCATATTGCCTTGGAAGAACTCAAGCCAACCCGCATGTTGTATTTGGCTGTGCCTGAAGGAAACGTACAATTCTTTTTTACAACGTCCATTGGCTCAAAGAGTTATTCAACAGAATCAACTTAAGTTCATCGTTTATGAGCCATACGCAGA
>NBMI01000041.1 GCA_002085445.1 Candidatus Parabeggiatoa sp. nov. 2
GAAGCGACAGTATATCGTATATATCCATCTTGATTCTGCAACGCCAACAGCAGCGCGTCAATCACTTTTGGGCTTGTCTCGCCCAACTGCCCTAAACTTGAAGCAGCAGCGCGTCGCACATACCATTCTTCATCCTGCAACGCCAACAGCAGTGCGTCAATCACTTTTGAGCTTGTTTTGCCCAACTGCCCTAAACTTTTAGCGGCTGCGCTTCGCATCCACATTTTTTTATTCTGCAACACCAACAGCAGTGCGTCAATCACTTTTGGGCTTGTCTCGCCCAATTGCCCTAAACTTTCTGCGGCAACGCGTCGCACATATTTATCTTGATCCTGTAACGCCTTTATGAAAATAGCAATGACAGTCTCACGAGGTAAAGCTTGTTGCTTAAGGATTGTTAAGAGAAAGGATAATTGTGCCTCATAAAAGGGATTATTGATCCATTTTGAAACACGTTGTTCAGCGAATTGAGAAAATGTGGTGGTTAAGGTTCGCGTTTTGGCTGAAATAGCACAATCCGCATAACCTTGCGCGGCTAATTCAAATTCTCGCATTAAATGCCATGCCAATCGTTTTTGCCATTGGAAACGAGGGAGCCACTTGCCCAAGTTTAACAAGAATAACCACTGGTTTGTCGGCGGCAATAACCAACGACTCGGTGCTTTATAAACATTTAGGATCGTCAGCAGCAAACGTTCCGCTTTTTCAGCATCACCACCACCGCAGGAACCTAAATGTCCAATCACCAATAAATGCACCTCTCGCCACCACGCTTGATGCAAATGTGCCATCACCCTGTCAATATAAATCGGATCAGGTAGGGCAGCAATATGGCGAGCGGCAAGGTATTCTTGAAAAGTACGGTGGGTGAATTCTAATGTGCCATCACCACGCCCTTGTAATAAACCACTGCGATCCCGAATCGCTTTGATAAAATCACGGGCTTCTTGTTCAATTGGTTTATTGCTAGACGCTAAGCCACTCTTTTTCCTCAACCGTTCTAAGGCGTGAGCCAGTTGTTTAACGACAGCCTCTTCTGGCATGGCTAATTGTTCGTGGTGTTCATGAAACCAATACGCCACCGGCATCAACAATTCTAATTTAGTCTGCCAATCAAAACCGCCAATTAAACCCGATTCTTTAATAAGCTTATTGCGTTCCCAAGTATCTAATAAAGCTTCGCAGCATTTGAAGTACAATTCCACTCGGCGATTAGGTAAGACGCGATTATTGCGATAAATAATCGCGATGATGGTACACAACAATGGATTTTGAGCAATTTCAGTCACGCGCTGATTGGCTTGGATAGCACTGATCAAGGCATGGGCTTCGTCTTGATAGTCAAACTCATAAGCGGTTTCATACCAATGTCGGATAAACTCGGCAACCTCATCGACTGTAAACGCTTGTATTTCAGTGCGTTGAAATTGGGCACTCAGAGACACATCCCGAAAACCATGCGGGCGTGTCGTTAACAAACAACGAACCTTGGCAAACGTTTGGTTTTGGACAAAGGCGGCTAAGGCTTCCAAAAAACGTTGCCGAACATTTTGAGTGGCGATTTCATCCAAGCCATCAATTAATAACAGACAAGGCTTGTGAGCCAACGTCTCAGACATCCATTGTTCAGAAACGCCCTCAAACTGTTTGTCCTTACCAACATAACTGGTAATCACTTCAGCGAGATCAAAAGTAGCCGGATCATCTATCAGCTCTTTAAAGCGCGGATAAAAACGCCGCAACTCGATGACTATCGGTATAGCGGCTTCGGTAAAATAGGCCCCTAACCGATCCGGCTCAGCTTGTTGTTGATTCGCAAAAATCACGGCTAACCAACGTAATAATGTGGTTTTACCACTGCCGGGCGCACCAGTAATGAGTAAACGTGGGTATTTTTGTAAGGCGCTGGCAAGGGCAATAGGCTCGGGAGAACGTTCTGCCAACTGTTCACGTTCCCATTGGTGGCGCAGAAAGTCTTCGTCTTCCAAAGCTGAAGCTTTGGACTTCAGTGCCAAAGCTGAAGCTTTGGAGTCCTCCAATGCCAAAGCAGAAACTTTGGACTCCAATGCCAAAGCAGAAACTTTGGACTCCAGTGTTAATTTGATAAAGATTTTATCTAATGGAATGTCGTTCAAACGCGGATCACGTTCAGGCAATCCCGTCAACGGGATGCGGTTATAAATTTTTACCACTTGTTGGCGATAGATTTGTTCGATGTGAGTCATTTTTCAGTTCTCTAAAATGGGTAATGGGTAATCGAATTATCAATAACTACAAGGATTGTATATAAGAAAGGATTTATAAGAAAATATTTTATCATTCCCACGCGGAGTGCTCATCCTTAGACATAAGTTTTTAAATACTTGATTTTATTGATTTTAAAGGGTAGGGCCCACGTAAGAGATTCATTAAAAATCAATGCTTTTTTATCCGTTTATTTCGAGTATCCGTTGTACTGATCAGGAATGCACCCGGTATCCAATAGACTTATGTATAACAATGAGCGCCGAATGTGGAAACAATCCGTTTTTATAAATCTAAGAAAGGATTTCCTCATTCCCACGCCGAGTGTGGAAGCAATCCGTTTTTAGAAATCCCTTCTTATACACAATCCTTGTTGGTTTTAGAAATCCCTTCTTATACACAATCCTTGTTGGTTTTAGAAATCCTTTCTTATATACAATCCTTGTTGGTTTTAGAAATCCCTTCTTATACACAATCCTTGTTGGTTTTAGAAATCCCTTCTTATACACAATCCTTGTTGGTTTTAGAAATCCCTTCTTATATACAATCCTTGTAGTTATTGCCAAATTTTTTGTAGGTATTTTGTTGCTTAACTTAATGGCATAGTCCTCTCGTCGGGATCGTCGGGATCGTCGGGTGGTTCATCGGGTTCGTCGGATTCGTCGGGTTCGTCGGATTCGTCGGATTCGTCAGGACTCGACATGAGAGCTTTGAGTTAAATAACAAACGCGCAAATTGTGCCAGTGCTAAGTAAAGTAATGCCAACGGTAATGCCAACGATAATGCCTGCCATGAGACGGAGCACGCTTAGTCGCGGATGTTAAGTGATTGATTTTTTAAATTTCGACAGAAGGTTGTCATTTCGTGTATATCCCAGTTGTCCTTTTAGAAGTTTTTAATATCAAGGGCCATCAATTAAATCAACTGAATCAATTCGCCAACCTGGCCCCCAAACCAAAAGGTTTTAGACACTGGCATGTAAGCTTTGGAGTCCAGTGCCAGTGCCAAAGCTGAAGCTTTGGACTCCAGTGCCAGTGCAACTGACTCTAATCGCCCTAGATAGCATCCGTTTGTTTAGTCCCCAAATCCGTTGAATAAGATAAATGTACCTTGAAACTGAGTACAACGAATTACGCGGATAAAGGAATTTTTTCGTTCGTGTCATTGACTGAATCGGTTGAATTAAAAGAGTGGTTGTACGCGGTTGAATAAATTTATTGTACCTTGAAACTGAGTACAACGAATTACGCGGATAAACGAATTTTTTCGTTCGTGCCATTAAGTGAATCGGCTGTATTAAAGAATAATTGTACACGGTTGAATAAGATAAAAGATAAGATAAAAATGTACCTTGAAACCTAATCAACCTCAAAATCAATTCGTTTATCCGCGTAATTTAAGTGAATCGGTTGTATTAAAGAATAATTGTACACGGTTGAATAAGATAAAAGATAAAAGTACCTTGAAACCTAATAAACCTCAAAATCAATTCCTTTATCCGCGTAATTCGCTGTACTTTTCTGTCGTGTCATTAAGTGAATCGGTTGTATTAAAGAATAATTGTACACGGTTGAATAAGATAAAAGATAAGATAAAAATGTACCTTGAAACCTAATCAACCTCAAAATCAATTCGTTTATCCGCGTAATAATAAACCTCAAAATCAATTCGTTTATCCGCGTAATTCGCTGTACTTTTCTGTCGTGCCATTAAGTGAATCGGTTGTCTTAAAGAATAATTCTACACGGTTGAATAAGATAAAAGATAACATAAAAATGTACCTTGAAACCTAATAAACCTCAAAATCAATTCGTTTATCCGCGTAATTCGCTGTACTTTTCTGTCGTGTCGCACGTATCCCGATCAAAGCCAAGCCATGTAACAGATCATCCTTCTCGGCAGATGATTTGTCCGATTGGTTCAGACGATTGAGGTAAATAGTGCGAAAAACACTGACTAGCCCACCGATAACCCGTTCTGGGAGGGCATCAAAGTCATCCAAAATCAAAATCAAGGGCTTACTGAGGCTACCTTGTTTAAACAACATATAAAAGTCTGCTAACGTGTTGATGGTTTTATTCTCTAAGCCCAAATTTTCCATCAAGTCTTGGGCAATGGCTTGAACCGCACGATTGACATCAGTCACACTACAAAGATGTTGCAACGGGAGGATAACCACATCAAATTGTGTCTCTTGCTGAAGCATGATCCAAGTTTTGCCCGTTTGAGGCGGCGCCCAGACACTAATGTAATGGCCCCCGTTGTCGGGATTATCGCCCAACAAGTGTTGATAAACAAAGTTGACCAATTCTTGGCGAGGAACGTAATAATGGAGTTCCTGATCAATTGGGCCATAAGATGAAAATTTTCGCATGTTGAAAACTCCTATAACAACAAGGATTGTATATAAGAAAGGATTAAAACCAATAACTACAAGGATTCTATATAAGAAAGGATTAAAAAGCCATTTAACGGATTTAAAGATTAACAGGATTAGAATATGAGGGTTAATCCTGTCTATCCCTTAATCGTCTGAATCAGAATTAAAAGAATTTTAGAATTAACCGAATTCAAAATAAAACCCCAAAATCCATTCTGAAAATTCTCGAATTCTGAAAATTCTGATTCAGACATTTTACAATTAACCGAATTCAAAATAAAATTCTCCGTCAAATGAATCACATCTTGCTGACGACTGACACAATGCAAATCAGCCAAATCTTTCAAAACCTCATCCAGTTCGTCAGTGCTAAAACTGAACTTCAACTTGTCTTGTTGTACTCGGGCTTGTAATTCTGGCAACGGAATTTCCAACTGCAACTCAGCACCAGATAACTGATGCAATACGAGTAAAACCCAGGCATGTTCCGGTTTCAATTTAACCGTTTTCAAATCAATGGCAAACTGAATTAAGTACAAAGCCGTTTCCACTTTCATCTGCCAATCGTGGATGATAAAATCACTAACTACGGGGAAGTCAAGGGCTTCTCCTAAACTGTTTTGGGCATCTTGAATTAACGGTTTCAAGTTAATCTGCATATTCGGCACCAGTTTAGCAGTTCTCGCGGCAGTAACAACGCCCGCTTGACGCTCAAGCGTCACCGCGTTTGCCTGATCGCTACCATATTCCTCCATAAAATCTTCAATAGCCGCCAGGGACTCAACCGCTCGTCGCCCATCTTTAAAAGCAAACTGTCCAAAGTCATGATAAAGTTCTAATGGAAATAGCATTTTTTCTCTCCAAAAAGTGTAGTAAACTGTATAACAATTCTCCTGCTGTGCAAATCTCTTATACTTTACACTGTCACAATTTGCGCTTGTCATTTCTCGGCTCTGGTAAATCTTATTGGGTGGAAGACGATTTCTCCTTTAGTCGAAATGACAAAAGCTCAAATTATGGCGGTGCTTAGTATCAGTAGTTGAGAATGGCTCCTTCAACGCGAACGCTCGCTGCCGACAAACCGGCCCACTAAACGCGATCAATTATTTTTAGCATCATTCTCAACTACTGAGTATATCTCTTGAGGTACTTGCAAAACGCCAAAATCCTTGCCTCCAATATTGGGGCACTCTTGATATCTTATCGTTAAAGGTGAAAAAATGAGCGAATATCAATATTACGAATTTCAGGCGATTGATAAACCATTAACCGCTGCTGAGCAACGCAAAATCAATGCATTATCGAGTCGAGTTGAACTGACTTCCACCACTGCTAAGTTTGTTTACAGCTACCGTGATTTTCCTGCCAATGCCGAAGAAATTTTAGCACAACACTTTGATGCCATGCTCTACATGGCTAACTGGGGTACGCGACAACTGATGTTTCGATTTCCTCGCTCTGTTATTAAGGTTGAAACACTCACACCTTACTGTGTACTTGACATGATTTCTACCAATGTCACAAAAACCCACATTATTTTGGATATTGATTTTTCCGAAGTAGACGCGGGCAGTTGGATAGAAGGGGAAGGTTGGTTACCTTCTATGGTGTCGTTACGTCGAGACCTATTACGCGGCGATTTACGAGTTCTTTATTTGGCTTGGCTAAAAGCCAGCGTCGAGTATGGTGGAAATGAAGATGAAGACCAACTCGAACCTCCAATTCCTGACAATCTCCAAACTCTCTCAGCGCCACTCAAGAGTTTTGTGGAATTATTTGAAATTGATCCACACTTGATCAAAACCGCTGCAACCGCCAGCAAACCCGCTAAAGAGACTGACACCTTCATGACGGAGCCTGAAAAATGGATAGACAAATTACCGTTAGCAGAACGCAACCAATTTCTGGTGCGACTTGCCAAAGGTGAACCCAATGTCGATATTCAATTACTTAACAGGCTTCGTGAATTAGCTTATCCTCAATTTCCTCAGCCCTCCGTTTCTGCACCTCGTCGTGGTGTGGCTGAGTTAGAAAAATCGGCCCGAGAAGAATTTGAAACGGAACAGGAACGACAACGCCAAGCCGCCGAAGCTGCCAAAATCAAAGAACTTGACGCGTTGAAGCACAAAGCGCCCCAAATATGGAAAGAAATCACCGCGTTGATTGAACGTAAACAATCCAAACCTTATGACGAAGCCGTTACGTTATTAGTTAAACTACGTGAACTTGCCGAATATATGGGCAAACTGGATGAATTCAACACCCGCCTAGACAAACTTCATCAACAATATACACGGCGCCCTGGTTTGTTAAATAGATTGCGTCAGGCAAAACTTATTACTACCTAAAGACTACTGATGAGTAAGTACAACGGATGACGTGGATAAACGGATTTTCGTGTCATTGACTGAATCGGTTGTATTAAAGAATAAATGTACACGGTTGAACAAGATAAATGTACCTTGAAAGTGAGTACAACGGATGACGGGTCGATAAACGGATTTTTTCGTTCGCGTAAGTGAATCGGTTGTCTTAAAAGGGTGTACTAACTAGAATTTACAGAATTTTAGAATTAACAGAATAAAAAGTGTTTTAACCGGATTAACCTGCTTAGAATCCGAAGATTAATCCTGTCCATCCCATAACATAATCCGTTAAATCCTGTTAAAAAAAGATTAATCCTGTCTATCCCTTAATCCGTTAAATCCTGTTCAAACCACTCCAAACTCTCCGACTGTGCAATGCCTTCAAGGATAGCGGTCATAATCGGAAGATGAAAATTTCCGCATCGTTAAAACGCCTATAACTACAAGCTTAATACCGGAAAAAAATTTAAGCGGCACTCATTGTTTTTATGTCATGTCTCAGTAAAATATTTTAGATAAAACTTATCAGTTTACTGACTTTTGTCCGGTGCCGAGATACCCAAGGACAAATCCCTGCTTATACTCAATCCTTGTAGATATTTGGACTCATTTTAACCACTAATTTTGTATGGCTATTGGCACTGGTTTGAGGGCCATAAAACCATTTTTAATATTCAAACTTTGCACCAGACAACTTATCAATTTACTGACTGACTTTTGTCCAAGCAGAATCCGTTTGTGAACGTAGGAACGAGCACATACCAATATGAGGGTAGCGATTATATTTTAAATGGATTATTGTGCAACAGTTCTGTTGCATTGAATCGGAAAATTTCACCTTGAAACTGAGTACAACGAATTACGCGGATAAACGAATTTTTTCGTTCGTGTTATTAAGTGAATCGGTTGTATTAAAGAATAAATGTACACGGTTGAATAATTGAAACTGAGTACAACGAATTACGCGGATAAACGAATTTTTTCGTTCGTGTTATTAAGTGAATCGGTTGTATTAAAGAATAAATGTACACGGTTGAATAATGAATCGGTTGTATTAAAGAATAAATGTACACGGTTGAATAAGATCAAAATACCTTGAAACCTAATAAACCTCAAATAAACCTCAAAATAAATTCGTTTATCCGCGTAATTCGTTGTACTTAATACTCAATTCGTTTATCCGCGTAATTCGTTGTACTCATATCCACGTAATTCGTTGTACTCATATCCGCGTAATTCGTTGTACTCTCTTTTCAATCATTAAATGTTACATTTCAAGTGTAGAATCCTCTCTCATAAAAAAACGTGGTAATTGGAAAAAGGATGTCTGAGCTTGAGTGTATCCTTGCATGACGGTACAGGCATAATCAAAACCGACTTTTTTAACCGCATCACTGATGTGCCGACTATATTGCCCATCAGGATAACAAAAAGAGTTATTTCTTGACGCACCTGTCAATTTTTCCACTAAATGGTAACTTTCTATTAATTCTCTCTGTAATTCAGGTTCCGACAAATAAGTTAATCTTTGATGACTGGCCCCATGCCCACCAATTTCGTGTCCCAGTCCTGCGAGTTGAATAAGCTCGGATTGAGATAAATAGAATTGTTGTGGCGTAGGTATAGTGGCAACTTGTAACGTTTCCGTCAGTTGTTGCAACAGAGCATTGCGTTGATAAAGTGTGGCCTGTTGTAAATATTCCTTCACCGGGCCTTTTACCCACCAAACAAGGTTGTCATCAATATCCACCGGGTTCTGATCCAATAAACCTTCTAAACGAATACCATGACGCTGTTGCGCTCGGTGCAATAACGCATAGTAATGGTCGATAAAGATCAGTGAAGTAGTATGCGCCTCTCCTAGATGACGAGCCACCGGAAATAACGTCAATGGATAATCACTAATATGGTGTTCTAAAACATCTCGATATCCATCATCAAAGGTGATGGCACAAAGTGGGGTTGTTTGGGATGGAACACGGTGTAATAGTGCCATGCCCTGACTTAAAGTGACAAATTTTACCCGCTTTGATAATCGTTGAATTTGAGTATGGAATACTTTTGGTGTGACAGCGGTACCACGAGTAAAATAGCAAGCCGTATCTGGATTCTGCTCACAAACTCGGTGATACATTAGAATGATTAGTTTATTCATAACCAAGGCAATAATGTGAAAATCTTGGGTTGCGGAGAGACTCCTTGCAGATTTACTTTAGCACAAAGACTTAAATCTTGCCGTCGAATCAGGAGAATGGCCGTTTCAGTTGGCCCTGTTGCTCTGTCGCACCAACGGACAATCTTACGTTCATTAATGCGGGTGAATGCGACGATAAAATAGTCCGCCGTCACCAATAAACCGCGACACCAACCACTATGCCCAAAACGATCAAATAATTCTATTTGCATTAAGCGTTTATTGGTAACGCCCGTTGCCTCCACAGCATAAGCCAACAAATAACCATTCGTCGTTGTCAGCCAAAAACATCCTTCTTGAATAAAGCCATCATGAGGATAACCGGGTAAATCATCAATCACGATACGCCAATTCCGTAAGTCTTGAACACAGCGATCACGAAAGCGAGTAACGAGCAACTGTTGCCCAAAGAAACTCAAATGATTAGGGTGAATGCAATCCCTAACACGACGGCGATGAAAAGGAAGCTGGGTTTCAACCGGAGTTTGGTAATAGGCATCGGTTGATGAAACGGGCGCATCGGGGTGCTTAGGTAAAGCGTATTTCCAACCAAGCTGTTGAATTGCCAAGCAATCTTCTTGGCTGTGCGGAGATGTTTCTTGTCGTTTCCGCCCTAACCAAGCCGGAATCAAATCATAGCCTCCCAGATAACAACCATCCATCAGATAACAGTCAATGCGATCTAAGCCAGTATTAACGATATACAAGTGTTCGCCGGCGATGGCGAGATGATGTAAATCATTCATATCGGGGCGATGCAAAATATCGGTGACACACCAAAGGTTTGGATTGACGCGAAACACGGCCGCGTAGCCACACACCAATAAATCCGAAGTGCCAGGCTTGCCTGTCCAAGCGGCGCCAGTAAAACCCTTACCATACACTTGCAAATGAGAAGGTGGCAGATAATCTAGCACAACTTCCCAAGTTTCTTGTAATAAATCAACAAACACCAATTGCCCATATTCCCGGCTAAAATCACCTAACGTGACTAATATTTTCATGATGGCCTCGCCGTTCGTTCGTTCGTTCGTTCGTAGTAGGCGATTTATCGCCTTTAGTGGGCCAGCTCGTTTATCCGCGTTGTTGTACTAAATTCGTTTATCCGCGTAATTCGTTGTACTTAATCTTAATACTCAATTCCTTAATCCGCGTAATTCGTTGTACTTAATCTTAATACTCAATTCCTTAATCCGCGTAATTCGTTGTACTAACTAAATTCCTTAATCCGCGTAATTAGTTGTCATTAAAAAGCGACATGCGACTTAATCCATCCGCTCCCAATATTCCCTGGCTCTTTTCTAGGTTGTTCCAACAACTTTAACGCGGTTTGTATCGCTTCTTCTGGCGTTTTGGCTGACATGATGGCTTGACTATGGCGATCATCCAATACTTGCCCCGATAATTGTTCTCCCCAGCCGGCAATGTCGCTGAGTCCAATAATCGGCAAGCCTAATTGCCATGCCAACGCGATTTCACTGAGGGTGCCTGAACCGCCACCTATCGCAATGACGACATCAGCACTGGCAACTACTAAAATATTACGCCCCAGTTGCATACCGGTAGGAATCACGATATCCACCCACCGGTTCGCTTGGCTTGAGCTATAGCTTGGAATGAGACCTAAAACCATGCCCTCTTGGTAGTGTGCTGACTCGTGCGCTCCTTCACTGACTGCTGCCATCACGCCATCTAAACCGCCTGTTACCAAGCGAAACCCAGCATCAACTGCCAAGCATCCTAGTTTTTTGGCGGTTTCTGTGACTTGGAGCGGTAAGGTACCGGCGTTACCAATGACGGCTAAGATGGCTCGTCGTGAAGGTGTGGCTTTAGTCATAATTATCCTCCTTGGATTGGAAAATGTCTTGCATTTCTTTTAAGCATAAGCTTGTCAGTTTCTGTTTGGAACTACAAGTCATCCCAGAAATTAACGAATTAAACCAATGCATAACGGGTGCATTTCTATTTTCCCGCTATGAATGCCAAACAATAATAACTTAGCCAGAAATCCGATTTTTTCAAAAAATAGGATTTCTTTGATAAATTTTATCAGAATTACCTGCATCCCATTCAAAACCCTTACATTCTGATAAATTCAATCTGAGTACAGGATATTTTTTCTACTGTCATTTCTTTTTGGTAAGAAATATGACCCTCAATGAATTCAATAAATTTTCTACAATCAATGAATTAAATAAATTGTCCGCGGCAAAGTTTGAATATTAGAAATGGTTTTATGGCCCTCAAACCAGTGCCAATAGCCATATAAAAAGAATGGTATTTAGGCACCCAAACTTCCAAATGGTTTTATGGCCCTCAAAGCAGTGCCAATAGCCATACAAAAATAATGGTATTTAGGCATCCAAAAGAAAATCAAAGCCTTAGATGTTTGTAATGATACCTAAGGTGAATAGCACACAAGTCTCAATAGCCGCGATAGTTTTTGGCGTGAGTGAACCAAGTAGGCGTTGTAATCGTGTTTTATCCAGCACACGGAGTTGATGGCACAATGCCACAGAATCGCTCGCTAGTCCTCCCTCCCCTTTAGATATTTGGAGACATGATGGTAAAGAAGCACGACGCAAATTCGTTGTCAGGGGAATAGCAAGCACAGTTGTTGTAAATGGATTGATGAGTTCATTTTGACAAATGACTACTGGGCGTATACCAGCTTGCTCCGAACCGCGAGAGGGATTGAGTTCTGCTAACCAAATATCACCACGTTTGACACTCATTTTTTTTCCTCCTTGACTAAGGAAGCGGTATATTCTTCCATGCCTTCCTCAGCCAGTTGACGATCTTCTTCAGCAAATTCTGCATAGTGCTTAGCCATTTCCGAGATATCAGGTGCGGGTGATATGGCTTTTATACGGAGACGGAACTTCAAAAAGGACACATATTCAATCACTTGTTTCAGTTCTATCTCGCTCAAATCATCCAGTATTTGTACAACTTGGTCTTTTATCGACAAGTTGGTTTTTTCAAGTACGTAACTCATTGTAATACCTCATTTTTGTACTCATAAAACGTTTGAACTGAGTACAACGAATTTTTAAAAAGCGCAAATTATGACAGTGCTAAGTATAACCAATAACCCAATAATTCATATTTGTTATCATATCATTCCGCCTTGGATTGGAAAATGCTTTAAACGTTTCAACAAACGGGTTTGAGTTATTTTATCCGTTTATTTCGCGTATCCGTTGTACTAAAGAGTGGTACTCAAGATTGATAATGACCTTTTTTTGGGAATGCGCCATCAAACCGATTTTTCGATTATCGATTGAATTGCACCACTACCTATTTGTTATCATTCCGCCTTGGATTGGAAAATCTCTTGCATTTCTTTTAACCATAAGGCAGGTTGCTCTCGTATCTTGGCTAATTCCAAATCCAATTGTTCAATCAGACCGGGATTTGTCACATAGCTTTGTAAACGTGTCAACAAACGGGTTTGGTTTGAACCGGTGGGTTCTCGGTACAAGCGCAGCAGCGTTTCCAGTTCAGTGAGCAACGTCTCAAGTGCTTGCATAATCGCTTCGTCTGAGTGCCACCAAGTCGTCGTATCCGTTTTTATCTGTTGCTGGATGTGTTGGAGATAGCACCAAGCCATATTAATATTGTTTTGCAGACAAAGACTCCTTTCAGACAATTTTTCCTTCAGCATGGTGGTATCGTCTACTTTTTCATCTGCGGTTGGCAGAATACAGCGGCTTAAGACGACTCCTAACATCTCACTTATCAAGCTTTCCCAAAGGCGTTCGCTATCCAATTGCCCGGCTTGAAACCCGGCACTCTTATCTGCTGGTTGCCGATCATGTCGTAAAGGCACATTGACGGCATAGATACCAGCGGGGTAAGTTTGCTGTAGTAATGCGCTACCTAACATATCAGAACGACGACTGGTGATCAGATCGATGGTGACGCTTGGATAAGTATGGGCTACAAAGACGTCGATATCAAAAAAAGCCGCGTTACCGCCGTGCAGTACCGAAGAATAAGGAACGAAATCAGGACGCAATAAGAGTGGACGAGTGACAGATTTACCGCTAGAAATACCTAACGCCGCTTGCAGATAGGCGAGAAATTGATCACGTACCCATTGACTCGTTTCGGATCGTTTTAACCAACGAAAGGGGGTAAAGAGATGCGTCTTACCCGCTTCACTGTGATCATAATAATAATCCGGTAGCGCAAAAATCGCTTGCTGAGGCGGTGATGGATAGATCGCTTGTGGTTCCAAAGCGGAAAACCATTCAAAATTAGCCAACAAATCAAACAATTGGGTGCGGAGTACCGCATCCGGTCGAATCGGTGGATCGCCGGTTACGCCACCAATCGCCACAGAAATTTCTGGGTGTTCTTGCCATAATGTGGCTAACGCGTGGATTTGACCAACATCATCGGTTTCTTGTAGTTGTCCTTCATTGTCTACACTGAGGTTAGTCAGACGTAAATCGTCATCCAGCATCCAAATAATATCATATTGTTGCCCTTGCGCTATTTGATGCACCACCCAACGAGTTTGGGCACGGCGACTGTCAGCGATGGCTCTCCCATAGCAACCATCGTCCAACTCATTGATTTTTAAACCCTGTTCCCGTAAATCCTGTAACACCGTTAGATTAGCCTGGCGGTTTTGTTCTTCTACACTGTTTTCTACCACTAATAATGCTAATGGTTGTCCTTGAGCGTGTTTGAGCAAGCTTTCTCCCAAAGAACGCAGACATTGTGGCCTATCGGTCGTCGAAACCGTCACCAATAGGCGGGGAAATTCTGGAGCAGGGCGAGCCGTTGCCCAAGGTTTCACTTGGTGAGCCTGATAAACGGCTAAAGCTTTGTCAATCGGTGCTTGTGCCAAGCCAAATTGCGTTTGCAACAAGCGTTTTGCCGCCGCGAAGCTGCGTATGGGCCGATCTAGCTTGCCAACCAGGGAATATCGTTCATAAAGCCCATTTCTGATACTGATCAGTCCGTGAGGAAAAATGCGTACTGCCCGTAAGTGTTGTAAAAATGGGCCGTAGCCCGTTTGAGTATGATGATGGTGTAAGGATTCCGTAAAATAGTCAAAATGACGGGGAGTGAAATCTGCCCAATAAACTGTTTTCCAGCGTTCCCGTTGTGTTTTACCCAGCCAGCGTTGCAAACATAACTTGCCTTCTTCTGGTTTGGTACGGAAACGCCAGCCCATCCATGCCTGTTCATCCGCCTTGTCTAACGGAAAAGGTCGCCGATAAGGATGACCATTACCCACATCGCAAAGGTAACTTTTGTTGGCAATATCGACTCGTATCACCAGATGATCGCCGGGCGCATTAATGGTGGCTGCCACCAGATGGGCATGAAAACCCAAACCGCGCAATAAGCTTAAAAAACCAACGGTTTGCACATGACAAGGCCCACCCTGATTGGCTAAGATGCTGTTTAATGAATCCTTAGCTGTTAACGGAGCAGCATAGCCGGCATAACCAGCCAGTAGATAGAGATTATGAAACACAGAATGGCATAAATAGGCCCATTGCACCTGCGTCAAATAACTTAAATCAAGCTGTGCAGGTGAAGGCGGGAGAGATAGCCGTTCGACTAAGCCTTGTAATTTTTGTTGACTGAGTAAGGGAATACCATCTTTCATTTTAAACACACTTTTAACGTGAGTTCGACTTTAAATATCAGTGACTTCTATAAGTATTAATTGTATAAAATAGTTATTTATAATGAATTTTAAATAAATCAGTTAAAAACAAAACCAACAAGCAAAGTTTCCATTCGATGGCCCACAATTAAATAGTTATTAACGTATTAATGTTAAGGGTTTCATTGTAAAAAATAAGTTTTTAGGCCGATCATTGCTCATAAATTATGTAAGTACCGAATCATGAACTTTATGGTTTTTTAAAGCAGCCAGGGGCGTTGCCCCTGGCTATATTAATCTCGCCCCGTTGGGGCTGAATTTAAAACCTCTATGAGATCGGTCGGGGCGTGTTATTAAAGCCAGCCAGGGGCGTTGCCCCTGGCTATATTAATCTCGCCCCGTTGGGGCTGAAAAAAAAATTATTTTCAATAATATACCTAGTTGTGGGTAAGGATTAGTTAGCAAAATTGAAAATTCCATCTATAAATGCCGGTTTATTCCTGAACAGGTACTTACCAAACCTTCGAAGTTTGGCAAACCTCGAAGGGTTTTGCCAAAAAATTTTATGGAGGACTCTATTCCAGACAGCTTGCATACGTTTTATTCGCCAGCCGCGATACGATTTATCCATTCAAACACAGTGGCGAGTTGCCGTTGATGTAGGCGAATAGTCCAAGCGGGTATGGATTCATTGGGTTTATGAATCCCAGAACGGGGATCATTGATACCTATCGCTAAATACCGTGCGCCGGTTGGCAGTTGTTTATTAAAAGGGCAACCGTTCTGAAAAAAAGCTTTATTCAGTGAACGACTTTCTACTCGATAGCCCACCTTCCAAAGTGCCGCATCTTGTGCCAGAGAGTCTATCAAGGGCCATAAAGCGCGATCAGGTGGCAAATCGCCTTCTTGTTCATTTCCTATGACACGAGCCAGCAATCGTTGGGTACCCTCATTATCATGATAGCCGGTTTCTTCTAACCAAAGCGTTGCTTTTACCCCCGATAACAGCGATGGAAATTGTTGATGGGCAAAAGGAGACGCGATTTCTTCCTCACCTTGAATAATCCAAGTCAACGCGGGGGCTTTGTCCATGCCCGCAATGGTTTGTAAGCGCACCGCCAAAGCCCCTTTATTATCGCCAATACCGCAACCATAGAGCCGGTTATTTTTGAGGGTGAGTTTTAGCGGATCGGTGTCCCAACGTTCAGGTTGAGGTTTCACTGTGTCATAATGCCCATAGAGAACAAGATGTCCTTGCATACCCATAGCAGCGCGGCGAGCGAATAGGATGGGCGCTTGTCCTTTGTTAGTCAATGTCTCCACAGAAAAATCCATGGCCTTTAATTGCTGTAGCAACCAATCCACGCAAGTTTGAACATCTCCACCGGCAGCGGAAGTATTGAGGGCCGTCATATGTGCCATTGTTTGTAGCAACGTTTGATTGGGCAACAATTTATCTTTAAAAGGTTCCCAAAGGGCTTGCCATAACGCGACTTTGCCGCTGTTGTAAACATTGCGTGCGGCATGAGTCTGGAGTGCCTTTCTGGACAGCAATTCATCCCGAAACAAACGATCCAGTTGTTGCCGCTCTGGCAGTGTTTCAGGATCAATTTTAAAACGTTCTGCTGTCCGTAACAACTGATTATAACCTTCTCCAGAGCAATAGTGTTCATGCGCTTGCTCTAAAGTCAATCTGTTGCTATCTCTTGGTAGTCCCATCGCGGTTTGGGCTAATAGCGTCAAGGCGTCATCTAAATCGGTACTGCCAGAAAACATACTGATCTTAAAGCTCATAACGACCTCACTTAGTGATTCACACCTTGAATTAACGGAAATTCATCCGTATTAAAGCGTTCCCAGGGCGCAACGCTCACCTGTGCATTCGTCGGATGCCAATCTGAATGACTCGATTTCCAACGACAATTGGCATCCATATAGATACAGATGAACGCACGCCGATCTTTATCGGTTTGGTTTGGGGCCGTGGTATGCCAAGATAAGCAACTATGGAAAATGACCCAACCCGCTGGCACCGGCACTTTACGTACCTCAGCACGACGTTCTCCCCAATCTTTATCTGATCCGAGAAAATCTTGAGGCGCTTGTTCGCCTTCAAGGTGAGCGCCCGGCAAAAATTCTAGGCAGCCAGACTCTTCAGTCACTTCATCCAAGGCTAACCATGCAGAAAGCGCCGTTGGTTTATCAACCGGCCAAAATGCATAGTCTTGATGCCAAGGCACCGCTTTTGAATGTCGTGGTGGTTTGGAAATCAGATGATCATGAAATAACTGAATTTGTGGCACCCCCAGCAATTGGCGAGCAATGGCGGTGATGTCAGGATGATGGATTTGAGCGGCGAATAATGGGTGTTGTTTCCACAGGTTTGTCCACTGACTGAGTACTCGGCAGTAATCTTCCAGCGATTCGCCCTGTTCTTGTGCCCATTGTCTCTGTAAATCAGAAAAGGTGTCTGTCAGTTGTTGTCGTTTGGAGTCATCCACTAATGGCCCAACTGCGAGATAACTTTCTTGATGGAAATGTTCAATTTGTTTCTGACTTAGTTGCATATTGTAAAACTCCGTTACAATCAGAAAATATGGGGGTGTCCCACTTGTCCTTTTAGAAGTTTTTATCGATAGGGCCATCAATCAACCTGGCCCTCAAAACTTAGTACAACGGATTAGGGGATATCACTCCTTGATTGATGAACCGCACGGGATAGAAATCCGATTTTTTGGAAAAATCGGATTTCTTAAATGAGTACCTACTTATTAAGCAAAGAGTAATCGGTATATCCTTTTGCCCCAGGAGAGTAGAAGGTGGCTGGATCAGGCTGATTCAGTGGGGCATCCCGCTTAATCCGTGCGGGGAGATCGGGATTGGCTAGGAAGGCGGTGCCAAAAGCCACCGCATCGAGCTTCCCTTCGCTAATAGCCTCCGCGGCTTCTTTTGATGTGTAAGCCATGTTGCCGATAATTGTGCCTTTATAGTGCTTTCTAATTGGCGATAAAATGTCGCCGCTTTGCTGCTGAAAAAAGTCACCCCGCATAACATGGAAATAGGCAAGGGCAAAATCGTTGAGCTCAGTCGCAAGCCATGTCGATAGACCGATCGGATCGCTATCGATCATGCTGTTGAAGCTGTTTAGCGGTGAAATGCGAAGACCGACATGATCACTCCCCCAGATATCACATACCGTTTCAATGACTTCAAACATAAGTCGCGCACGGTTTTTGACTGAACCGCCATACGGCCCGCTGCGTTTGTTAGCACCATCTCGTAAAAATTCATCCAGCAGGTAACCGTTCGCTCCATGCACTTCCACACCATCGAAGCCGGCCTGCTTGGCATTTTCAGCCGCCTTTCTGAATCCAATAACGATGTCGGGTAGTTCATCATCGCGCAGTTCGCGCGGAATGACATACGGTTTCTTGCCCTCTGGTGTATGGACGTCATCGCCA
Organism: Candidatus Parabeggiatoa sp. nov. 2; assembly: GCA_002085445.1. GTDB lineage: Bacteria > Pseudomonadota > Gammaproteobacteria > Beggiatoales > Beggiatoaceae > Parabeggiatoa. The sequence goes on from NBMI01000041.1 coordinate 18,278, forward strand.
GTGATGGCGATAGGACTAGGAGCAACTGGCTGTCTCCCATTATTAAGCAGTGGATGACAGGCGCGTCCGCCATGCCAAAGCTGGATGAAAATTTTACCACCGGCTGCATGAACGGCATTGGTCGTTTTTTGCCAGCCCGCGACTTGTGCATCGGAGTAAATACCGGGTTCCATCCAGAATGCCGAGTTTCCTTCCATCACCATCGTGGCTTCGGTAATGATCAGACCTGCACTCGCACGCTGGACATAATATTCAGCCATCAAGTCGCTTGGGATATGCTGATCCTTTGCTCGGCAACGGGTAAGGGGTGCCATGATAATACGATTTGGCAGTTCGAGCGCACCAACTTGAACTGCTTGAAATAGTGTTTGCATAGTCATCAACCCTGATTGTTTTAAGTTCAAAAAGGCCTCAACCCCGAAGGGGTTGAATGTGAATAGCCCCAAGTGGAACTTGGGGAAAGCTCAAAAAGGCCTCAACCCCGAAGGGTTGAATGTGAATAGCCTTAAGGAAAACCTGTAGGTTTTGGCATCACAACACAACCCCAAAAGGGTTGCGGTGCTTGGTTCTCTTTTTCCCCATGGTTTTGAAAATAATTATCTGAAAACCTATAGTACACGAAAGCGGAAATATCCATACCATTGAGAAATCCGATTTTTCAAAAAAATCGGATTTCTAAGCACTAAAGCGTGAGCGTCACTGCCATTAAGTTAAGCAACAAAACACCTACAAAAAGTATAACTAATGAGGCGCGATAGAGGGCCATGACTTAATTTGAAAACCTTCAAAGTATTTTATGGCCCCCAAATCGTCCAAATAACCATTAAAAAAATATGTTAATAGATACCACTCGCCCAAAGCTAAAGCTTTGGACTCCAAGCTAAAGCTTTGGACTCCAGGTATAAGCGATTGCGTCATACCATTTATAATAATAAAAAAATAAAAATACAAGGGATGACGTTCTAATCATTTCAAAAACCTGACAGGTTTCAAAAACCTGTCAGGTTTCTTGTATTTTCAAAACCCAATCGGTAAATCATCAATCATTGATTTGGGAAACATTTTCAATTCATCAGCTGAAAATGGAAAGTTAGGTAACCAATTTTGTATTATCTCAGCTAAAATTAAGGCTTGTTTTTCATCTCGCCGTGCTTTTCCTCTATTGGTTTGATGAGATAACCACATTTTAGGGATAACACCTCGGATCTGGCACCACCATTGGGGCTGGAAAACCATCTTCACCAATAATAATCTGTGTCACTTTCTGGCTCGAAACAATCCAACGTTGGCTGGCAATCGGGCTCGCGACCCAATCATTTTCATCACCAATAGTCTCAGCTTTTCATTTTTATAAATAAGAACGTATTTATAACGGAAAAACGCGTTTAAAACAAGGGGTAATAACTAATTAGGTCACCTCCTATCAGTTTTTTATAACCCACCCCAATAGAAGTACAACGAATGAACGAAATCAACGATATCAGACAGGGTGCCATTTTCGACAAACTGATAGGTGGTAAGAACTAATTAGGTAAAATCTGTTAAAAAGGGCAAGTTTTGGACAAGATTAAAACGGATTTTTTTAATTGACAGCCAACAGCTAAAGCAGTTGTCTGAAAGCTCAAGTCCCCTAAAGGGGACTAAATAATTATCTGAATATCTATAATCCCTTCTTAAGGATTAGATCGAAACAATACCCACTAACTAATCCTTTCTTATATACAATCCTTGTAGAAATATACAATCCTTGTAGAAGGAAGTTAAGTTAAATCATGTTCAAAAGGATTAAACGGAGGCAAGGATAAATCTGATTCTTAAATATTGCGGTTCAGGTTGCAAACAGGCTCTTGCTTAAGCAATTTCAACTCTCAGCCTATCCGAAATACCTTAGTAATAGGCAAATGAACATCGAGCAGTTTATCAACAATCTCTGTATCATTCATATCAAAAGTTTGTTTTTCACCTTGCGAATAAATATTAATCACCTCCACAGAAGGCATTACTAACCAACAACTTCTAACGCCAAGCGCAAAATAAGCCTTAATCTTAGCCAATAAGTCCGTAATCGCCTGCTTTGGAGAAAGGACTTCAATCGCTAAATCCGGTATTTTAGTGACTCGCATTTCATCAAAAGCCAAAACATCTTCTTGATCAACCGGGGGTTCAAGGTAAACACTGATGTCCGGTACCAATTCATCTTTAGCTTTTAGATCAAATTGGCTTAAATCAATCGCAGTTGCATCTAAACTTAATTCAACAAAAGGTGTGAACCGCTCATCATTCCCAAACAAGATGGTCAAATTAGTTTGGGCTAGGCTATGTTTCTTTGAAGGCATATCTATGTTCTCCGCTTCTTCAAAGTGGCTAAAGTTATTCATATCAATACTCACTCCATCAAAGTAGAACTCATCATGTCAAATCCATTAATTCGTTAATGGGCGGGTTTTGAACAATATTAAACGGAGGTAAGGATAAACCGGATTAATTCTCAAATTGTCTGAATCAGAATTTACATAATTATAGAATTTACAGAATAATTTCATTTACTTAATGGTTTTTAATCCTATTAATCCTAAAATATTGATAATCATAATTCAGACAATTCTAGTACAACGGATTAGCGGAGTAAACGGATTGATGAATAGGGGATTTTGTTCGTTCTCAGAATCTTAAAATTCTTTGAACTGACAGAGTCTAATTTCAAGGCTCACTTAAAAAAATCCGGCAATGAAGTCAATCCGCTGTACTTACGAGACAAGAATAAACCACAATAACTACAAGGATTGTATATAAAAAAGGATTAGATCGAAACCATACCCACTAACTAATCCCTTCTAAAATACAATCCTTGTAGTTATGGTTTTAAATCCGATATGCACAGGTACTTACGCGCTGAGTGATGATTCATTTAATGTGGCTTGTTCTAGCTGTTTCAACACAGTTAAAACTGTATATAAATCATTACCGGGATTATTCAGTTCAAATACTCTTGATAACGCATATTGTGGCATTTCACTTTTGACCAATTTGATAAAGACAAAACTCCCACCCGTTGTTATCATGCCAAAGCAAGGTTTTTCCTGATTCTTATTAGCTAACATATAGGCCAATATTTGTGCCAGTCCTGCTTCGATAGAAAAGGCGGCCTGTTTTGATTCAATCACCATGATCCAAAATTGCTCCTTCAACACCAAAACATCAATTTTTCCGTCAACAATGACTTCTCCATCCCTATTGGAGATTTTAACCGAATATTCTGATTTGGTATGAAAAGGATACAGATAGAAACCAGCAAAATATAACAATGGGCCTAATACCGCCATTTTAACGGTGTCTTCAAGCAAGGGAGGATACTTTATGAGATTGAAATAACCTGCTTTCAGTCGATCTAAAAGTTGTTTATCTAAATCCGTTATTTCTGGCAAATCACCTTGCCACTCTGAAAAAAAGTTCTCATCAAAAGTACGTTGTAAACAAAATTGCGTTTCCAAATCATGTAATGAAATGTCACTCGCATGAATGGGTTGACTCATCGTATTTCTCCTTTGATAATGTCGCAGACGTGGTGACTTTAACGAAGTTAGTGCTTGGGGATAAATCCCCAAGCTAAAAGCTCAAGTCTGCTAAAGCAGACTAACTCCCCCCCGGCGTGCCGGGCGAGAGAAGCTTGGGGATAAATCCCCAAGCTAAAAGCTCAAGTCTGCTAAAGCAGACTAACCCCCCCCCCGGCGTGCCGGGCGAGTGCCCTTTAGGGCACTTGAGCTTTGAGCTACTGGCGGTAGTGGAAAACTTGATCATCGAGTTCTACTATTAGCCTTGAGATTTATTTCAAGGCTGAGTAGTTACCGCTTTTATCCCTTAAATCTATCCGCTATATAACCTATCCTATCTATGATGCCGGAGACATCACTGATATAACAACCTTTTCTATCGGCAGTCAATACCGAGTTTTCCAGTAAGTAAAACTCCCACTCAACACCGTCTGTTATAATGCCGTACACCTTGCTTTGTTCAAATACTTTTAGCGTCGCGTACATTTCAGCCAGACAGTGATACCTTTGCTGTGCCTGTTTCACTTCAACAATTGATATGATAGGGGTTACAAATTTATAAGCATGTAAACTCAAAGCGCAATCATACTTACCGTTTAACTGATGCGGTAAATCGGGTGTTTTTTCCAGTTCAAGATTAATCGGTGGCTCGAAAAAAGCACCCACATCTTTTACGACGCAAGTATTTAATAAGACAGGCGTTATCAAAAGGTGACTTCTTGTTGCTTCATTAGTGTCCTCATTTAAGGCAAAACGAGACTTGATTTCATCGACGGCTTTTTGAGTCTCAGGGTACGCTTTGTGACTTGGTGTTAAGTTTTCAAACAAGTTGCCCCTAGCCGTTTGCACTTTAAAAATTTTTTCTAACTGGTCAGTTGAGTATCCTTTATATTCACTAAAAGACATTGCAAAAACCTCCAAAGTTAAAAGAGATATGCCGTTGACGATATCTATTGTATCATCAGGTAATCAAATTAAGACTGCAAATCCTTTAATCATGCATTTTGGTGGGCAACACCGTTTGCCCACCCTACGTTTGATATGAAGCGAAACCTACTAGAATAGTTTTGTTTTGACAACTCCAAATGTGTAAGTTTCCCCGGGTTTCACCTTTTCAGGCAAAAGTTTCCGTTGCGGAAACTTTTGCCTGAAAGGCTATTCATATTCAACCCCTTCAGGGTTGAGGCCTCTTGCACGGCCCTTCCCCAAGTTTCACCTGGGGCTATTCATATTCAACCCCTACGGGGTTGGGGCATCTTGCACGGCCCTTCCCCAGGTTTTCCTTAAGCTATTCATATTCAACCCCTTCGGGGTTGGCGCGTATCCGATACCTTTTCCCCAGGTTTCACCTTTTCAGGCAAAAGTTTCCGTTGCGGAAACTTTTGCCTGAAAGGCTATTCATATTCAACCCCTTCGGGGTTGGGATCGTTGGTTCTAGTCTGCTAAGAAAATAGAAATGCGCCCGGTTGGACGGTTTTTGGAAATTATCCCGTATTATAAATAACATAAGCTAACTTGGTTTTTCCATCATGAAGTACACATTCGTCTTCCTGTTGTTCCGTTTTTTTTCTGTCGAGATATTCCTTGTCATAGGCACGTAAAATTTCTTTATCCTTTGTCGCTTGTTCTTCACCACCTTTATCCCCAGCCTCAATCAAATGATCTTCAATGATTGAACGTCTTTCACCTTGAACATTCAGGGTGATAAAGATGGCTTTTCCCCCCACAGTGGTTGCCTCAAAAAAAGTTTTTGAGGCTTTTTTCAGGCTTTCTTGAGGTAATAATTGAAATGACTTTTTATTAACGATGAGATCGAATTTGCCTTCAGCAAAACTTTCTCTAAAGTCATGGGTTAAAAAACGAGGTTTTAAATGCTCAAACTCAAACCCATGATCTTTTAGTTCTTTGGCAAAAGCCTCATGATTCTCAATGAGAGCTTCAATATTTTCTGTCGCTAACTCATTAAGAAAATTGCTCAAATAGGCAGAAATGTCAGTACCAAAAACGCGACATCCAGCATGAGAATAGATGAAGGGTGTTATATCTAACCCACAACCTGGGAACCATACCTTTCTCTCCTTTGAATGTAAAGCAACACCGAGATAACTGAGCGTTTGCCAATTTTTTATTTTGTCCCAGTTATCAGATTCAACACTGTGATTAATCGATGATAAATAAGCCTGATAATATTGTTCCCAAGCAACATGATCATCTAAATTATCCGGGGTTTGTAATTTTTCAAACATAGGATTGCTGTTAATGGCTTACCATAATGAAAAATAAAATATGAAACATGAAAAATTAAAAATACTAAGGTGTCTTTCCAAAGCGGTTTTTTTTTGAGGGCCAGGTTGGCGAATTGATTAATTTGATTTGATTGATGGCCCTTTTAAAAATGAAAAATGAATAATAAAAAGTACTAAGGTGTCTTGAATAAACTGTTTTTTGAGGGCCATGTTGTAAAAATGATTAACTTTATTTTATTGATGGCCCTATCGATAAAAACGACTAAAAGGATAAGTGGAACACACTTGTCTGTTTTTACTCATTCTTATAAACGGGCTTTTTTTCTAACTGTTTTATTCAAATCATAGATTTCAATTGTGATTGAAGCACGTTCTTGATTCTTCTCCTGTGTCGCCCAAGATTTCTCCGATCCTAGAAATGACTTTCAGCGCAGTTTGTAACGTTGCAAAGTATAACATATAAGTTTGTAGCCGCTTCAGCGACTTAATCTGGCTGGTTTGTAGTAGTCGCTTTAGCGACTTAATCTGGCTGGTACTATAAACTTGGGCGCTGAAGCGCCTACTACAAACTATAAACTTAGGCGCTGAAGCGCCTACTACAAACTATAAACTCAGGCGCTGAAGCGCCTACTACAAACAAACTCAGGCGCTGAAGCGCCTACTACAAACTATAAACTTAGCCCACAGCTTGCATTTCTTCACGGATGACTCGGCGCAGAGTGTTTTCGTCAAAGAGTGGCCTCGTATTGGCAATATATTCTCGCATGGCTTTATTCATCATGCTTTGGTAGCCAATTCCAGCGTTATCCGCTCTTTCACGAAACGCTTCAAGTACATCATCATCAATATAGATTGTTATGCGTGTTTTTCCTGTCTGTGGAATGACGGCACCACGCTCGCCTTTACTGAAATCATATTCCGCTTTCATAGTTTTGCCTCTCTTTACGGGTTGCACGACGCGCTGAGATTAAACGAATATTACTGCCTCGATAGGTGTATACTACAACCAAAACACGTCCTAGAGAATCTAAGCCGATTGACTGATGGCGTTGTTCACTTTCGGCATCTTCATCTTCACAGGAAATAGCATTGGGTCAAACAACACTGCTTCTGCGTCTGATAAACTAACACGGTGCTTTTTTAAGTTGGTTTTTGCCTTGTTGGGATCCCATGTCACGTTCATATAAATGTTCTCCTAGCTTTGCTGAGAATTTATCTTTGTCATCTTTATTTCCTCTTTATCTGTGTTATAAAGAGTATAACAATTGTCAATCGGCTTAGATTCTTTCGAACGTGTTTTGGTTATTGTATGTATATACCTACTTTTAATCTATAATCTCGCGTCGTCACTCAACTATTCTTTGAATAAAGTCTGCAACCACTTATTGGTGTTGATTATCTCACTTCAATAATTCCGTCAACTACAGTTGAAAGAGGTTTCAATAGGGCCATGAGTTGAAATTCGTTGAGCCATTATGCGATATGGCCCACAATTGACGGCCATCAGTCTATCGTTCTCGTTTTTCGCACTTAGGAAAACTACTAGGCGGTATTTGAGAATTGGCTACAAACTTAGGCGCTGAAGCGCCTACTACAAACTATAAACTTAGGCGCTGAAGCGCCTACTACAAACTATAAACTCAGGCGCTGAAGCGCCTACTACAAACTATAAACTTAGGCGCTGAAGCGCCTACTACAAACTATAAACTACAAACTCTGAGAATTTACGGATGTGCAATCACCACCAACGTCGGTGCCCTGCGAAGCACACACTGTAATGCGCGTCGAAGATTTTCTGGATCAAGCGCGGCAAAGCTTTCGTCTAAAATAATTAGATCAGCCTGTTGAAGGAGCGCACGGGCAATATAAAGCCGACTGCGTTCGCCGTGGGACAATTGCCAGCCGCTCTCGCCAACCATTTGCTGAAATCCGGCTGGCATATGTTCAAGTAAATCCCCAAGCCCAAGTTCACGGCAGATCGCTTCGGCCTCTTCCAAGTCGGCACGCAAAGGAGGCCAGCGCCGTCCCATCAATAAATTAAACGCTAATGTTTCTGTAAATACATGATTTTCGTGGAATTGTGGTGCAGTCACAATTCGTTGCCGCCAACTTTCGGTGCCAAGGATTTGCTGATCGATACCCCATAATAATAATTGGCCGGATTCAGGGAAACGCATCCCCGCTAACAGCGCCGACAGTGTCGATTTTCCCCCGCCAGATGGCCCTTCTAATAGTAAGCGATCTCCTTTATGAATTGTCAGGCTACAAGCTTGCAAGATCGGAGAGGCATGCGGCCGATAACGAAACGTCAAATCTCGTGCCACCAACACAGGCTCACGCGCCTGTTTTCTCTCGAATTCGGCCGGCAAAATGAACTTGGCGGAGTGCAGCTGAACTTGACCGCGTGCTGCGGCATGGAAAAGTGGCCCCACCTGTTTCCAAGTAATCACAACGCCCACCAAACTCGATACGCCACTGACGAATTTAGTCAAAGATTGCGAAGCCAGCAAAATGCCCCCTAAGCTAATCGCCAAGGCGGCCGAAGCGGCCGGCGCGACAATGAACGTATAAACCACCCCTAAAAGCCCCACAATCAGCCAGCCGCGTCCAACAACCGCCTTGATTATGACATTAATACGATCTACTCGTTCCGAGTGCCGCAGATAACGCGCCAGAAATTGCTCTTCCTCATCGTGCCAATGGGCCGGCGCTTCCTGCGCTATACGAGTACGATGCCCTACCATGCGTTCCACCAAATCATTGGTCATTTTCCGGTAAATCGTTACCCATTTATTAGATCGTAGGTAATAATACCAGCAAATCCAGCCAGTAAACATCATCCAGCCTAACAGTAGTAAGACGTGAGACATCCCCCCTGCACCTATCGCCAGAACGCCCATTGCAATAAACAATTGCAACACGGCCATCAGGGCCATTAATCCGCCTCCCAAGGCAAGAGATTCCAACGACTCCGCTTCCATAACTAACCCCAAGAACTGGCCTGAACCCTGATGACGAATTTCTTCTGGCTCCAGTTGCAAAATGCCATACAACAGCCGTTGTTTAAAAAGACCACCAAGGCCTAAGGAAACGAGGTTATCCGTCCATAAACCTAACAGTTGCAAGGGAATAGCGGTAAACAACAGCAAAGCCCAAGCCGACATCCATGCCCAATTGAAATGTCCCTCTAATGCGCCCCTACCAATGACCCACCATCCCAGCAACATAAGCAACTGTCCAATCAAATTGGTTCCAATAATTATCAACCAGTAACGTGGCAAGCGGGCATGACGAATCTGTTTCATAAAATCGTCTCCCGGCGACAAACGTAATAGCCAACAGCCACCGATAGGCACTGAACCCAGTTGCTCGCGCAAAATAGCGGTTTTCGTAAAAGCTTGCCGTTCTTCGGGCACACCGGCATCCGTGAGTAATGCTTCAATCACTGGAGCCAAAGGCGCTTCCAAGTCATAGGCCAACACCTCCCGCAATTGTGTCGAATGGATGCGCTGCACCTTCCAATCGGGCATGATAACCTTTAGCCATTTTTTGCCGCCTTTGAGTACCGCTAAGAAGCGAAGCTCTTCTCCGCCCGGCAAGCGAATCAAAGCGGGGCCAATTTGTTGTAGCCTTTGTTCAAGTTCGGCATACGACAATTCCACCGCTTCAGCTTCAATGCCAAGTTGGCGAGTAGTCACTCTCATCCATTGGTTAATATGGTGATCATCCACCGGCCCCACATAGCCAGACAATGTTGTTATGTCGGGCAGCTTGGGCAGAAAGCCGGCTTTTCGGGCCAACACTAACGCCGCTTCATGCCCTTGTGATGCCGGCCACCCATAAGCACTTAAATCAGTTGTTTTTTTCATGCTCCGAGCCTTTCTATAACCATAGGTCTCGTCATACTTTAAATATAATAGGCGATAAATATAATAGGCGATAAATCGCCTACTACAAACCTACAAACTTTAGAAGGCGATAAATCGCCTACTACAAACCTATAAACTTAAGAAGGCGATAAATCGCCTACTACAAACCTACAAACTTTAGAAGGCGATAAATCGCCTACTACAAAACTACAAACTTAAGAAGGCGATAAATCGCCTACTACAAAACTACAAACTTAAGAAGGCGATAAATCGCCTACTACAAACCTATAAACTTAAGAAGGCGATAAATCGCCTACTACAAACCTACAAACTTGTGTTGAAATGGATATTTTGTTTTGTGTATAATGTAATTTAGTCTGATACTTTGTCAGATTTGGATTATCGACTATTGATTTTTTGTTCGGAGATTTAAACATGAACATGAAAAGACATGCCCAAGCCGCTACAGATGAAACGAAAACGGCAAAGCCCGATGTGGTGCGCCCTAAGCAGGGCGGGTTACGGACTACCACTCACATACGGGCTGGTAAGAATTGTTGTTTGGAAGCGGAGTATTATAAAGGACTGGCTGATTATTATAACAATATGGACAGAGATGATGTTTAGAGGAGATTAAAGCAAGAGGGGTGAGGTGGGAATAGATAGTGTGGGTAGCATGTATATACACCATCTCACATTAAATCGCAACTTTTCTTATGAAGAAATGGCGTTCTCATCGAAACGGGAACGCTATTTTTTTAATTCATTTGGGTGCAGTTCCTATAGATTTTCATAAAAATAACATCACTTTATCTGACCCCTTACCCCAAATTCCTTACCTGAAGTGGGCCAGGGTGAGGCTGAACATTTTGGCGTTTATATACCTTAAGCCGAAAATATTTTGCACTAATAATTTATTTTTCGGCAATGTTTATATCATTTCCAAGAAAATAAATATCTCAATATTTCAATCAGTTATTGTCGTTACGCCAAAAACGCAAAAACCAATTGATTTGCAATCACTTTTAATTTGACGGAAGACAGGAGTATTTACACTCAATTCATTTTAGACATTTTAGACTTCTCTAAAGAGAAGAGTAGGAGAAAGACTGATGAAAAGACCAGCCCCAAACCACCAACCTGCCTCCCAACCACACACGGACAACAAGCGCACAGTGCGAGCGGGTATTCATACGAGCACTGCCATCCGCGCCGGAGGATTAGTAGCACACAACAATTCGCCTACGCTTCTTCCAAAAGATTTTCAACATGAAGAAAGCCGTAGTTTTTAGGGATGGCTTTTTGGTTAAGTATGATCAGTAGATCGAAAACATTTTTAACGTGAGTTCGACTTTTCAATAAGTTATATCAATCATATCTTAATCAATTAATTTATGACAATTAATTGATTAAAAATACATTTTTATTATATGGGAGAACCTTAAATTTAATCAGTTAAAACAGAAGATTTGTGGGCCATCAACCGGAAGAAGTAAGTACAGCTTATGGTTTTTTTTTTACTGATTGATAATTAAGTCATTTTAACTAAATAATTGATATAACTAATATTTTTATAAATCATTGAGATTTTAAGTCGAAATCACGTTTTTAAATATAGAGTGGTGCTGCTAAGCTAATCGATCTGTGGTTTTTCCTCTGAGTGCTCGCTTAGCAGCCCACCTTTTCATCGAATTTAACCATAAATATTTAATGGAATTTAGATCGACTGATGATGGCTATTGAGTCAAGTCAATCGTTTTTTTCATGCAACTGTCCGTTTTCTAACCAAAAATGTCGCCATTCTGCACTTTCCCACAGCCCACGGCGCACCGCTTCTTCCGAGTCCAACAATGTCCGATAGCGTGATTCGGCCTGTTGCATAAGCGTCTCTGGGGCATCATCTTCAACAACGCGCCCTTCTTCCACAACTAACACTCGGTTAAACGTTTGGGTATCACCGACATCGTGCGATATAAACAAAAGCGTTGCTTTCCGCCAGTAGCGACGTGTCCGTTCCAACAAGAGCCGGCGTTTTTCTCTGTCCAAGCCGCGAAAGGGTTCATCCAGTATCACCAATCGCACATCGGGGCGGAGCATGGCTCGGCCCAAGCGCACACGTTGTCCTTCGCCACCTGATACCAGTCCGCCTCCTTCACCGAGCGATGTCTGTAAGCCCGCCGGTAATTTCATAAAAATTTCCAACAGATCGGCTTGTTCTATTATAGTCTCTAGCGATTCAGTCGGTGCGCCTCGTGTGCCGTAGTAAAGATTGTCACGCAGAGAACGGTTCCAGATTTGTACAGAGGGATCCACCCACGCTGTTTCTTTACGCATGGTATGTAGACGCTCTGCCTGTAACAATTCGCCATCCACCCGAACACGGCCCACCGCAGGGTGATACCAGCCCAGCAGTAGCCCGACTAAGCTCGACTTACCCGCACCCGACGAACCAATAATGGCTAGGTGTTCACCCGCTTCGATAGTCACCGAAATATCGTGCAAAATAGTATGTCCGCCGGCTTTGACGCTGACATCGTGCAGTTCGATGGCAACGCCAGCCTCTGCCATGTTAGGCGAAGTTGCCGAAGGTGGCGTTTTTGTCTGCTCGTCATACCACATTTCGGTTTCTTCCGGGGCATTCAAGGGTTCTAACAAGCGCAGTACCCGGTTACGCAACATGGGATACTGTTGCGCGGTATTCGCTATATCCATGCCCAACGCCGGCAATCTCAGCGTCCAGTAAAGCAGCACCAACACTCCACTGGCTTCACCGCCTTGTGCCACATAATCAAATACAATCCACACAGCAAAACTGGTATTAACCAGTGATTCGACAGCCACAAACAGTACACGAGCCTTCGCCAGGGCCAAACCAGCATGTACCCAGTTAACCAATAAACTCTCGTGTTCATTGCGAAGCGCCCGTGCTGCGCCGTGGGTGCGAATCGGTACCAGTCCTAGCAACGCATCCAGATAGAAACGGCTTAACGCGGCACTATGGGTGCGAAAGCGCAAGTCTTGTTCTCTTAACAGGGGTTGGGTAAGGAACGATAAGCTTATCACCATGCCAGTTGCCAAAAGTGCCAACAACAGGCTATTTGGATTTAACCAGATAATGCCGACTGTCGTGAGTACAAGGGTGAAATTCAGACGTAAAAAAGTAAGTGCCAGATCGGGCAGGGTGCGTATGATTCTTAGTTCATAAGCCCGTTCGGTCATATCTGAGGTCAGCCGGCTATGGAAATAGCGATCACCGAGACGCGGAATTTTTTCCAGAAAGGCGAGACGTAAACGGGTTTCCAATCGTCGGCCCATGCGCGTGATGGATGAGGCCATCGGCATTTCCAGCAATAGCATAATCAAGAAAAAGACAAACAAGGCTTCGATAGCACCAATACGCTGTTCCACCAATCCAAGGTGTTGACCAATATCCAACAGTCCTTTGAACAGCAAGGCTTCAATCGTTACGCCAACCGTGGCGAGAGCCAGTGCTATCAGCAAAAGAGTGGGGATCAAAAAGCCGTCCGCTTTTAATGCCCGCCAAATATTGCGTTCTGGACTGCTCGCCGGTTCTGCGAGGGCTGCGGCCAGTTCTGGCGATAAGGGTTCCGGCGCTTCAAACTGCCCAGCGGCCGCTTGCTCCCGATGGCCTATCACTTGTACGAGTACCGCTCCTTGGAACAGCAATTGTTCTTTATCGTCGGCTAACGTGCTGACTGACCAAAAAGATTGTGGAATGGTACTGGTGTCCGCTGAGGCTTCTTGTGCCTGCTTGAAAAACCGTTCCAATACGCGGCCGGCTTCTTTGCCTGGTTGTAGTCCGCCAGTACGCACCAGCGTCTCCACCATGCGCGTTGCTGCATCCAAGGCCGCCAGCGATTCCCAACCCAGCATTTCCAACGCGCTCTGGATTAACCGCTCTCTCTCCGCTTCGGCGATTTGTAGTTCAGCTAAGCGTTGGTACAACGGATCAGCAAATCCCTCTGACGCGGCCCAGTCGTACCATGCTTCGGCCGAGACGGCCTGTGTATGGAGGTACAATTCATCGAGAAAGCGTTTTTTGCTTAACCAACGTCGGCCGGTGCCCGGATCCATGATCTGGACAAACTGCCCATGCATTCGCCAAATAACCACAAAGTGCGTAAATCCGTTAGGTAGACGTATTACTGTGATGGCGGGCAACACTTGGGATTCGGGCCGTAGCATATGATCGACTGGCACCATGATTTGTTGCGCTTCCAAACCTAACTGGTTTGCAATCTCTTCTAGCGTGTCAATGGAGGTACCGTCCACATCTGTTTGACAAGCTTCACGGAGACGGCCGTAACTGACGCTAATACCAAAACCTTCCAATAGCGCTTTGAGGGCTGCTGGCCCGCAGTCCATTGCGGAGGTTTGCACGACTTCTGGCACCAAGAACCGGCGTTCTGGAGGAGAATTATCGAAAATCATATAAAAACGCCGTTTTTATTGGCAAAGACTGGTAACCAGGGGCGTTGCCCCTGGCTTTAATAATACGCCCCTTCAGGGCTATAGAGATTTTAAAGTTAGCCCCAACGGGGCGAGATTAATATAGCCAGGGGGGCGTTGCCCCAATGCCATTAAGTTAAGAAATAAACGAGAAAGAGCCTTTGGTAAAGCCGTTGTCTCAAAGCTAAAGTCCCCTAAAGGGGACTGGTAAATTCGCTTGGGTGGATAGCCTACACTACAAAATTTTCCAACGGAAAGCTTGCTATTTTATCATGTTTCGATGTTGATATAGAGAATGCCACTTTTCAAGTCGATAACGAGAAAAATTTAAAAATTCACTCACTGATAAGTAGATAATTTTTCTATGACTTTTAGTAAAAGTTCAGTTTGTAATTTTCATAGATTTGAAGTACGTTTCGTATAGCTTTAAGCTAATCGCTTTAGCTATTGGCTTCTGAGCGTGTTTTGCAAGAGGCTCAAGGGTACTACTCGATGATCACGTTTTTGATGGTTAGCCCAAAATATCGCCTGGGGATAAATCCCCAGGCTGAAAGCTCAAGTCTGCTGAAGCAGACTAACCCCTAGGTTTGTTTAGTTTTCGTAGTGCCCTTTAGGGTACAGTAGCTCTTAGCCATGAGGTTGAGCTACTGGCGGGGGGTACGGGAACTTCCGCTTTCGTGTACTAGAAAAAAAATCCGTTTATTCCAAAAATCCGTTGTACTCTCACTATATAACGGCTAACCACGAATCCCATTCCACATCTGAAAATTCCCTCTACCTCTTCCTCTTTTAGGACTTGAAAGAGAATAAAATTGAGCCCAGCCAGCGCGAACATTGGTCGTTACTCCCAGCCCACTTACACTGGCTCGCCGGTACCCAATTGCCTCTGTTTTCTGGTGCCCCTCTTGCTTATTAACGGTTTGCTTTAAACTCTTCATCGTACTCTTTGCTCCTTTTTGTAAGAGTTGCGGGGTTTTTAAACCCCGCTGATCTAAAAATACCTAAAAATTCAATGGAGTTTTATTATGGACTGGCAGACAGTGGGGGTGTTTCTGTCAACAAGCCAGAGGCTCGTAGTACTAAGGCAGCCGGCGTAACATGTTCTACTTCGATTTTGACTTCTCCGCCTTCATTTTCGGAAAAAGGATTTGGGGCGGCCGCATCGATCTCGGCCCGCAAGACAACGGTTCCTTTTTTCGGCCCTGTCGGCTGTATCACATTGATTACGGTGGCAGGAAGCGGGCCAGTCTGTTTACCAATTTTTCCGTTAAGGCGTAAAAACGCCGCTTGCCCGGGGTGGATGCTTTTTAGGGCCTGTTGTCCAAATTCAGCGTTAATTATCCGTTGCCGGATGACTTGTACTTTCTTTGCTCCCATGCCCGTGCGAGGAAATTGACTTATAAGATTTTCTTCAGCAGTCATCGTCACATCCGGGCTGATTTCATAAGAGGTAATCTGGGCGGTGAGAAACCAGTGAGCCCATAAGACGGCCAACACTATCGCTGCCAACAGTCCTGCCAGTGAGGTGTAATAATTATCGGTTTGGAGTGAACGTATCGTGCGTGAGAAGGGCGTTGCCATTTGGATGAAAGTATTTTGGAGCGAGTTTTTCAAATTTAGGTGATTTTTCATTTTTAAATACCCCTTTGGGGTTGGGGCCCTCTCCGGCCCTTCCCCAGGTTGCACCTCAATGCCATTAAGTGTAGGGGCAATCCCTTGTGGTTGCCCTACAAACCGTCATGTCGCGTAGGGGCAATCCTTTATGGTTGCCCTCACCGAAAAGCGGTGCTCCTACTACAAACGCAGTTATAAAAAACTTTTGTTGACCTACTTATCTCAATCCAACGGTGGATGCCAATTCATTGCTACCCATAAACTTCTGGATTCCACGATATATTCATTGTTCATCCGTAAGGCGATAACCGTAGCACGCCCCGTCGGTGTTAAACCAGTGATGTGAGTACCACCATTTGCCCACGTAAAATGCTCTTTCAAAATTTGAAGGCGTGGGTTAAATAGAGGAACTAATGCACCCGTTGCAGGATCAATATTCTCCGTTTTTGAGCTTTTGAATTCATTACAACGATAGCAAGCCGCCGCGAGATTTTCCCGGTCATCACCACCGCCTTTTGCTTGAGGAATAATGTGATCCATGACTAACGGCATTCCAATTATCCGCCGACAAGTACGACAATACTCGCAGCAATGCCCCGCTTCCGCTGACACTTGCTGTTTAAGTGTTTCAGAAATGGATGACATATTTATGTTAAGGGTAACTCATCTAATGCCGGTATTCGATAACCACGCCAACGTAATAACGCCCAAGCATAAGCTTTTTTTAACATTAACTGATCAGCCGCTTGGCCTAATTCTCTCAGTTCTTGACGTTCTTGTAGCTCCATTGACTCGTTTTTTTGGTGGTACTCTAGTAGAACTAAATGGCGTTGTTGTTGCGCCGTTGGTACTTGGCTATGAGCTATTTTTAGCAATTCTTTAATTGAAAGTGTTTGCATAGCCTGTAAACTGGCTTGCATTTCCAAAGGTGCATTTTCTACGGTTGGTGGTAAATTACCTTCGATGCTCTGAATGGCTAGTGATTCAATGGATTGATGAGTCTTCTTGGCAATTTTAGCGAATCTGTAAAATATCCCTTCTGGTAATTCTATGGTCAATTGTTGGGTAGCCATTTCATTAAATACCTCATTTATTAAGTACATTGCCAAAAGCATCAGCATCGCCAAGCCATGATTTTCCCTCGGTTTCACCAGCCTCCCCAGGTTTCACCTCAATGCCATTAAGTTAAGGGCTTTGCACGTGGGATTGCCCCTACAAACCGTCATGTAATGTAGGGGCAATCCTTTATGGTTGCCCTCACCGAAAAGCGGTACGATATGGCATTGAGGTTTTTAAAACCTGTCAGGTTTAGTTTAGTTTCGACGAGACTCTTTTGAGTTACTTCGCGGCAATTTCTTCTAACTGCTTGGCTTTGATGACTTGTCCATCTAAGGCGGCTTCTTTGGCACTTTTGCCATAAGCGACGCTCATCAAGGTGCTGTAGTACACCGAGGGTATGTTGAACTTGGTGCCGTATTTCTGGTTGATTTGGTCTTGATAAACCTCCGTATTCATCTGACAGACGGGACAGGGGGTGACAATCATGTCGGCACCGCCATCGTAAGCGGCCTCAATAATATCCTTCACTAAGGCTTGACTCTTTTCAGGTTCCGAAAACATCAGCGCACCGCCACAACAAGAGACTTTCTTGTCGTAATTTTCCACTGGTTCCGCGCCCAGCGCCTCTATCATTTTGTCTAAATAGACGGGATTTTCAAAGGATTCGCCGTCGATACCAAAAGGGCGGTTAGTCTGACAGCCCACATAGCCGGCAATCTTGAGGCCTTCTAAGGGCTTTTTGACATGCTTTTTCATCTCGTCATAGCCGATGTCTTCAATCAGCACTTCAACCATGTGACGGACTTTTTTCTCACCTTTGAAGGTTAAGCCGGCCTCTTTTAAGGCCTCATTGGCTTCCGCCATTAACTGGTTGTCTTGCTTTAAACGCTCATCGGCCTCCCGAGTGGACAACCAACAAGCGGCACAGGTAGCCACTATATCTTGCCCTGGATGGTGTTGTTCAGAGAGGGCCAGATTACGCGCCGACAACGTTAGGCGCGGCAACTCTCCGCCCCCAGCGTAGCCGATAGAAGCGGAGCAACAGTTCCAATCAGGTATTTCGTTCAGTTGAATGCCTAACTCATCACAGATGGTTAGTGTTGAGCGCAACTGGTTGAAAGAGGAGGCGCCTTTTTGTGAGGAACAGCCGGGGTAAAAGGAATATTCTTTAGCCATAATCTGTTAGTCTCCTTAGTTATTAGGCTTGTTGGAATTTGGCCGCTTTCGCTTCTTCGATTTCACGGGCTTTATTTAAGGCAGCCTGTAAGCCTTTGCTGTCTTTGCAGCTATGTCCACCGAATATTTCAAAGGGATTCATGCGCTTAGTCTTGTACATCCCCAGGCCGACCTTTTGCATTTTCAGGGAGGTTTTAACGCCTTGGGCAAAGCCATTCATAAAATAAAGGCTGAGGCCCAATTTCAGTTCGTTGACGCGGCCTTTTTTGTACAGGTTATCCCAAAACCGTTGGGCGAATTTCTGGGTTTGTTGATTTTTGGGGACAAACCCTAGTTTGCTGGCGTAGTGAGCCAAACCGTGCATGATATGAGTAATGGGCAATTCGCGTGGGCAACGGGCGATGCAGTTGTAGCAAGAGGTGCAAAACCACATGGAACTAGAACCAAGCACCTCGTCACGCTGATTGGCGCGGATCATCATAAAAATTTCCTGCGGGGGATGATCCCAATGGGGGCCGAGTGGACAGGAGCCTGAGCAGACTCCGCACTGCATGCACATTTTTACCCATTCGCCATCTTCGACATTGGCTTCTACTTCACGCAAGAAGTTATTGCGGTATTTTTCAACCGTTGCGGTATTTGGGTTACTCATATAAAGTCTCCTTAGATGCGAATTAAGAATGAAAAATGAAAAATGTAGAATGAACAAAGATGTTCTTTCGTTTCGGTTTCGGTTTCTTTGCTCTGAGAAAGCTTGAGAAAGCTTGAGAAAGCTTGAGAAAGCTTGATAAATCTTGAGAAACTGTCATTTCGTTTCTTTGATCGGAGAAACCTTGAGAAACCTTATAAAATAAGTTATCTGAAAGACGTTTTTATAAGTCATTGATTTTTTATGATTCAATTCAATCCTTAATTCGCATGATAACTTCATTAAAATGGAAAACGGCCGGTTGAGTAGTCCTTACAAATTAGTGTAGTTATTTAAACTCAATAAGTTATATATATTATTAAGAGCAATGGTTTGTAGTAGTTGCTTTAGCAACTTATCTCGTGCCACTTTAGTCGCTAAAGCGACTACTACAAACATAACTACTACAAACTTTAGTCGCTAAAGCGACTACTACAAACATAATTACTACAAACTTTAGTCGCTAAAGCGACTACTACAAACATAACTACAAACATAACTACTACAAACTCTGAAAACTGATCACTGTTCACTGAAAACCTGAAAACAGATCACTGAGCATTGATCATTGAACACTGTTCAAAACTTGAGCGGAGTCAGACCAATTTTTTCAATGGTTGCCGCCATGTCGTTGATGATTTGAGGCACACGCTGAATGTCGGTAATGGCAATTTCGTAAGTCTGCACCCGTTCCGTTTCCAGTTGCAATTGTTTCAAGGTGTCATCGATTTTGCTCATCCGGTCGTGCGCCATTTCGCTCCCTTTGACAAAATGGCATTGGTAATCGTCGCCTTTTTTGCAGCCCATCAGAATCACGCCGTCATAGCCATTATTCAGGGCATCTGTTATCCAAATGGTGTTGACGGAGCCAAGGCAACGCACCGGAATGACACGTACAAAAGCGCTGTATTCTTGTCGCGTCATCCCCGCCATATCCAAGGCAGGATACGCATCATTTTCACAGGCAAGTAACAAAATACGCGGTTTTTCATCAAACTCGTCGGGAATGTCAACGATTTTGATGGCTTGCCCGACGGTTTCCACCGAGTAATTTTCAAAGGAAATCACGCGCACCGGACAGGCCCCCATACAGGTACCGCAGCGCCGACAACGTGCTTCATTAAACAGTGGATAACGCTGTTCGTCTTCGTTAATCGCACCAAAAGGACATTCGACAGTGCAGCGTTTGCATTGGGTGCAACCTTCTTTACGAAAGCTGGGGAAACTTAAGTCGCCTGAGCGTGGATGAGCGGCTCGCCCAATGGCGGCATTTTCTAGGGCTTGGATCGCTTTTAGGGCCGCGCCCATCGCGTCTTCCATCGCTTGCCCCATGTCCATCGGACGGCGTACCGGCCCGGCGGCATAAATACCGGTGCGGCGCGTTTCGTAGGGGAAACAGATAAAATGAGAGTCGGTGAAGCCGTTTACCAATTGTGGTATATCGGCGCCTTGGCGATAGTCCAGATTCAAAATGGATTCAACTGGAACAGTGGCCGTCGTCGCGGCCTCTTCCTTGGCTTCTCCTTCTTTCTCTTTGTCCTCAGCGGGCGCCGTTTCAATATTGATCCCGGAATTAGGCACCATGCCGGTCGCTAATACCACTAAATCGGCGTCGTAATTGACGTCTTCATCAAGAATTAAGTCTTTGAATTTAAGGGTTAAATTACCCTCATTCGGGACAACTTCGCTGGCGATACCTTTGGTGAAGGTAATCCCTTTATTTTGGCCGCTGCGATAGAAGTCTTCGCCACCGGCACCCGGCATACGCAGTTCGGTATAAAGCACCATGGCGTCTATGTCAGGATTAGCGTCTTTGAAGTACATTGCCTGCTTGACGCTCGTCATGCAGCAGTGCCCTGAGCAATAGGGCAAATGGCCCTCTTTTTCACTGCGTTGCCCGGCGCATTGGACAAACACTACGCTTTTGACGTCCTTGCCATCGGAGGGCCGTTTAATACTGTTGCCATTGGCTTGCTTGGCTAGGGTTTCTAAGCCGAGTTGATCGACGACATCGGGCGATTTGCCATAAGCAAATTCTGGCAATTGCGTCGCGTCGTAAGGTTTAAAGCCACTGGCTTGAATGATGGAGCCAAAGTTTTGGGTTAGCGTCGAACCGCCATTGGTGGTAATATCGGCACTAAAGCGTCCGGGAGCGCCGCTGGTTTTAGTTACAGTGGCGTTGAGATGGACGGTGATTTTGTCGTTGTCATCGACTTGTTTTATTAAATCTGTTATAGCGCTTTCTTGTGGATCGGCAAACGGTGAACGGTTAGGGATGCGTTTGTTCAATTGCGCCGCGATGCCACCCAATGCGTCTGTTTTTTCGACAATCGTGGTAGAGTAGCCGGCTTTGGCGATTTCAAGGGCGGCCGTTAAACCGGTAAAGCCACCGCCTACGACAAGAACATGACGTACCAAGCCCTGCTCTTCGCTGGGAGCGGGCAAATTCATGTATTTGACTTCGGCGCAAGCCATGCGTATATAGTCGTCCGCCATTTCTTGCGTGGTTTCTTCGGCTTCATCGGTAGCGGGGCGCACCCAAATCACGCCTTCGCGCAAATTGGCACGAGAAAGTGCCACATTGTCAAAGTTAAAGGCATCGGTTTTGGCGCGTCTGGAACAGGCGGCAATGACGACATGATTGACTTCGCCGGCGTCAATATCGGCTTGAATCATTTTCACGCCGTCACTGTTACAGAGAAAATCGTGTTGTTTGGCAAAACCGACTTTGCCCTCGCGTGTGGCAATCTTTGCCAGTTGAGCAGTATCTAGGCGTTCACCGATACCGCAGCCTTTGCAAATATAAGCCCCTAATTTTTTATCGGCCATTTTTTTTAACCTCCCTGAGTAGCGGCGACTTGATTAACGACTTGAATAGCCCGTAAAGCGCTGGCGGTAGCACTTTGCACGGCCCGATTGACATCTAACGCATCGGTGGCAACACCCGCGCCAAACATGCCGCCATTACTGGGGTCATTTTCAATAAACCCGTGTTCATTGACGGTCATATTCACGTCTAATTGGCTGAAATCGACACTCGGCTCCATACCGATAGCGAGTACCACTAAATCATGCGGATTGCTATAACGGTTGTAACCTTCGGTGTCTACGCCGTGCAAAATGGGATTACCCGTCGCTTTGTCTTGGGTAATGCTCGCAACTTTGGATTTGATGAAATGTACCGTTTCGTCAGCTTTAGCTTTGTGGTACAGATCCTCAAAGCGATCAATGGCACGAATGTCAATATAATAAATAGTGGACTTGCCATCATCGCCATATTGTTCGCGCACATAAGTGGTTTGTTTCAGCGAAGCGGTGCAGCAAATGCGGGAACAGTGTTTGAGGTAATTGCGATCACGCGAGCCGGCGCATTGGATAAAGGCAATGTCTTTGGCTTCTTTACCATCTGACGGCCGCAAGATTTTACCGCCCGTCGGCCCCATCTGATCCATCATGCGCTCAAGTTCAACACTGGTGATGACATTGGGAATACGATCATAGCCGTAGGGTTGAATTTTGTTGGCATCATAAGGCTTCCAACCGGTTGCCCAGACGATGGCACCGACATTTAGCGTTAAGTCTTGCTCCGGCATGTCCAACTCAATGGCCTCATATTGACAGGCGGCTTTGGCTTTGTCGGCATCGGCCGTGCCGATGAGGCGCTGATCGATAACGTAGTGTTGCGGATAGGCCATAAAAAACGGCAAATAGGCCCCCTTGCGTTTGCTATCCATCACGCCGTAGTTGTATTCGTCATCGAATTCAGCCTCCACCGCGTCTTTACAGGCCCCACAGGCCGTGCAATTGTCATTGACATAGCGCGGAGATAGCTTGAGATTGACGGTATAATTACCGGCCTCGCCCGTCACTTGAGTGATTTCGGCCATCGTCATAACGCGCACTCTTTTATTGGCCTTGATGCGACGCAGATTGATTTCCATGCCGCACGTCGGGTGGCACATCTTCGGGAAATATTTATATAATTGAGATACCCGTCCGCCGAGTGACGGATTTTTTTCAATCAATATCACGTCCTTGCCACATTCTGCGGCCTCCAACGCAGCGGTCATCCCGCTAATTCCACCCCCCACGACTAAAATAGTCTGGTTGGTTGCAACGACATCAGTCATGCGATTCCTCCACAAATTGTAAGGTCTCTAAACAGAGGCATATTAGGATACATTGATATAGCACGATAGTCTAGGATAATTTTTAATGGGACAGGTAAGGGGGAAGGTTAAAGGGGGAATAAAGAGCAGCGGGGTGAATAGTGAGTATAGCGAATTGCGCGTAAGTACAACGAATTACGCGGATAAACGAATTTAATAGTCAGTGAGTACAGCGAATGAATAGTGAGTACAGCGAATTACGCGGATAAACGAATTTAAGAGTCAGTAAGTACAGCGAATTGCGGGGATAAACGAATTGAAGCCCCAACGGGGCGACATTAATATAGCCAAGGGCACCGCCCCTGGCAAGCCCCAACGGGGCGACATTAATAAAGCCAGTGTACCTACCTGGCAAGCCCCAACGGGGCGACAGATTTATCGCTCAAAATACTTGACAAAAGCGCAAATGTCAAGTAAAAAAATTATTACTCCGTCAAAAACTCCAAGAGACTGATTTTAAACAGATTGCTGGTTTTCCTCACGCCACCGATGAGGCGATTTTAGCGTTATCCGATCCGCCCTATTACACCGCTTGCCCAAATCCTTGGCTGTCTGACTTGTAAGTACAGCGAATTGCGCGGATAAACGAATTTAAGAGTTAGTCAGTAAGTACAGCGAATTGCGCGGATAAACGAATTTAAGAGTCAGTAAGTACAGCGAATGAATAGTGCTAAGTAATTAGTTGTACTAAGTAATTAGTTGTACTAAGTCCTAATTCGTTTATCCGCGTAATTCGCTGTACTATGTGCGTAATTGGCTGTACTATGTGCGTAATTGGCTGTACTACGTGCGTCATTGGCTGTACTACGTGCGTCATTCGCTATACTAAGCCATTCCGCTCCTTGGCTGTAACAATTTAATTTATATCAATGAAAATATTAAACGATTTATTCAGTAATCGGGCAAGCACTCAACCGGTTAAATGCTTAGGCTTAAGCTTTGAAAACGACGATGCGCGTCGTGCCCACTTTTTAGAATTACTCAGTAAAAAACTCCAACAGACTGATTTTAAACAGATTGCAGGATTTCCTCACGCCACCGATGAGGCTATTTTAGCGTTATCCGATCCGCCCTATTACACCGCTTGCCCAAATCCTTGGCTGTCTGACTTGTAAGTACAACGAATTGCGCGGATAAACGAATTTAAGAGTCAGTGAGTAAGTACAACGAATTGCGCGTAAGTACAACGAATTTTTGTCGCTGTGGATCGTCCCAAAAATAGGTACAGTGCCCTTTAGGGTACTTTAGCTTTTAGACAACTGCTTTAGCTGTTTTGGTAAGTTATTTTTTAGCCGATCCTGTACTACGTTTATCCTAATTCGTTTATCCGCGTAATTCGCTGTACTACGTGCGCAATTCGCTGTACTACGTTTATCCTAATTCGTTTATCCGCGTAATTCGCTGTACTACGTTTATCCTAATTCGTTTATCCGCGTAATTCGCTGTACTACGTGCGTAATTCGCTGTACTACGTTTATCCTAATTCGTTTATCCGCGCAATTCGCTGTACTACGTGCGCAATTCGCTGTACTACGTTTATCCTAATTCGTTTATCCGCGCAATTCGCTGTACTACGTGCGTAATTCGCTGTACTACGTTTATCCTAATTCGTTTATCCGCGCAATTCGCTGTACTACGTGCACAATTCGCTGTACTACGTGCGCAATTCGCTGTACTAAGTAATAAGCAATAAGTTGTACTAAGTAATTGTACCCAACATACCAAATTTACCCATTACCGATTATGCAATATTCCGACTTAATCCAATTTAAAAACCTAGAATCCGTTATCCAATTCCGACACGCTGAGCAATCAAGCAAAGCCAAACGCTTAGTACAAACTTATGTCATTTCTGACGAAATGGCCGATAAATTGATCAAGTTAGTGTTTGAACAACTCGGTTTTGACTTAGAAGGCGACAAAAAAGGCCTCTTTATTGTCGGCAACTACGGCACCGGTAAATCACATCTCATGGCAGTGATTTCCAGTATCGCGGAACAAACAAAATTAGTGAATTACTTAACTAATAAAACCGTGGCGGAATCTGCCAAAAAAACCATTGCCGGCCAATTTCAGGTTATACGGGTAGAATTAAGCGCCGTCAAACGTTCCCTACGCGATTGTCTTACCGAGGAAATCGAACAGTATCTGGATCGTCTCGGCGTTTCTTTCCAATTTCCGCCAGCCGACAAAATTACCAACAACAAAGGCGCCTTTGAAGACATGATGGCCGCTTTTGAAAAGCATTATTCCGGGCAAGGACTGCTATTAATCGTTGACGAATTGTTGGAATTTCTCAGCAGCCGAAAAAGCCGTGAATTAATTGTTGATTTGAGTTTTCTACGCGAAATCGGCGAAATTTGTCAAAACACACGGTTCCGTTTTATCGCCGGCATGCAAGAAACGATTTTTGACAATCCACGTTTTAAATTTGCCGCTAATGAATTGCGGCGCGTCAAAGATCGTTTTGAACAATTGTTGATTACGCGCAAAGACATCAAATTTGTGGTAGCGGAGCGGTTGCTGAAAAAAAAGGTGGCACAAAAAAAGAAAATTCGAGCTTATTTGCAACCTTTCGCGCACTGTTATGGCAGCATGAATGAACGCCTGGATGAATTTGTGGATTTATTTCCGGTACATCCTGACTACATTAACGTGTTTGAACAGATTATCGCGGTGGAAAAGCGCGAAATTCTCAAACAGTTAGAAGGCACCATGCAAGAGTTGCTCAACCAAACCGTGCCCGAAAATCAACCCAATTTACTGGCTTTTGACAGCTATTGGAACACACTGCGAGAAAATTTCTCCCTTCGTGCCACCGATGACATTCGTGAAGTGATTAATTGTAGCCAAGTCTTAGAAGATCGCATTGAGCGAGCTTTTACTCGCCCAAATTATAAAGCCATGGCACTGCGGATTATTCACGCGCTGTCGGTGCATCGGCTCACCACTCACGATTTTTCCGCGGCAGTGGGCATGACGGCGCAAGAATTGCGAGATACGTTATGCTTATATCAACCCGGTATCGAAGAATTAGGCAATCCCGCCGCTGATTTACACTCTCAAGTCGAATTAGTCTTACGTGAAATTTTAAAAACGGTTAATCGGCAATTTATCTCGGCAAATACCAACAATGGGCAATATTACCTGGATTTGAAAAAAACCGAGGATTTTGATGCCATTATTGAAAATCGCGCCGAAATGGTTGAGGCGGACAATCTGGATGACTATTACTATGTCGTACTGCGGCAAATAATGGAAGCCACTGATGAACCTTATGTGGGCAATTTTTTGATTTGGCAACGGGAATTAGAATGGCGCAGCCATAAAGTCACGCGCCTTGGCTACTTAATTTTTGGCTGTTTTGCCACGCCAAATGAACGCGCCACCGCCGTGCCAGAACGGGATTTTTATCTTTACTTTCTGCAACCCTACGAAACCCCAAAATACCAAAAAAGTGCCGCAACCTCGGATGAAGTCTTTTTTAACCTCAAACACAAGGATGAAACCTTTCATCAACTGCTACGCAATTACACCGCGGCTTCCATTCTGGTTCGCCATTCATCAGGGCACCCTAAATCGGTGTATGAAAATAAAGCGCAACTTTATTTCAAACAAGTGGCGGCATGGTTGCAAAACAATATCACCAAAGTCTTTGAAGTCACTTATCAAGGCAAAACTCAGCCTTTGTTAGATTGGACAAAAAGCCAAAACATCCGCGAGCTTGCTGGGCTTGGCAAAGAAGAGCGCATCAATTTTCGGGAATTGATAGAATTAGTCGCCAGTATTTGTTTAGAACAGACGTTTACCGACAAAAGCCCCGAATATCCGGTCTTTTCGAGACTCATCACTGGCGACAACCTTGCTCAAGCCGCCCAAGAAGCCATACGAGGCTTGTTGGCGGCACCCAACAAACGCTCTAAACAAGCCAACACTATTTTAGATGCGTTGCAACTGTTAGACGGCCCCAATATTACCCCCTTAAACTCGCCTTATGCATGCTATATCATTGATTTACTAAACAAAAAAGCCAAAAGCCAAGTGCTGAATTACGGTGAATTGCTCCCCGACTCTTATCTTGCGCCCGAAAAATACCGCCTTGAGCCAGAATTTGTGATGGTGATACTCGCTGCGCTTATTTACAGCGGGGAACTTGTGTTAGCCATGCCGGGTAAAAAATTTAATGCCTCTAATTTCAATGAATTGGCAGGCGCTCCTCTTAAAGACTGGTTAACTTTTAAACACCTTGAACGCCCGAAAGATTTTAATGTGCCAGCCTTAAAAGCCCTGTTTGAATTGTTCGGTTTGCCCACCGATTTAGCCATTGACTTAACCCAAAATAAACCAGAGGCGGTGCAACAACTACACACCTTTGCCCATAAACATCTCGAATCGGTGGTAAAAACACAAAACGACTTAGGCAAGGCAATCCTGTTTTGGGGAAAAGCGGTGCTAAGTACGGCGGAAATGCAGCATTATCAAAAACGGTTGGCAGACTGCAAGGCGTTTTTGGAAACGCTGCAAGCCTACTCCACCCCTGGACAATTCAAGAACTTTCGCTACAGCCTTGATAAAGTAACCGCCCAACGGAGCGGCTTTGAGACTTTACAAGAACTCAATCAATTGCAATCCATTCTCCGAGAATTGAATACCGCTACCGCTTATTTAATGGCAGCCGAAGCGATGTTACCACCCGAACATGACTGGGTGCAAGACATGAAAGCCACGCGGGCTGAACTACTGCCCCGCATGAAGGATAGCAGTCAACGCGCCAGCAGTGGTTTTAGCTATCACATTCAACAACAACTTGGTATTTTACAAAAAAACTATCGGCAACTCTACCTTGACTTACACCAACAAGCGCGACTAGGCGCGGCGGAACATGAAGATAAGAAAAAGCTGTTACGCGATGCGCGTTTGACACAATTAAAACAACTGGCGCCTATTGACTTGATGCCACAACAACAATTAGACGATTTTGAAACTCGTCTCAACCAACTGCAAACCTGTTTTGATTTAAGCGAATACGACTTATTTGCCCAAGCATTTTGTCCACACTGCGAATTTAAACCAACTTCACCACCGCCACCGCCCGCTGTCGATAGACTGACTGAACTCAGCGACACCTTAGCGCAACGGCACAGTGAATGGACACAAACGCTACTCACCGAGCTCAACAGCGTGGCTAAATCTGAACGGTGGCAACTACTCCAAGCCGAAAATCGCGCCCGACTAGAGATATTTTTGAGTAACCAAACCTTGCCAGAACAAATTAGCTACGAATTTTTAGAAGCGGTGCAAGAAGCGTTATCGGGGCTGCACAAAGTCACACTGAATTTAACGGAATTTCAAAATGCGATTGTCGCAGGTAGTTTTCCCGCCACACTACCAGAATTGCAGCAACGCATTGATAACTATTTACAAGAACTCACCCTGGGCAAAAAAACTCATAAAATACGCATAGTATTGGGTGGAACCTAGGGCGGTGAAAATTGTGAATTGTGAATTATGGAGTCCAAACTTTAGTTTGGCAGGACTCCAAACTTTAGTTTGGCCATAATCCAAACTTGCTTTACTGAAACCTGTAGTCAGTACCCGTGCAAAAGTTTGTCGGTATTTTGACGACGAAAACGACTGTAATGTTTAAGTTTATTTGTTGAAAAACTATAGTATAACACTACCTTTTTGAGGGCCATAAAATCATTTGAAAGTTTCCAAATGAAAGTATGGCCCCCAAACTGCGCCCAAAAGTCATACTTTTTTTAAGTGTTTATTTATAATTAGTGATCTTTTGGTTTTCATTTTTGAATGATCTCCGAAAAGCCTTGAGTCTTTAGTAAAAACGTTTTTTAGCACTCTCAAAGAGAATAGCAACCTAAAATTTCAGAATTGAGTTTGTAGTAGGCGATTTATCGCCTAAAACGGTTAAAAGTAATTGTTTATAAAAATCGGATTCATTCACTCGTTTCCATGACGATTTAAAGTTTGAAGTTTGTAGTAGGCGCTTTAGCGCCTAAAACGGTTAAAAGTCATTATTTCGCAAACTCGGATTCATTCAAACGTTTCCATAACAGTTTAAATAATACGGATAAACCAGAAATGCGAATTAAGATATTAAAACATCAAACCCAAACACCTCTACGAACAAATCCCTTATTATATACAATCCTTGTAGATATGACTTTGTTGTCCTCGCCAGACAAACCCTAGCCACGGCCCTTTCACCCAATAATAACCTTTCTCTAAAAGGGGTTATACAAAAAAAATAGCGAGCAGGGGGAGTGAGGGCAACCATAAAGGATTGCCCCTACACGACATGACGGTTTGTAGGGGCAACCCCACGTGCAAAGCCCTTAACTTAATGGCATTGCCCCTGCACCCCCCCCGAATAGGAAAAGGGTAAAAGGGAAAAGGATCAAGGGTTACTGCATCCTAGCGAGCCGCCCACCGTAGACGCCGTTGCGGGAAGTCGGCGTGCCCCTGATGCGGAACGCCGACCGCGCCCTCCTCGCTTCGCTGCCCCACGAGGCCCCGCGCACGGCAAAGCGGCCTGCACTCTTCGCACAGCGTTGTTCCTTACCGCTATACGTGCCTTCATATTCGGAACATGTCCACTCCCACACGTTCCCGACTGTATCATATAATCCAAATGCATTCGGTTTAAAGGAACCTACCGGGGCTGTGTATTTAAAACTGTCACCACAATAATTGGCATAACAATTGGCTTGATTGGAGCCAATGTCATTGCCCCACCAGTATTTGGTTTCCGTTCCGGCACGAGCGGCGTATTCCCATTCCGCTTCGGTAGGTAAACGATATTGATGGCCGGTTTGTTCAGTTAGCCATTTGGCATAAGCGGTGACATCGTGCCAAGACACATTGATGACTGGACGGTTGCCACGCCCCCAGCCGTTATCAGAAGGCTTTGTTCTACCCATTGCTTCGGCAAACTTATCATATTCGGCGAACGTTACCTCATAGCGCCCCATCGCAAAGCTTTTGACAGAGACTTTATGGACGGGCTGTTCATTACTACTACCACCGCCTTGAATGTCACCCATACGGAACTTCCCGGCCGGAATGACGACCATTTTTGGGCCATAGCTGCCGTCTTTCAAACGGTCACGGAGTACTACTGCTTTACTCAACCAATTAATATTGTTGTCCACTTCTTCGAGTCGTTTGGACAAGTCGCCGGCCTTTTGGACAAGTTTGTTGTCTACTTCAGTGAGCCGTTTGGACAATTCGCCGGCCGTTTGGGCCTGTTTGTTGTCCACTTCGGTGAGTCGTTTGGACAATTCGCGGGCCTTTTTATCATGTTCATTGTCCACGGCGGTGAGTTTATTGGACAAGTTATCGACCGTTTGGGCTTGTTTGTTGTCTAGGGTGGCGATTTGCTCGAACAATCCGCCGGCCGTCTGGACATGTTTGTTGAGTCGTTTGGACAAGTTGTCGGCCGTTTGGGCCTGTTTGTTGCTCAGCACGGTGAGTTTTTTGGACAAGTCGTCGGCCGTTTGGGCTTGTTTATTATCTAGGGCGGTGAGTTGTTTGGACAACTCGCCGGCCTTTTGGACAAGTTTGTTGTCCACTTCGGTGATTTGCTTGGACAATTCGTCGGCCTTTTCATCATGTTCATTGTCCACGGCAGTGATATTATTGGATAAGTCGCCGGCCGTTTCGGCTTGTTTATTATCTAGGGCAGTGAGTTGTTTGGACAACTCGCCGGCCTTTTGGACAAGTTTGTTGTCCACTTCGGCGAGTTGCTTGGATAAATCACCGGCCTTTTGGACATGTTCATTGCCCAACGCCGCTAATTCGGTTCTCAAGGCTTGGGTCGTTTGGGCCTGTTTGTCGTCCAGTTCGGTGACTCGCTTGGACAAGTCGCCGGCCGTTTGGACATGTTTGTCGTCCACTTCGGTGACTCGTTTGGATAAGTCGTCGGCCGTTTGGACATGTTTGTTGTCCACCGCCGCTAATTCGGTTCTCAACGTTTGGGCCGTTTGAGCCTGTTTGTCGTCCAATGTGGTGAGTTGTTTGGACAGTTTGTCGTCCACAATGGTAAGTCGCTCGGACTGTTTGTTGTCCAACGCCACTAACTCGGCCTTTAAGTCATTTATAGAGTTATCATATTGATAAACCAAATCCATCCCAAGCAACACCGCCACCAAGACAATTGCAACTAGCGAGGTAGTATACCAACCTAACGACACATAACGGGGTGGCCGTTTTGCTTGTTTATCAAGGCCTTGTTCAACACGCTTCCAAGCAAAACGCAGTGGTTCTAAACCATCGCCAATCATCGACAGCGAAAAAGTCGCCGACAATAACGTCGAGACGCAATCCTGATAATCCACATCATCGGCCAGTTTAGGATGATCCTTCAGGGCCACTAAGCAGCGGCAATGGCTCTGCCAAAACGCCCGCGGCGTTGCCGTCGTCCAATCCGTTTGCCCAAGTGGCACCACCAAATCGGCCACTTGGCTATCACGACGGGCTAACTTATCCACCCGCTTCATCAACTGATCCATGCTTTTATGTCGAGCCGACTCCTTATCAAACCGCTTTTCAATCGCTTCCCAAACTGAGCCTAGTAACACTAAACTCGCCTCCATCTCCCAACACGAAAACTCGGACGACACCAACTCAGACACCTTGGCGTGAAAGGCCGAGTCCTCGGCCAGTTTAGGATGATCTTTAAGGGCCACTAAGCAACTGCAATGGCTCTGCCAAAACGCCCGCGGCGTTGCAATCGTCCAATCCGTTTGCCGAAGCGGCACCACTAAATCGGCCACTTGGCTATCACGATTCGCCAACTGATCCACCCGACTCATCACCTCAATGCCATATCGTACCGCTTTTGGGTGAGGGCAACCATAAAGGATTGCCCCTACATTACATAACGGTTTGTAGGGCAACCACAAGGGATTGCCCCCACATTACATAACGGTTTGTAGGGCAACCACAAGGGATTGCCCCTACACTTAATGGCATTGACTCATCACCTCGGCGGCTTGTTGCGATAAGATATGATGACTCGCTAAACTCATCACCGGTGGAATATAGTTAACGTCCCATTGGCCGTTCTTCATTCGCCCAAGCGGTAAGCCTTCACCGGTTTTAACTAACTCATCAATACCGGCATGCCAAGCTCGCCACTCTAATTGAACTTTATACAATGGAAAATCCGGCAACGTCTCTCGCAGTGCCGTAGACATCCGAAAGGGCCGAGCGATAGCGAATAAGCCATTGTTTTCAATCGGATTCTCACACTCAGGTACCTCGGCTTCGGCACACACCAAAACTTACCCGTGGCCGTCACCGCGAGTAATTCAGTAAGCGCGACAGGCCTATCTTGTTGAATATCAACAACAAGTGGATACGACGGGCACAAGCCAAAATGCTGTGCATTCCAAGCCAAGCCGCCATACAAACGCGCCAAGTGCGCCAGCACTAAATCATGCAGCACCAAACGCACCTCACTTAATGCTTGGCCATCTTGCCAAGTTTCAAATTCCGTCAAGAGTCGAAAAAGTTGTTGTTTCATAATTGATAATTGATAATTAAATCCGAATTGCGGTTAAGTAAATACAACGAATGACGGGCCGATAAACGAATTAAAACTTCGTGGCTATTTGAACTTCGTGGCTATTTGAAAATCATCCACATCTAATAAATAATCAAGGTATGTCTTATTCGTTTATCCGCGTAATTCGTTGTACTAAATTCGTTTATCCGCGTAATTCGTTGTACTCAGCTCAAGATAGAGAAATTGAGATTAATAAATGACTTTTGAAAACGCAGCATATTAAACCGAAATCCTTTCACAAGCAAATCCCTGCTTATATACAATCCTTGTAGGCATAGAGAAGGCATGACATCATCAACCCCAAACACATCTACGAACAAATCCCTTCTTATATACAATCCTTGTAGAGTCAGTACTTAGCTAAGTTGCCAAACGTGCGCGTTGTTGTAGTGTTGTATTGTTTATATGTTGTATTGTTGGGGAGATTTTTTTGCTTGTAACTAGTTGTTTTTATTCAAAAAAAATTACTATTCTGGGAAATTGTTAGTTCTATTCTGGGAAATTGTTAGTTCTATTCTGGGAAATTGTTAGTTCTATTCTGGGAAATTGTTAGTCCTATTCTGGGAAATTGTTAGTCCTATTCGGGGAAATTGTTAGTTCTATTCGGGGAAATTGTTAGTCCTATTCGGGGAAATTGTTAGTTCTATTCGGAACTTTTTTATTGACATTATCCCCGACTAGATTATGTTATACTAATATATAGTTTAAAATTGACTAACTACTTAAAGGCACTCGTATGAAAAAAGAGATTATAGAGACTGTGGACAATGTAAAAATGGAAGTCTCTATGATGGCAATTACCCGAACAGTAGACCAGAAAAATCTTATAGTGACACAAGCTAACGCGCTAGCACGATCAGTGCAAGAGATGACTTTACAGGAAAAACGGTTATTATTGTTAGCAATCTCACATATTCGCCAAAGCGATGACAATTTTGTGCTATACCGCATTCCTGTGACACGCATCAGAGAGTATTTAGGTTTGGATGATGGCAGTTATTACACGCGCATAAACAAGATAACGACAAGCCTGCTAAGTCGAGTGATAGAAGTTGAAAAAGAAAATGGCGACTGGGAAAAATTTCAATGGGTCTCTTATTGCCGTTATCGCAGCAAAGGGACAAGCGATATGCCTGAGGTTTAACTCTATGCGGGTATTTGAACTTCTTTACTACTCGGCTATGTACTCAAAAACCGAACGGAAGTTTAAAAAATCCAACCTGAGTTTTGAAGTCACTGATCTCAAAAAGCGGTTAGGGATGGAGGGGAAATACCGAGATTTTCGAGACTTCCGAAAAGACGTTTTAAACCGAGCGCAAAAAGATTGTGAGGTGTATTCGCCGTTAGTGTTCAGTTGGGAAGAGGAGAAGAAAGGGCGGAAGATAGTCACGCTACACTTTACAATAAAGTTAAACCCAAAGTTTAAAGATGAGTCGCTTGCATTAGTCAATCAACCTGTGCCCGAAACGCCGCCCGTCAATACCGAGTTTGAGTTGGTACCAACAAGTGTACTAAAACCAGCGAAGTCGCCTTTTGCTCGGCCGGCCTCAACGCAAAAAAAACCGATAAGCAAAGGAAGCAAAGGAAGTTCAAAACCAGTCAACGAGTTAGCATCAAACGTTGTAACAACTGAACAAGATGTCAAAGAGTTAGTATTCGACTATGCGCTGGCGACGTTTTCGGCCGATGAGAAACGTCAAGCCTTAGCCGCAATAAATGGCATCCCGACGCTCGATCAGCAAATGGTCTTAGATGAGTTGAACGTTGCCATTGGACAGGGTAATGTCAAAAAGCGTTGGCAATATTTAAGTGGATTAGTGAAGGCATACCATAACGGCCTACTTGTACCGACATCCGACTTGGCGAAGCAACGTAAAGAGGCTGAAACAAAACGTTGTTCGTACTGTGAGAGTAACGGTATGATTTACTATCGCATCAACGACGGCGCGGTATTACCCAAACCGTGTAGTCACAATGAGCCGGAAATCATAGATTTTGCTATCTCAAAAGAATACAACATTGAGAATGCCAAATCTAGTAACAATCGATTTGATGCCATCAAGACTGAATTTGAGGAGACTCGGCATCAAAAAGTCAAAGAAATTGTACAAAGTTGGGATGAAAATACCAAACGGGCCGAGATGATAATTTTTTTAAAGACAACCGATAATTTCACTCGTCAAGTGTTTCAGGAAAAGGGTTTAAATCACCCAGCTACACTAGCTCATTTGACACTGTACATGGTGAAAAATAACTATTTACCACCCGAATTTAATAGCCTGAAAGATTGGTACTTGATGATTTATCAATAAGAGAGTAAGCCTCCGGAGTCCAAGATTTATCTTGGACGTCTAATTCCTCAAACTAAAGTTTGGACTCCTAACTCTACCCATCAAAACAAGTTTAACAAAAAAGTAATACAAAAAACCCGAAATATAAATCATCTATTAATCAATTATTTGAAGACACACAATGATTAAAAATAATTTTTTTTTGAGATTAAACCCTTAGCATTAATACGTCAATAACCCGTATTTGTGGGCCATCAACTCGAATGACTCAGTACAACTTATGGGTTTTAACGGATTAATACCGTTTTTCAGATAAATCGTTAATAACCATTATTTGTGGGCCATCAACTCGAATAACTCAGTACAACTTTTTTCATGCGCCCAAACGCCCAAGGAATGTCTATAACAAATTGTCAACTAGATTGTTCCAACTGAACGAGCGTGGGTAAAGCGACAGCGCAACGAAATTTCTACCCACTCTACGAAATCTAATCACTGTGAAAGTTTAGCCATTGCTAACCTATTAAAACTGACACCAGATTTGACAGCTTGAATCACAAGATTTCGATGTATTTCAGGGGGTACATGCACAATAAATTGACCACTGTACGGCCCAATAGCAATCGGTTCTGGTATAGATTCATGATTTTTTTGCATATCGGCTATGGCCTCTGCAACCACTTGGCGGATACCACTAAATGTCGTTTCAGGTGTTTCATCTAACCAGCTCAAACTAGGAAATTCCGTACATAACCCAATGTACTCACCATCTTCTTCGGACCAAGTCACATAATAGGTATATTTACTCTGATCTTGTCTCATCGTCGTCCTCCAACTTTTCAACGGCCTTTAACACTTGTTTGACTTGATATGCTTTAGCTTTCCCGTTAGAACTTTAAATATTAACGCGAGGATCTCCCTGCCAAGGCATTTTATAAACTTTGTGGCTGGTACTATTTTAACGCGCCTCACCGAAATAGTAATCACATACCCTACATAAATCACTGAACTGAATGTTCCTTGGATTTTTTGCCATTTTAACCAGAAGATCAGATATCGTAGCCATAGTTAAAATACATCCATTTTCATATGATTAAGAGACATAATCTGAAAATAAACCCTGTTTATATAATAAAGGATAAAGCATTCTAGCGAAGAATACTACAAGGATTGTATAAGTAACTACAAGGATTGTATATAAAAAAGGATTGCATCGAGAAGGCTTGACTTCAAACCCAAACACTTCTACGAACTAATCCCTTATTAGAGACAATCCTTGTAGAATATTTTTTGGATTTCTTTGACTTCTAATAAATAATCAAGGCTCGTTATGTCTTATTCGTTTATCCGCGCAATTCGTTGTACTCAGTTCAAGATAGAGAAATTGAGATTAATAAATGACTTT
This sequence comes from Candidatus Parabeggiatoa sp. nov. 2, assembly GCA_002085445.1. Taxonomy (GTDB): domain Bacteria; phylum Pseudomonadota; class Gammaproteobacteria; order Beggiatoales; family Beggiatoaceae; genus Parabeggiatoa. The sequence continues at coordinate 54,402 of NBMI01000041.1, forward strand.
TGGAAATGCGCCGGTTCAAACCTAAATTGTGGTTAAGCGGATAAACGAATTAAATCTCAGCCGGCACGACGTGTTTCTTATTGATTGATATATCCCTGAGCTGACTTATCTATCAAAGTGCCCATTTATCGAACCATCCACGTCTAATAAATAATCAAGGTATGTCTTATTCGTTTATCCGCGTAATTCGTTGTACTAAATTCGTTTATCCGCGCAATTCGTTGTACTCAGTTCAAGATAGAGAAA
>NBMI01000042.1 GCA_002085445.1 Candidatus Parabeggiatoa sp. nov. 2
AACCGTTAGTCAATTTTGGACTTAGCCTAGTACTCTGTCAATATTCTATTGACACTCTCTGGCACTGCCAAACTCAAGTTTGGACTCCTATAGCGTTTCATAAAAATAATAGTTTTAATAGCCAACAGCTTAAGCAGTTGTCTAAAAGCTAAAGTCCCCTAAAGGGGACTAAATCATTATCTGAATACCTATAGTCCTGCCAAACTCAAGTTTGGACTCCTGACTGCCAAACTCAAGTTTGGGCTCCTGATTGCCAAACTCAAGTTTGGACTCCTGATTGCCAAACTCAAGTTTGGGCTCCTGACTGCCAAATTCAAGTTTGGACTCCTGATAACTGATAACTGATAACTGATCAGTGTGATTTGTGGGCCATGTTGCCGAATTGATTCAGTTGAATTTCGAAGAGCCAGTGATTTGTGGGCCAGGTTGCCGAATTGATTCAGTTGAATTCGCGGCCCACTTTTCGCGGCCAACCGTTGGTCAATTTTGGACTTAGCCTAGTACTCTGTCAATATTCTATTGACACTCTCTGGCACTGCCAAACTTTGGACGACTGCCAAACGACTGCCAAACTCAAGTTTGGAGTCCTGACTAGGAATGAACGACACACCTCAATTCGTTTAGGAGCAATATTAGCTACGCTTACATCGTTTCGTTGTACTTACAGTAATTCATTTATCCGCGTAATTCGTTGTACTTACGCATAATTCGTTGTACTTGCATAATTCGTTGTACTTGCACTAATTCGTTTATCCGCGTAATTCGTTGTACTTACGCATAATTCGTTGTACTTACAGTAATACAGTAATTCGTTTATCCGCGTAATTCGTTGTACTTACGCATAATTCGTTGTTACGCATAATTCGTTGTACTTGCACTAATTCGTTTATCCGCGCAATTCGTTGTACTTACTTACTCTAATTCGTTTATCCGCGCAATTCGTTGTACTTACGCGTAATTAGTTGTACTTACGCATAATTAGTTGTACTTACGCGTAATTAGTTGTACTTCTCTTCATCCAACCGATAGATAACCCGCTGTATTTTCGTCATAAAAGCAAACAAATTAAAATCAGGTTTGCCGTTAGAAAAGGCGGGAAAGGTGTTGAATTTTTCTCCGCTTCTTTGCCCTTAACTTTCATACCATTAGCGATATTCAGAAAAGTGACAATTTGGCTTTCACGGTTACGATCCATTTGTACGTGCTTTTGAATAGAAGGCACATCATCAATATAAACCGCATTCAACTTAGCACCACCAAACATCCGCGCCGGATATTTATCACAAAAAGCAGGATAAATATTTAAGTCAGCACGTTTTTTCATCATCTGTTGTAAAACCGGTTCCGATAGGAAATACAATGCTTTCTGTGAGTCTTTTTGCGTCAGATTCAAGTTACTGGTAAACGGCGTTTTGGCAATATACAAAACATCGCGTACTCCATATTCATCATATAAACGATGAATAGTATCTATCAGGAGTTTTGGGTAAGTATCAATCTCGTGCTTGTAGAAGTTATCCGCAAACGTCAAGAAATTTTGGCTTAATTGGATAGTTTTATCGTCCAGTTGCTCAAGCATCACCACGCGCCCAAACAAGTTGACTATCCGAAAATCATCCTTGTCTTCATGACGGCGCTTGCCGGCAACACGCTGGGTGACAATAACAATGGCAAGTTTGCCAAACGCCGGGGCAAAGCCGGAGGCGGTAAACGTCTTGGGCAGAAAAGCGTAAAGCGAGCTTCTGGCATTCGTTATCTTATAACGGAGAGATTTTTGTTGGTTTGCATTCAGATTCAACAGTTGAATGCCTTGCGTTCCCATTGTGTATTTTTCATTAAGCAAAAACGTGACAGCGGCACAGACGGAATGTAAATATTCTTCTATGATATCCGTTTCGTCACCTTTGTGCAGCCTTAACAACGGGATAGCTAACTTTAACTTTTGCTGAACCGATAGCTTTTGACATAAAGCCGATAAACCCAGTAAAAAAACAACGGCTGCTGTGACTTTGTAGACAAAAAACTCAAAGGTATTTGATTTATCCGGCTTAATGCCGGGCATGATTTGCACCATTAGCCCAGCTGTTTGAGTGAGTGGTTTGTGGTAAATATCATTTGCCTTGGTGATTTGAGGCTGCACTAACACCGGTAAAAAGTGCCACGCTTGTGGCTGAGTGCTTACATTGACGGCACGTTTCTCCTTTCTGTCGGCATAAAAAAAGCTGTCATAAAAAGACAAGTCAAACGAAATAGAATACAAGGCATCGGGCGGAGCATTTTGTGCTTTAACGATGTGAACGTAGCGCAGACACTTTTTTAACGGATTCATGTCTTGACGCGCCGACTTGTGCAAGTCTTTAATAAAAATGTCACCCTCGGCGGCATCGTGGATATCGTCATTGACTAACTGTTTTCCGAGTAAAACATGACACCTTCTTTTACCGGTAAAACTTGCTACGCTTTTGTTGGTGAGAACTTCTTTTAGGGTAGCAATGGCAGGCGCTATTGTTTCTCTAGTCGCCTTTTCCTCAGCCTTGAGCATGGTGTTGGCTAACGCCAAAAGCCTATCTAACGCGTTCTGTTCACGATTATGAAGCCCAATAGCCGTCTGTTGCCACCATTTGAGCTTTTCTGGGTGATCACTGAAGATCATGTAATACAAAAAAACCGTTTTGATGCTTCTGCCGAGGAGACGTAATTTTTTGTAATCTGTTTTTTCACCACCTCGCGCCGTATTAAATTGCTTTGCCAATTCTAAAACCTTAATCGCTTTTGCCAAGTGGCGAGCATAAACACTCATCCCACTTTTAAGCTCAGGGAAATCCCTATCTGGCGTTGTTACCGGATTATTGGCTTTAAACCGGATACCAAACACAAATACTCGCTCTTCTTGACTGCTTCTCTCCTCAAGACTGCCATCAACTAAACCAATGACGGGCAAATTAGTACACGCATCCGCATTACCAAGCACTTCGCGTAAATCACAAGCATGTTCATCCGTCACTTGGTACATGCAATCACTATTGCTTCGGCTAGGATCATGAATATAATCCTCAACCTGCCGGATGTTGTTGATTATTTTTTCCAGCGCTGCCGTCTGGAGTGATTGTTTTTTGGCATTTCCCAGCAGATATTCAAGATAGGCAATTCCTACTTCGCGTCTGATAAGCCCAGACGTTTCTTTGTCCAGCAACTCACGCAAACCAATAATGGCGATATTTTCATCGTCATCAAATAACTTTTTGATTTTTAGATTAATTTCAGATAAGGCTTCCTCTTTATCCTCTATCTCATCACTTGCACGAACAAGACTGTCATAGTGATTAGAGATAGCCTGTTGAAGATCATCATGCACTTTGCCCACCGCTTTCATCTGTACTTTGCACAAATGGGCGCGAAACAATTTCTCTCCCGATTTTTTATCGCCAGTAGAAACCGGTTGCAAAGCACCGCCTTTGCTCTGAAAGGGCGGATATTGATTGATGATTGAAAAGATATTATCCCGGTTATGGTTGTCCATTTGTGCGCTAGATTTTAGAAGACGCGCTAAAAGTGCCGGGGATAGATTGTCGAGATGTTCAAGGAGTTTGGCATAAATATTTTCAACGGATTCAGCCAATTTTTTGTCCTTAATCGGAAAAGCGCCAAATGTATCGAACTCTCCCTTTTTGCCCTTAACCATTCCATCTACACTTGACATCTGAGAAGAAAGAATGCCATAAACATCTTTGGCGATATTGACGCAATCAAGTCCTAAGGCACGAGCGTTTTCTTTATGTCTGAAAGGACTATTGTGGCTAATCACCTCATCAATAGCCTTCATTATTTTGCGGTGTAAAAATTCGAGGTGGTTGTCACTAGGGTTAACTTCGTGAGGCATTTTTTTTAATTGGTAATTGGTAATTGGTAATTGGTAATTGGTAATAGCGAATAGCCAAGAGCTAAGATAACGGATTATCTCGTGGCGGTGTTTGGAAAGCAATCTCCTAGATTAGCTACGCTGAACTCCGTTTCGTTATAATAACGGATTAAAAAAGCGTGGCGGTGTTTGGAAAGCAATCTCCTAGATTAGCTACGCTGAACTCCGTTTCGTTATAATAACAGATTATTTCGTGGCGGTGTTTGGAAAGCAATCTCCTAGATTAGCTATGCTGAACTCCGTTTCGTTATAATAACGGATTAAAGCGTGGCGGTGTTTGGAAAGCAACTACAGGGATTCGTTATAATAACGGATTAAAAAAGCGTGGCGGTGTTTGGGTTTTATAGTTCAAAAACATCCCCATTAATCAATCCAATCATTACGCAAGTAATCCTTGTAATTGCTGTTTTTAATCCGTTATTATAACGAATCCTTGTAGTTGCTGTTTTTAATCCGTTATTATAACGAATCCTTGTAGTTGCTTTATTATAACCAATCCTTGTAGTTGCTTTATTATAACCAATCCTTGTAGTTGCGTTTTTTTAATCCGTTATTATAACGAATCCTTGTAGTTGCGGTTTTTAATCCGTTATTATAACGAATCCTTGTAGTTGCGGTTTTTAATCCGTTATTATAACGAATCCTTGTAGTTGCGTTTTTTTAATCCTTTATTATAACGAATCCTTGTAGTTGCTTTATTATAACGAATCCTTGTAGTTGCTTTATTATAACGAATCCTTGTAGTTGCTTTATTATAACGAATCCTTGTAGTTGCGTTTCCTAAAGTTTGCGTTGTCGCACAATACGAATACCTTCCCACGCCGGCAACTGGCATTCTTCACGCGCAACGACAATCCGTAGCCATCTGTGAAGGTTTAACATGAATTTTTTCTCTTGACCATAATTGGGGCGACGGTGCAACAAGCGTTGTAGCCATGAGCGTGCATAATACTGTTGTTCTAATTTGTCATAGCCCCTCCATAAAGTTTCTGCGACTCGTGCTGTGTATTTTCGCCATGCTTGTCGCAGTTCCAGTGAATGTGTAGCCGTAACACAGGCCATTAGATCACTTAGTAATGCACCTAATAATTGTTGATAAACCGGGTTAGATTCAGCTTGCATAGCTTGAACATGTTGTTGTACTGTCAAAAAATCAGTTTCTAGAATGGCTGCATAGATAAAATAATTATTCTGGACGTGGGCGTAGTTGAGGGCAAGGCCGAGGGCGAGAACGCTGGTGACAGCGATGGCGCCGGCCTGAAAACGGGTGTGGGCACTGACGGGCGCACGACTGTATGCGATCTCGTGTGCGAAGGCGAGATCGATCTCTGATAAGAGGTGAGAGGCGATCTCAAGGTCGAGATTAAGCGCCAAGCCGAGGGCTTGGTAAACGCGGAGTTTGGTCAGGGCCAGGTTGATGGCGCTGTCAAGCGTATGGACGTTGGCAAGTGCATAGCCCGACGAGAATGGCAAATTAGAGACATTTTTCAGAAGGCCGTAGATACGTTGTTCATCGGTTTTTGTCAGCCAAATCAAGCTGTAAATATCATTTTTTTCATATTTGAGTTGACACCACGTTGCATATGTTGCTGTAGCGGCCGGATAAGCTTTGGCTTCAGCCGGTTGTGGCAAACGATAACGCACATTACCGCCTTGTCGCTCAGTCAACCATTCACAAAAGGCTTCGGCATCTTCAGCGCGTACCCCACAAATGGGTTGTTGGGCGGTTCCGTTAGGAAAACTGTATTCTGTCCAATGGTCAGGCTGATAATATTTCTCTTGGGCGCGCGATTCATCCAGAAACAGTTGGTATTCTGCACAAGTGATATACGAGAGGTCAATCTCGCGCTGTTCATCTAGGCGCTTTAGACTTCTAAGCCTTTGATTGAGCTTGACTTCAGCCGCTAATTGGCGAAGTTGTGGGTCGCTGGATTCAAGGTTATCAATGAGGCGAGTTTCTACTTGGCGACGCACCTCCCCGTCAAGTTCAAGAGGTTCCTCTAAACAAGAGGCCGCCAACATTAAGGCCGTTGTGCTGTCATTGGTAAGACAAGCTTGCACTAAGGGTGTCGCGTCGCGTTGTGCTGCATACAGGCCTAAGGTTTCATGCCACCAACTGTCATTAACTAATTCGTTCCAATCTTGATTGGTTTTTGGTTCTAAAAAGTGGGCCGCGGCAAAATATTCTTGGAAGGTTAAATGGGCAAAACGCCACCGTCCCGTCTCATGTTCCAATAACAAACCACTACTGTCTTGCAGATGCTTTAGAAAATAGGCGACAGATTCGCCCACTAATCCAACGCGTTGCAAAGGTTCAGTGATAAGACGCAGCGCGTCATCTGTGTGGATGTCGCGGATTTTTTTGAACATCATTTCGGCGGCAAGCGGTTGTAAAGCCACACGCTTTTGGGCGGCTGTCAACGCTTCCGGTCTTTTTTTACCTTGTTGCCAAGAGCCAAGCAAGAGTTCGCAAATCTCGGCATACAATTCCACCCACCGCCCTGGTAATTGCTCGTGATAGCGATGTAGCATCGCAATCAGAGTGAGCAATAACGGATTCTCCGCGACTGCGCTCAAAGTCGGCATTTTTGGCAAGCGTTCCAATAATTCCCTAGCTCCCTGTTTGGCACGGTGCCGTACATCGTTATCTATTTTGCCCCCTTTGGCGCTGAGTTCGTTGGCTAAATACCAAGCTTCGACGAATTGCTGCACTTGCGCGGCATTGAAAGGTTGCACTTCTAGGATATGGGCACCTTTCACTGGGGCGCTGAGATAGCCTTGAGGTCGTGCCGTGATGATAAATTGACAACGTGGATAGAGGTGGATTTGTTTTTCTATCCAAGCCGACACGGTTTGCCGCTGTTTTAAGTCAGCGACTTCAGAAAGTCCATCTAACAGTACCAAACATTTGCCCTTTTTTAATTGTTGTGCAAACCACCGTGGCGGTGGATTTAAATAGGGGTATTTTTCGGTGTTATTAAAATGCTTATAGACTAATTTGTGCAGCATTGGCGGTGTATTTCTCGTTGAATATTCATCCGCAATGATTTGTTGGACGTGATTTGGCAAAAACAACAAAATTGGCACCAAAGGGAGCAAATGGTACTGGCGTTGTTTGTTGGCCGCGAATGTTACGGCAATATGTTGTAATAGCGTCGTTTTACCACTCCCCGGGGCGCCGAGAATGGCTAATACTAGCGTGTCATGGCGCATCTTGCCAAAACGTAAAAAATTCCAGACAGGTCGATTGTTGCCATGCAGTTCTTGAGCATAAACTTTGTAAAAATTAGCTTGTTGTGGATTATGATAGGGAGCAATGCATAATTCTACAAAGACTTGCTTAAGTTCAAGGGCAAAGGTACCGCTGGTACGCAGTCCACGGACATTAAAAACACGGTGCCATGAGTAGACGTGTTGATTGTAGCGGTGGCGAAAACCAGAAATGTGTATAGCAGCCCCTAACCATTTTGTGGTCACCTCAATATGTTCCATGAATGGATTTTTTTTGAGAGGATTTTCGATGGCTCTGCGCCGGTTGCTTAGGCGAAGGCTTAGGCGAAGCATTTTATAGAGAAGGTACAAGAAGAACAGTATTACCAGCCCACCAAGCAGGGTTGCTGCTTCCAAAAGCGGTAGGCTTTTTAAAACGTGGTCTTGAATTTCTGGGGGTAGCCAATCAAGCATGATGAGTTACCTCTTTGGCCGATTTCAACGGGTCATTGTCAGGACTTTGTCGAATTGCTACCGAGTTTACCAGCAACAGGCTGATGCAAAATGGTAGGCATAATATGTAATTGAGCATAATGAGTTTAGTAGAGCTATAGTTTGCACGGTTTTCCATTGGACTAAAAACGCTTCTCCCAACACCTCTCCAGAGAGAGTGTCAAGGGAGCCAAATCCTAACCGCTTGTAGTATATCAGATTAATGATTTTGGCTAAAACCTCAGCAAGTTTTGAAAGACTGTCCATCTAAAAACACTTTGTTTCTGTCAGGAAGGATTCTCTAAGGCGGCTTTCCATCCGTCCAAACTTTAGTTTGGCAGTGCCAAGTTAAAACGGTTACCCGTCAATAGAACATTGACAAAGTACTAGTAACTAAAGTCACTACAAACGGGATTCGGCCAGACTGATGGCCGTCAATTGTGGGCCAACTCTTATAATGGCTCAAGGAATTTCAAATCATGGCCCTGTTGATACCTCTTTTTCCTTGTAGTTGATGGCGTTTTCCGTAGGCGATTCATCCAATGCCGCGTAGCCACCCTTCGCTACGCGAAACCCACCTACAAACTAAAGTCACTACAAACGGGATTCGGCCAGACTGATGGCCGTCAATTGTGGGCCAACTCTTATAATGGCTCAAGGTATTTCAACTCATGGCCCTATTGATACCTCTTTTTCCTTGTAGTTGACAGCGTTTTCCGTAGGCGATTCTCAAATACGGCCTATAGATTTTCAGAAAAATCATTTCAAAACAGCAGGGGGTTGACACGTAAGTCAACCCCTACAATCACGAGATTTCTGTAGGAGATAACCTACGTGTTCGCCCTTCTGTGAAAATAATTATATGAAAATATCTAGTAACTAAAGTCACTACAAACGGGATTCGGCCAGGCTGATGGCCGTCAATTGTGGGCCAACTCTTATAATGGCTCAAGGTATTTCAACTCATGGCCCTGTTGATACCTCTTTTTCCTTGTAGTTGACAGCGTTTTCCGTAGGCGATTCATCCAATGCCGCCTAGTAACTAAAGTCACTACAAACGGGATTCGATTCGGCCAGACTGAGGGCAGCCAATCTAGTGCTCTGTCAATGTTCTATTGACGGGTAACCGTTTTAACTTGGCACGGGCATTAACTCTCTGGTACTGCCAAACTAAACTAAAATATATGCAAAAGTTTTTGCTTCAAAAAACGGGAGCAACGATTGGATTCCTGCCAAACGTTAGTTTGGACGACTGCTAAACGACTGCCAAACGTTAGTTTGGACGACTGGGAAAAGGGTAGGACGAGGGCGAACGGAGATGGTTACGGATTGAGTATCCATACTTCGATCCGGCCTTTCCTGATTTTATTCTGGCCGCCTAACATAAAGCTGAAGTTTTTGACCCTAATTTTAATATTATCCCCGGCACCGGTATTTTGCATGAATTCGTTGAGATGCTCTTTTAACACATTCGCGGCATTTCGGTCGTAGTAGTAACGAATATCCCACTGTGGTTTATAAATTTTGTTGGTTTTTACTTGACCGATCTTATCGACGGTATAGCCCTTATTTTTCAGATATCGAGCCAGTCGATTTATCAAGGGCCTATCTCCTCTACGCGCATAGCCCAATGCTATGCGGTGTTTGCGAAGTGCCCGCTTGGTAGTCGCGTCATACGCTGGTATTTCCTGTGGTTCTGTCAACGTCGGGGGAGCCGGCGCGTATTCCTCTACAACTTCAACCGTTGGGCGGTTCTCTGCTAATCTTGAGAAGGTTTCGGGTTGGTATATCAACTTCTTCGCCGATGCCGGATTGAGTATCCAGAGTTCGATCCGCCCTTTTCTGATCTGTTTGTGGCCTAGCATAAAGCTGAAGTTTCTGACCCGAATTTTAATGTCATCGCCCCCGTCAACGTTTAGCATGAAATCCCTGATATATTCTCTTAATTCCTCGGCGCTGTCTCGGTCATAGTAGTAACGAATATCCCATTGTGGTTTGTAAATCTTTATGTTGACTTTACCTTTACTATCGACGGTATAGCCTTTTTCTTTCAGATAGCGAGCCAGTTGATTGACGAACTGCTTGTCTTCTTGACGCGCATAGTTTAGCGTGATGGTGTATTTGCTAAGCGCAAGCTTTTCTGTATATACGGCATATGCTGGTTCTGTTTCAAGTGGCTCTGTCAACGCCGATGGCGTGGGAGCGTGTCTTTTTGCCGGTTCTGCCCAAGGGCGGTTCTCGGCCAAGTTTGGTAAAGTCTTTGGTGGCTCCAACACCCGTTTATTTTGAGCGATTGTCTCGATAGGCGGCGGTTCAATAGGGCGGTTTTCGGCCACGCGATCATTGGTTTTGGGTGGTTTTTTTGCGCCGCCGGTATTGAGAGGTTCGGCCGTTGGACGGTTTTCTGCTAAGCGGGTTGGTATTTCTTTTTGATCTAATTCTCTTTGTGCCTTAGCATGTCCGAGCGAGGCGGCCTGTTGATACCATTTGAGGGCCTCATTGTCATCTTGGGAAACACCTTCACCCCGGCTATACGCCACCCCTAAGTTATATTGAGCGATAGCATTTTCTTGTTCGGCGGCTTTTCGATACCATTTGACCGCCTCGACGTAATCTTTGGGTACGCCTTGACCTCTTCTAAACATGTTACCCAAATTATTTTGGGCGCTGCTATCTCCTTGTTCAGCGGCTTTGCGATACCACCCGAAGGCTTTTTCATAATTTTGAGGTACTCCTTCTCCTTTGCTATACGCTACACCTAAATTGTGTTGAGCGACAGCAAATCCTTGTTCAGCAACTTTGCGATACCACTTAACGGCTTCTTGAAAGTCTTGGGGCACACCTTGGCCGGTATAATAGGCCGTGCCTAACTGAAATTGAGCGGCGACATAGCCAAGTTCGGCCGCTTGGCGGAGTAATTCGATTTCGGTTTGGGTGGTGCTGAGTGTCTTTTCAGACATCAGGCCCAACGCTAAAATGATTAAAACTAATTTTTTCATAACAGGCTCTTCGCTTCAAAGTGCATTATTACACACACGAACAGAGTTGACACAGAGGAACACAGAGAAAAAACGGCGTTTTAATTCAAATAGTTATTGAGTTATTTTGTTTTATCAAAAAGTTCCCATGCTGAGTATAAAGCTAGACTTTACACAATTTGCGCTTTTGTCATTCTTTAAGGTTTACACAATTTGCGCTTTTGTCATTCCTTAAGAATGTGAGGAATTTGTAGTCCATCCAAGAAGATTTCTCAAGATTTCTCAAGATTTCTCAAGATTTCTCCTCTCGTCGAAATCGAAATCGAAATCGAAACGAAATAACAGAAAAGTTATGACGGCATTCAGTATATTATATCCCCTCTTCCTATCCCCAGAAGGGAAAGGGACACAATTAATAATTAATAATTAATAATTAATAATTAACGGTTAATTATTAATTATTTTCACCACACCCGGTGAAAATGAGGTTCCATTTGGTATTAAAACTTGATCCAATTTTGATTCAATCGTTTAAAATGTAGAAAAAACAATCAGTTACCGATATGCTTTTCATTCGTTTACTTGGTTCTCGTCACAATTCGTTTACGTCACAATTTTCACCACCCCAGGGTGAGGGTGAAAAATATATAAAAATTAAATTGTTATGATTATTCTACCATACCCAAAAACGCCTTTGGAAACGAGTCAATCGTTTTCCCCAGATACGGTAATGATTTGTGCCCAACTGACTCTCAAACCTTTGCAAACCTTGTTGTCGCGTTTTGGTTTGACAATTGTACAAGTAGATAAGTATAGTCCCATCCTCGGGAGTTTTTGGGGCGAGCCGGAGGCGGGGTTAATTGGTAATGTGGTGTATCTGCGCTCTGATACGCCCATACATTCTGTGCTACATGAGGTTTGCCATTATATCTGCATGGACGCGCCGCGGCGCATGACTTTACATACTAACGCCGGGGGTGATTATATGGAAGAAAACGGTGTGTGCTATTTACAAATTTTGTTAGCTGATTTTTTGCCGGGCGTGGGGCGAGAACGTTTGTGGGCGGATATGGATGCTTGGGGATATAGTTTTCGTTTAGGCTCTAGTCGGGCGTGGTTTGAACGCGACGCTGATGATGCACGTCAGTGGTTGTTGGTTCATCATTTAATTGATAACAACAATCAACCGACTTGGCAAGTACGGAATGGGTAATGGCTGGGCGTCCAAGATTTATCTTGGACGGTCCAAACTAAAGTTTGGACTCCTGCCAATTACTCATTACCAACGGGTGGCGCAAACCATGCCAGTTTTTTATGTAGTTTGACGACTTCGCCGATAATAATAATGCTGGATAATTTTATATCCGCTGCTTCGACTATGCCGGGTAGGGTTTCTAAAGTACCGACTAAGACGCGGTGATCAGAAGTCGTTGCTTTTTGGACGAGGGCTGCGGGTTTGTCAGGCGGCATTCCATGCCGTATCAATTCACGAGAGATAACCGGTAGCGAGCGCAAACCCATGTAAATCACGACAGTTTGATGCGGTTGAGCGAGCGCGTCCCAATTCAAATCTGTGCTGTCATCTTTAAGATGTCCAGTGACGAAAGTACAGGATTGTGCGTAATCGCGGTGCGTGAGGGGAATGCCGGCGTAGGCGGAAGTGCCAACGGCGGCGGTAATACCGGGCACGACTTGGAAAGGAATGCCTTCGTCCATTAAGGTTTCGATTTCTTCTCCGCCTCGGCCAAATAGAAAGGGATCGCCACCCTTTAGGCGCAACACTCGTTTGCCTTCTTTGGCTAAACGGATGAGTAATTGGTTAATTTTGCCTTGGGGGACGGGATGATTGGTAGGCTGTTTGCCAACAAAAATGAGCTCCGCGTCGCGCCTCACTAAATCTAGTACACCCGGCGACACTAAACGGTCGTGGAGGACAACATCGGCTTGCTGCATTAAACGCAAAGCGCGAAAGGTTAGCAAATCTGGATCGCCAGGCCCACCGCCAACGAGGTACACTTCGCCGTATTTTTTAGGAGAACTGGCCGTTTTTTCAATCAAGTTTTCTAAGGCTTTGGTAGCGGCCGGCGTGTGTCCCGACAGTAACATTTCAGCAATGGGGCCTTGTAAAACCGTTTCCCAGAAACTTTTGCGCTCATTAAAGGGCAAACGTTGTTTGACAAGTAAGCGAAAGCTTGCTACAAATTCGGCTAATTTTCCGTAGGCGGCCGGAATCAGGGTTTCTAAGCGGGCGCGTAGTAGTCGCGCTAACACGGGTGACGCGCCGCCGGTGGAAATGGCAATTTGTACCGGGGAACGGTCAATGATAGAGGGCATAATAAAACTACATAGTTGCGGTTGATCTACCACGTTGACGGGTGTACCTTGCGCTTGTGCCAGCATTGATACTTGCTCATTAATTGCTTTATCATTGGTAGCTGCTATCACTAAGCGACAGTGCTGTAAATCTGTCGGCGCAAAGTGATCGGCGCGGTAAGTGATGCGCCCTTCGTCAACCCAGTTTTGGAGTTGTTCAGTCAAGCGTGGTGCCACTACGGTGACTTTGGCATTGGCTCGCAACAGTAATTCGACTTTTCTGGTTGCAGTCGCGCCACCCCCGACAACTAAACCTGTTTTATCGCAGATATTTAAAAAAATTGGTAGATATTTCATAATGATAAGTTGTTGAATGTACTCATTGATTAGGGGTAATTGGTAATTGGTAATGAGTAATTGGTAATTGTAATTTTTTTTGCGGTTTTATACCGGGTTGCTCGTTGCCTTTGGTAAGACTTGCTTAAAAGAAAAGATTAGTATATAAAAAGAGGGTTAAAAACAGTTCACCATTTTATGGACAAATATTGACAAATTTGTCTGTTTATGTTGATCCTTGAAATTAGAGTTGACTACTGATTTTTTATTTAGTAAAATAAGAATATCTGTTTAATGTGTACGGCGATACCAAAGGAACTAACGCCTGCGGTTTCTGGAATTCTGGAAACAACCAGCTTGGTTGAAGCAGGAACCGAACCGTGGAATGAGATATGTTGTCGGCCCAAATCGGAGAACGGTGGATTACTAAGTTATTTAGTGCCCAATTGTGCGATTAAAAATAAAAACGCATACTCATGATTTTTTTTACCCACACTTGACTTTAACTGTCCATAAATAACTTGCCCATTTTAAGTTATTTTAAAGTTACCCGCCTTAGTTCTTCGAGAACTCCGTTAGGGACGAAAATATAGGTATTTTCGTGATGCTTCGTAAGGAATAAACTCTACGGGGAACTATTAAACAGGTCTTTAGGCGCGGCCAGTGTCGTTTCCATTCAAAACCGTCCTATAACATTGGCTAGGAGACCATTACCAGCGCAAGCTGAGATAGGTAACGATTTATGCAAATGTTCAACTTAATTACGGACAACTCTTAGGAGAATAAAATATGGCTGAATATGATCAAGAATTAGATGCCAGTGGCCTCAATTGCCCCTTACCCATTCTGCGGGCGAAAAAAACGCTCAAAGGGATGGAAAGTGGTCAAATCCTGCGTATCGTTGCAACTGACCCCGGTTCTGTCAAGGATTTTGAGGCATTTGCCAAACAGACGGGCAATGAGTTGCTGGAATCCTCGGAAGAAGGCGGTAAATACCTTTTCCTGCTCAAGACGAAGTAATTCACTGAACTCAAGGGGACATTGCTATGTCTGATGAAAAAAAACTGGCGATTATCGCAACCAAAGGCTCTCTTGATTGGGCTTATCCGCCTTTTATCCTTGCCTCAACGGCTGCGGCATTGGGTTATGATACGCAAATCTTTTTTACCTTTTATGGTTTAGCCTTGCTGAAGAAAAAGCTCAATTTGCAAGTCACGTCACTGGGCAATCCGGCTATGCCTATGCCGGCGCCCATTCCAGTCTTCTTGCAAGCCATGCCTGGTATGCAATCCATGATGTCAAGCATGATGAAGAAGACGATGAAGAAAAAGGGTGTCGCCAGCATTGAGGAATTGCGCGACTTGTGTTTTGAAGCCGAAGTCAAAATGATTGCTTGTCAAATGACGGTGGATTTGTTTGACTTCAAAACCAGTGAGTTCATTGATGATATCGAGTACGGTGGTGCGGCAACCTTTTTTGAGTTTGCCGGTGAGTCTGATATCTGTTTGTACATTTAACCGTTATGTGACACTTTATTTCTATCTGATTTTATCGGCACGAAAAGGTGGGCTTTCTTTGCAAACCTTTAGGTTTGGACTTTTAAAATAAAATAGTTGAAAAAAGTCGCACATTATTTCCAGGGGCGTTGCCCCTGGCTTTAATAATACGCCCCGACCGATCTCATAGACGTTTTAAAGTCAGCCCCAGGCAAGCGAGATTAATAGAGTTGTCCGAAAATAAAATCCAGGTAGATACACTGGCTATATTAATGTCGCACCTTCAGTGCTTTTCTGTTAGCCCCTTCGGTATGCGTTATTAAAGCCAAGGGCAACGCCCCTGGCTTATTTATTTACGGACAAGTCTAATACGCCCCTCTCCAGCCAGTGTAACTACCTGGCTTTAATAATACGCCTTTTTTATATATTAACCCGTCATAAAAATCCCGCCTTACGGCCACGTTGAGTATAGCTCTGCTATAAGATTTCTCCCACCTGATAAGATTTCTCCTCTTAAGAAATGACAGAAAGCGCTATTGAGATGACGGTGCTCAGTATAAAAGATCACTGTTCACTAATCATTGATGGTATCTGTACGCTCGTGCGATTTTTTCCACCGACATATACTTTACACAATTTGCGCTTTTGTCATTACTAGCTAGTCCGTAAGATTTCTTCTACCTGATAAGATTTCTCATATCAAAGAAATGACAGAAAGCGCTATTGAGATGACGGTGCTCAGTATAAAAGATCACGGAACACTAATCATTGATAAGAGCACTAATCATTGATAAGAGCACTTACACTTTTCACTGAAAAACGGCTCACGGATCACTGAAAAAAGGATCACTGAAAACTGAAAAAAGGATCACTGAAAAAATGATCACTGAAAACTGATAAAGGTAAAGGGTGAAAAATATTGTTATTGTGGCGGCGGCTCGCACCGCCATCGGGAATTTTAATGGGACACTTGCAAATATTCCCGCCACCACCTTGGGTGCTAAAGTCATCGCAAATTTGTTGGAACGGACGGGTTTACAACCCAATCAAGTCGATGAAGTTATTTTGGGGCAAGTTTTAACCGCTGGCGTTGGTCAAAATCCGGCCCGCCAAGCGGCTATTTCCGCGGGTTTACCCGTTGAAGTGCCGGCAATGACTATTAATAAGCTCTGCGGTAGTGGCTTGAAAGCCGTCCACCTCGCCGCGCAAGCTATTCGTTGTGAAGATGCTCAGATTATTGTCGCGGGTGGGCAGGAAAATATGAGTATGGCACCACATATTTTAGCTGAGTCTCGCCAAGGTGTGAAAATGGGGGCTTGGAAAATGGAAGATAGCCTATTGATTGATGGTCTAATAGATGCCTTTAATGATTATCAGATGGGCCGCACGGCTGAAAACATTGCCGAGGAGTACAACATTAGTCGAGAAGAGCAGGATGCTTTTGCCGCCAGTTCTCAACAAAAGGCTGAGGCGGCCCAAAAAGCCGGCCGTTTTGATGAGCAAATTGTGCCCCTGAGCGTGCCACAGCGCAAAGGCGATCCGGTTGTGTTTAAAGTGGATGAGTTCCCGCGTCATGCTACAGATCAGTTGGCAAAATTGCTCCCCGCATTCAGTAAAGAGGGCACAGTGACGGCCGGCAATGCTTCTGGCATCAATGATGGTGCCGCGGCTGTGGTGCTGATGACGGAGCGTTCAGCAAAAGTGTTGGGATTGACTCCGATGGCGCGTATTGTTTCTTATGCCAGTGCGGGAGTCGATCCAAAAATCATGGGAACTGGCCCCATTCCTGCGACACGCAAATGTCTGGAAAAGGCCGGTTGGATAGTAGATGATCTTGATTTGATTGAGGCCAACGAAGCGTTTGCGGCCCAAGCGATTTCTGTTAATCGTGAACTCGGTTGGGATTTGTCCAAAGTCAACGTGAATGGCGGTGCGATTGCTTTAGGCCATCCCATCGGCGCGTCTGGCGCACGGATACTCGTTGATTTATTGTACGAAATGGTGCGTCGTGATGCACATAAAGGCTTGGCGACGTTGTGTATTGGGGGTGGGCAAGGAGTTGCGTTAGCTGTAGAACGCTAAGAGCGCAATTGTGAATGGGTAATATATACCTAGTACTTACGCCTTGACAAACTCAATTTTTTTCATGATAAATATCATCGGGTTATAAAAATTTGACAACCGACTAAATCTGTCAAAATTGACCAAAAACGAAATTTGTAATGCCTTGTATTTAAAAGGAAGCATAAAAATTTTCATCTGTCAATGCGTAAGTCCTAATACCAATGAAAAATTAAAAATTAAAAATGAAGAGATTATGTAAGCAAGTCGATAATTTTACAGTGAATTTAATGACAGGTTCAGTTTGCCATTTTCACCTAAAGTTTTTAGGCACAAAAACTTGTTAAAAACAGTTATACTGCAAACTGTTAGGTTTTCAACCGTGCAAAGTCTATTTGCATGAGTGCGTAAGTCCTAAATATATATATGAAACGTACTTGGATTTCGCTCAATTTGAAAACGGTGAGAAATCCTATTTTTTCAAGTAGGATTTGTTTGAGGCTTTTGGAGTTTCACTGGACAGAGGATGTGCCAAATGAAGCCGTAGGCAAAACGGTTATCGTGACTTATACAAATGGTCAATGGAAAGCCTGCGTCACCGTCGCTCAAACTTTATCCATTGTTGCTCTTGATCCTGGCATTAGAACGTTTCAAACCGCCTTTAGTTTCGATTCTGCGGTTAGTTATGGCGATGGCTTTGTTAATGATCAGCTAGTACCCCTCATGTTGGAACTTGATGCTCTTTTATCTGCACGCGACAAGCTTCATCGTGAAGATAAATCTAAACAATATTGCCTACCTTTGAAACTAAGAAGATGGTACAAAAAAGTCATGAAACTCGTAAACGATTTTTAAGACGTAAAACGGTTAGAGGCAAGCGCAGGTAGGGCACACTATAAGTTTAAACAAACCTTTTCGTGGAAGGCTAAGAAGTATGGCAAAACGGTGATCGATGTTAATGAATCATATTGGGATGGTTCAATTCTCAAAAACTTGGCGGGGAAAGCTTCAATTCTTTTCCAAGGTAAAAGAGTGAACCAAGATATACATGGTGCCAGAAATATTTTGATTCGGTTTTTAACCAAGGTGATAGATGGTTTATCACCCCAGGGAGCTTACCCCTTAAACATAACCGAACCACTATTTGGTGGTTTTGGCGTTTTTAAGTAAGAGTATATGATGGGCTGTACCAATTACCCAATTACCTATTACCCATTACCAAAAATGATAGGAGAATAATTAATGACAAGTAGAGTCGCATTGGTAACCGGTGGCACCGGTGGAATAGGCACAGAAATCTGTAAGGCACTTGCTAATAACGGTTGTCGTGTAGCCGCATCTTGGTTGGCGGGTGTTGATGATGGCGAAGGTTGGCAAGCTAAACTCAAAGAAGAGGGCTTTGACTTTGCCATTGCCGAAGGCGATGTCTCTGATTTTGAAGCGGCAGCTGCGATGGTTAAAGAGGCAGAGGCGAAACTCGGCCCAATTGATATTTTGGTTAATTGTGCGGGTATCACTAAGGATTGTTTTTTGCATAAAATGGAAAAAGACCAATGGGATGCTGTGCTTCGCATCAATCTTGATAGCGTATTTAATGTTACAAAGCAAGTGATAAAGGGTATGAGAGGCCGAGGATTTGGGCGAATTATCAATATTTCCTCAGTCAACGGGCAAAAGGGTCAAATTGGACAAACCAATTATTCCGCAGCCAAAGCGGGTATGCACGGTTTTACGATGGCGCTGGCTCAAGAATCGGCCCGTAAAGGTATCACCGTTAACACGGTATCGCCCGGTTATATTGCTACGAGCATGGTTGCCGCTATGGGCGAAAAAACCGTTAAGAAAATGATTGACCAAATTCCCGTTGGGCGTTTGGGTAAACCTGAAGAAATTGCGAGAGTGGTAGCCTTTTTGGCTGCTGACGAATCTGGCTTTATCACCGGTGCCAATATTGCCATCAATGGTGGTATGCACTAATCTGTGATCAGTGCTCAGTGCTCAGTGATCAGTTTAGCAGTGATCAGTCGTCAATGATCAGTCATTAGTGATAACTGATAACTGATAACGGGTAAATGATAAATGATAACTGATAACTGATAGCTGATAACTGATAACTGATAACTGATAACTGATAACTAATAACTGATAACTGATAGCTGATGATAACTAATAACTGATAACTGATCACAGATCACTGTAACAACTATGACGGATAAAATAACTATTTTGATTATAGATGATGAAATTGTTTCTCGCTATAGCATAGAAGCACTCCTAGAAGAAGACGATTATACGTTAGTCTTTGCTGAAGATGGTAGGCAGGGCTTGGAAAAAGCTCAAACAATGCCCCCAGATTTAGTCTTGTTGGATGTGATGATGCCGAACATGAATGGTTTTGAGGTGTGTCGGCGCTTGCGTGCTAATCCAGATCTGGCCAATTTGCCGGTGGTGATGGTAACCGCTTGGGATGATCCTGTTGCCCGTGCGCGTTGTTTGGAAATCGGTGCCACAGAAGTCGTTTGTAAACCGTTTAATCGTACTGAGTTACATGCCCTCGTACACAATCTGACTCAAGTTTTCCAGCCAAAATTGCAAGTTCAGTAAGTCATAGATAAATTCGGTAGTGCCCCACCGGGAAGTGGTAGATATCGATGCTCATGTTTTTGAGGGAGAAAGTTTATTGAGCCACGTTAGCCTATAGTTTTTCAGAGAATTATTTTCTTAAGAGGGCGAACACTAAAGAAAGCCCCTACAAGATTCCGTTCGTTGTTGTAGGGGTTGACCTGCGTGTCAACCCTATCGCTGTTTTGAAATTATTTATCTGAAAATCTATAGAGATAAATCACTAAGCATCGCTCTCAACTCTCCATCATTCGACTCGCTCAAAAGGGCTGAGCGCTAGTACCCTTTAGGGTACTTTAGCTTTTAGCCATTCGCTTTAGCGAATGGCGGGAACTTGATCATCGAGTAGATGCGGTTCTGCGGGGCGTTTTTTGGCTTTCTCTCCACGACTTATTGGGGCACTTGATCTCGCCATTTATGGCCTTATCAATTGGGAAAATATAAACTAAGTACCTGTGCAAGAATCTCGTGGTATTTCGGAGTCGAAATACCAGAAAATTCATGATTGCTGTACTTAAAAACGTCAGACTTCTGAATTTAAAATACTAAGCGCCTAATTGTTGGCAAAAAAACCATGCCAGAAAAAAGTACCATTTTGATTGTAGATGACGAGCTGGTTTCTCGCTATACGGTTGAAGTCTTACTCGCTCAAGAAGGCTATACCTTGGTGTTTGCCGAAAGCGGGGAAGATGCATTAAAAAAAGTCGTCGAATTAATCCCCGATTTAATGCTACTTGATGTGATGATGCCGGGCATGGATGGCTTTGAGCTGTGTCGGCGCTTGCGGGCTAATCCGCGTTTAGCGGAATTACCTATTGTGATGGTGACGGCACTTGATGACCGCGAGTCACGCTTGCGCGGCATTGAGGCGGGGGCCGATGATTTTATGAGTAAACCTTTTGATCGCGCCGAATTACGTGCCCGTGTTCGCACTATTACCCGTCTCAACCGCTATCGTCGTTTAATAGAAACCGAAGAACAACTGGCCTATTTAGCCAACTACGATATGCTGACTGGCTTGCCCAACCGTAATTTGCTGCTTGAGCGACTGCGCCAAACTTTGGGGCGTGCCAGCCGAAGTCATCAAAATGTGGCGATATTGGCACTCGATTTAGATCATTTTAAAATGATTAACGATTCGCTAGGCCAAGAAGCCGGCGATAATATGTTGCGCGAAGTCGCACAACGCTTGACTCATCAGGTGTCTCCTGAGGAGGCAACAGTCGCCCGATTGGGTGGTGATGAATTTGTGGTCATGTTTGACACTAATAATCTCGTTAAAGATGTCAGTGAGATGGCACAACGTTTGTTGGACGACATCAGCCTCCCGGTGACAATTGATAATCACGAAATGGTCATTACCGCCAGCATTGGTATCAGTGTTTATCCCAGCGATGGCAAAGACGCGGCTGTTTTGCTCAAAAATGCTGATACGGCCATGTCGCGTGCCAAAGCGGCCGGTAAAAATGGTTACCAATTTTTTACCGCTGAAATGAATAAAGTCGCTTTAAAGCGGTTGGTTTTGGAAAACCAACTGCGTAAAGTTTTGGCAAAAAATGAATTGCGTTTGTACTATCAACCGCAGATAGAAGTGAGTAGTGGACAGCTCGTTGGCGTGGAAGCGTTGTTACGTTGGCAACACCCTAAATTGGGGTTGCTCTCGCCCGGCCAGTTTGTGCAGGTTACTGAAGAAATGGGGCTGATCATCCCTATTGGAGAATGGGTATTGCGGACAGCTTGTCAACAAAATAGGGCTTGGCAACGTGCCGGTTTTCCCCCCTTACGTGTGTCAGTTAATGTCTCAAGTCGGCAGTTTCAGGCTTCTAACTTATTGCAAACAATTGAAAATGCCTTGACAGACAGCGGCCTTAATCCGGTTTATCTGGAGTTAGAATTAACTGAAAGTCTGCTCATAGATGAAGACAATGATAAAAGAAATAGCATTTTTGCTCTGCTCCGTGAATTACAAGGCATGGGTGTACAAATTGCTATTGATGATTTTGGAACAGGCTACTCTTCCTTGAGCTATTTAAAACGTTTTCCCGTCAATACTTTGAAGATTGATCGTTCCTTTGTTAAGGATATTGGCACTGGCGATGATGATGCGGCCATTACCAGCGCGATTATCGCAATGGCGCATAGTTTGCGCCTGTCTGTTGTTGCTGAAGGTGTGGAGACTTCGGAACAATTAGCATTTTTGCAGACTCAGCAATGCGAATTCATTCAGGGATTTTTCTTCAGTCCACCTCTCTCGGTGGAAGAGATAACTCTGATGTTGCAGGAAGTAGGTAAACAACCGCTCTGTTTAATGAAACATGCTTAAATAAGCGTTTAAGATGCATAAACGCTTTTTATTGCTGGACTTTGTATTCACCCAATGTGCAATTTTTTTTGAACGGGTTATCATGCTGTCGTCATCAGCTTTAGCTTCTGAGGGTGAACTGTGGAGGAGTATAAAGCTAAAGCTTTGTACTCCAATCTCCCAGAGTGTTGGTTGTATTATATTTAGGTTAGGCACGTTTTTTGCTCCTCATAATAGGAAAATACCTATTTTCCCAATCAGAGGTTAATATGAAAAAAACCACCTTTTCCATTGCTTTACTGTTGGTATTTTCTAACAGCCACGCCATTGGCATTCCCGCTGTTCACCCGAACATTGTTGTTGCTGAAAAAGGCAACCTTGTTTTCGTAGATGGCAACAACAAATATCCCTTAAAGCCGGTAACTACAAAATACACGCTTAAGCAGTTGGTAGGTAGTCCTACCGGAACTGACAGCGGGCTTAAATTCCAGTTTGGCAACCTCAATGGCAAACTTTATTATGGTTTTATCAAACCGGGAGATGGCCGTTATCCGCAACCTGTTTTTTCCCCTCGCTCGGCCACCATCAAAAAAGGTGAAGCCAGTCTTGATATTTTAGGCCATCTGGGCGGCAAGTACGACATGATTGGTTGGGAAGAAACGGGGCGGGGTACTCTCGGTTATCGGGTGGTGAGCAGCGATGGCACTATTCTTTATGACGGCAAGATTGCCTTCACTGGTAAAAGCCCTTTCCAAATTAACTCTGCTTCTATTGTTGAAGGGCCGTTTGTCAATCTTGCTGAAGATGGTAGTTTCCATCACACTGTCCGTCTTTCTTTTGAGAGTCTGAAGGAAACGACGGCTACCGTTACTGCCACTAATACCAAAGACAAAACTCAAGTCCACATTTTCAAGGACGATATGCCCGCCACTCATCACGAAATCACGCTAACGGGTTTGCAGCAGGATACCGTTTACTTATATACGGTGGAAACCAATCACGGTAATCATGTTTATAGCGAAAGCTATTCTTTTAAAACGGCCCCCGCTCCTGGAAGCCGAAAGCCTTTTGTTTTCGCCTACGCCAGCGACTCACGCGCGGCACTGGGCGGTGGTGAGCGACGCATTGAGGGAACTAATGCTTATATCATGAAAAGAATTGCGGCCCTGATTAGCTTCAAAGAGGCCGCTTTTATGCAGTTCACTGGCGACATGATTGATGGCTATCTGAATAGTGTCGAACAAACTAAGGTGGAATACCGCAATTGGAAGAGGGCCATTGAGCCGTTCGCGCACTATATGCCGGTTGTTGCCGCGATGGGCAATCACGAGGCTGTCACGCACACGTTTAGTGCGTCGGGCAACAATTTATTGAGGCTGTTGACAAGGGCACCGAGTCGCTTTAGCGTGGATCGGTTTCCTTATGAAACCGATTCGGCTGAGGCCGTCTTTGCCGGCCAATTTGTCAACCCAACTAATGGCCTAGAGAGTGAAGACGGCGCGGAATATGATCCTAATCCCAATCAGCAGGACTTTCCCAGCTACAAGGAAAACGTTTTTTACTACGTTTATGATAACGTTGCCATGATTGTGTTAAATTCCGATTACTGGTATGCGCCTTCACTTAAGAGTTACCCTGATTCAGGTGGCAATCTTCATGGTTATCTGATGGATAAACAGTTGGAATGGTTAGAAGCCACTCTCGCCAGCTTGGAGGCTGATAACAATATTGATTTTGTCTTTGTCACTCATCATACGCCGGCTTTTCCCAACGGTGGGCACGTTGGAGATGATATGTGGTATCGTGGCAATAATAAGCCACGGGCGGTAGTTAAACATACTGCGGATGGTAAGAACTTGGTGCTACGGGGCATCATTGAGCAGCGGGATAAGTATCTTAAAATTTTGCTGAAAAGCAAAAAAGTCTTCGGTTTTTTGACCGGGGATGAACATAACTTCAATTGGCTCCCCATTAGCAAGGAGGCCAATATTTATCCTGATGGCTGGGATAAAGAAGATATTAGAAAGCGGCCAGAATTTCGTGTCCTTTTTCAAGTTAACAATGGTGCGGCAGGGGCCCCGTATTATGCCCAAGAAAAAACGCCTTGGAGTGAGCATGTGCAAAGCTTCACTACCCAAAACGCGGTGGTTTTTTTCCATGTTCATGGAAAGTCAATTGAAGTGGAAGTCCTCAATCCTGATACGTTGGATACGATATTCAAATTCTGAGCGATGATGATAGCGCCTAAGTTTGTAGTAGGCGCTTTAGCGCCTAAGTTTGTAGTAGGTGCTTTAGCGCCTAAGTTTGTAGTAGGCGCTTTAGCGCCTAAGTTTGTAGTAGGTGCTTTAGCGCCTAAGTTTGTAGTACTTTAGCGCCTTGCGTTTGTAGTAGGCGCTTTAGCGCCTTGCGTTTGTAGTAGGTGCTTTAGCGCCTTGCGTTTGTAGTAGGTGCTTTAGCGCCTAAGTAGTTAATAGTAAGCGCTTTAGCGCCTAAGTTTGTAGTAGTCGCTTTAACGACTTAATCTCGTTAAGGCGATAAATCGCCTACTACAAACACTACAAACGATTGGAGTATTGACAATGAATTTGGTTGACGAAGAAACGGTTTCTATTACATTCCCGGTGGATAATGTCGCGCTTGCCAAAAGGCGACTTAGCGAATGTCCTATAAAAGAAGTCTTAGGCGATGTCATTGGGAGTACTATTGAAGCGTGTAGCGGTGCTAAGGAACAAGTCGTGGTGGAATGGAGTCAACCGTTAAAAACAGTTGGTTACCATCCTTTGATCGCGGCCGCATTTATGGCATTTAGCGAACACCGTCCGCTTGTTCTTTCGCCTGATATGGTGTGGATTACCATTGCCCAAGGCTTGGCTCAACATATCAATCTCCATCCAGAAAAATTCAGATATTTTTGTGTATCCCATGAAGCTAAGCTCCAAATAGAGGTTCAGACACTTAGAAAGGATTGGGCTAAAATTGTTCACTCGTTTGGCAATCAGATAAAACGGCATACAAATGCGGGATTGTACGAGTTATTCGTCGCCAACTTCAGTACGACTGGCGAGATTGAGCGGACGGTGAGCGAAGTGGTTATGATGGACGCTTTTAAGCGTTATTTTGACTATCTGGTTACCGACATTTGTGGTATTCCTTCCGTGACATTGGAAGGCACTACCAAGGATTGGATACTGCTTAAGAATAAAGTGGAAGCGATTAAACTCTTTGGGCTTAAGTGGTGGATGAAGCAGTTGTTGGCCATCTGTGATCAGTTTATTCGAGCTTCTCAAGGTGATGTTGATTTAGAGCATTGGCAAAACTTATGCAAACTCAAAGATCGGTATGGTGAACCTATCATTAATGGGTGGATTATCAAGTTAATCGCTTATGTCAGAAGGACGCATAATGGGGATTTTAATGTTATCAACCCGGTCTTCATGGGCAAAGATGAAGTCACTTCTTGGAATTTGTCTAATGGCCTTTCAATCGTTCCTTTTATTTGGAAGGATAGGGAAACCAAAACCTCGAAACTTCTGGAATTAATTGCTGGGTTCACAGGGATAACGCAGTCACCTGATAATTTTGCTCTACGTCCCAAGCTAGGTTGGGCCGTGCGGGAAGTCTCATTACTTGATCAGTTGATTCACAAAATAAAATGTGATCATGATTCCAATCGACCTTATTCTGGCAATTTTGATAAGTTTCGTCGTTTTCCAAGTGATCTCTGGAAATTTTACCGTGCCACCAATGGTGCCGGCTTTTATCCAAGTGATAAGGGTTATCGATATCGCATTCTTCGATTGGAAGAAATTGAACCAATACCCGGCTTTTTCGAGCCGTTTTTCAAGCTTTGCCAACTGGAAGACGGCCGTTTTTTTGCAATAAGTCTTTATGGTTCTGTTGATAAAAAACGTGGGCATGTTTACCCAATTATTTGTTATCAACGGAATTTGCCAGAAAGTAAAAGAAAAGTCATTGCACATTCCTTCACTGAGCTACTTGAATATATCATCAATGACAACGGCGATCATATTTAAAGCGATTCGCTAATCGATTTAGTAGCAAGGTTTGTTACGAAGGCAGTACCAAAAAATATAGTACAACGAAATCTAGTACAACGGATACACGAAATAAACGGATTGAGTCATTGGCATGTTTTGGTGAGTCATTGGTATTTTTTGGTTTATCCGTTTTTTTCGCGTATCCGTTGTACTCATAGGTTGTA
Organism: Candidatus Parabeggiatoa sp. nov. 2; assembly: GCA_002085445.1. GTDB lineage: Bacteria > Pseudomonadota > Gammaproteobacteria > Beggiatoales > Beggiatoaceae > Parabeggiatoa. The sequence continues at coordinate 25,952 of NBMI01000042.1, forward strand.
CTCAATCACAAAAAAACTGTCATGCTTAGACGAAAGCGGCAAGGTTTAAGTTGGTTCGGCTGGTTTACTAGGCGTTCAGTCTAGTATTGCTCACGTATGTCTATTCCAATTCATTCATGTTTATCTGTCTAGTCTCATCTGTTGTACTCAATCATCAAAAACAAGTAACACCTCAACTTTCAAACGGTGGGGTTTGGGTTGGTTCCGAAGGTAGTACAACGAAATCTAGTACAACGGATACACGAAATGAACGGATTGATTCACTGGTATTTGTTGGTTTAGCCGTTTTTTTCGCCTATCCGTTGTACTCATCACGTTGTACTCAATCACCAACAACAAGTCATGCTTCGACGATAGAAGCAACAAGCTATTGGAAAAGTCATCACTAGCCAACAAAACCAACAATTGGCAGAGTGAGTCTTTTTAGCAAATACTCGCCAAAAATACCGAAACATAGAAAACGACAAGCTGGCCCCCAAACCGAAAAAGCGGCTTAAATACTTATAAAATATAAGTGAATTATAAAAAAACCTTTAAAAACAATAAAAGGCCTTCAACAAAAAAGGCAACAAAGCTTAGATTGATTCTGCTGGACTAAAAACACCGAGAATTCGTTTATCCGCGCTTATGTGGTTGTACTATCAATTAGATATCAACTCATCAATGGAAACTAATAAACGAATCAACAAGATTTTCACGCACCGCTAAAAAACCCGCGACTTGTCCCGCCGTTTGGCTGCGAATAATTTGCCAACCGTTCGGTAAGTTTGGTTCTCCAAGGCTGCGCTTCGTTTCCAAATAAATGTGGTTTTTGTGTGTGTGTGGATTAAGCCAGCCGCGTTGTTCTAACAGAGTACAACAGGGGCTGAGTAAATCGGGCTCGTAAGGCGGATCTAAAAAAACAATATCGAAAGCGGAAGGTGTGTTTTTTTTGAGAAATTGGATGGCATCGGCGCAAATAATTTCTAGGTTGTCGGCGGCAAATGTTGCCACTTGTTGCTTTAGACTTTGCACGATGTCGCGCTCTTTTTCTATTAATAGCACTTGCTTTGCGCCGCGTGAAGCGGCTTCTACGCCTAAAGCGCCTGAGCCAGCAAATAAGTCCAAACAGCGGCTGCTGGGTAACTGCATGGCTAACCAGTTAAATAAGGTTTCACGCACACGATCTGGCGTTGGACGTAGCCCCGGTTTATCGGGCACTTGTAGTTTGCGTCCTCGCCATTGTCCGGCAATGATGCGTATTTTTCCTTTCAATCTAAAAACCTCCAAGGTTAATCTCGCTCCGCCCATGACTTCTCTGGCAAAAACGCAACTTGTGTGCAAGTTAGGGCTGTGCTTCGAGAGATAGGTTGGCAACCCAATCAATCAGGCAACGACAAGCGGAATCTGTGTGCAAGTTAGGGCTGTGCTTCGAGAAATAGGTTGGTAACCCAATCAATCAGGCAACGACAAGCGGAATCTATATTCTTCTATATGTTTTGCAACTATAAGTCGGTTCAAGCAATTAAAAATTCCCAGTTGTCTATACATAAACCTTACCATTCGCCTAAGAAAATCATAACAACGTGAATTTCTAACCGTGCGATTCGGTAGCTTTCCCAAAGGTGCCGACTTTATCTGACCCCTCACCCCCAAATTCCTTACCGGAAGTGGGCCAGGGTAAGGCTCAACATTTTGGCGTTTATAGCTATCCGTTTCGGTTTGCAAAGCGAACTTATGGTTCGCATATCCTAAGTACTAGAGATGTCGATAACAACTTGATAGAGCGATAACATCTTACCATTCGCCTAAGAAAATCATAACAACGTGAATTTCTAACCGTGCGATTCGGTAGCTTTCCCAAAGGTGCCGACTTTATCTGACCCCTCACCCCAAATCCCTTACTGGAAGGGGGCCAGGGTAAGGCTCAACATTTTGGCGTTTATAGCTATCCGTTTCTGTTTGCAAAGCGAACTTATGGTTCGCATATCCTAAGTACTAGAGATGTCGATAACAACTCGATAGAGCGATAACATCTTACCATTCGCCTAAGAAAATCATAACAACGTGAATTTCTAACAGTGCGGTTCGATAGCTTTCCCAAAGGCGCCGACTTTATCTGACCCCTCACCCCAAATCCCTTACTGGAAGGGGGCCAGGGTAAGGCTCAACATTTTGGCGTTTATAGCTATCCGTTTGAATAAGCTTTGCTAACCTAATGTTCGCGTCTCCTAAGTACTAGAGAGATCGATAACACTTCATGTCAATTGAACGGTATCCGTTTGAATAAGCGGAACGATCCTAAGGTTCGCGTATCCTAAGTCCTATAGACATTGCCGAAAAATCAAGTCGATAGTCGTGCCAAATCTTTTCGGCTTAAGGTATATAAACGCCAAAATCTTTACAGTGTTCGGCCTCACCCTGGCCCACTCCAGGTAAGGAATTTCGGGTGAGGGGTCAGATAGAGTCGGCACCTTTGGGAGAACTACCGAGCCGCACTTAAGTAAATGAACGTGTTTATGATTTTATTAAGCAAATGGTAAGATAAACATTTATAAAATAAATGACAAAAGCAGCTAGTAGTCTGTCAATATTGTTTTGACGGGTAAGGGAGGAGCGTGAAAATAATATACCCATAGAGAAAAAAAGTTTTTTTGTGTGGCTAAAGCACCTACTACTAACGCAAGGCGCTAAAGCGCTTACTACTAACGCAAGGCGCTAAAGCGCCTACTACAAACGCAAGGCGCTAAAGCGCCTACTAACTTCTCGGTAATCCGACAGCAATACATCTGCTGAACGAGAGGCAAATAAACCATTGGTGACAACACCGGTGATTTCGTTGAGTTGGGTTTCGAGTTTAACCGGCTCCATGATTTTTAAATTATGCACGTCTAAAATGACGTTGCCGTTGTCTGTGGTAAAGCCTTCTCGCCATACCGGTTTTCCGCCCATTTTGACTATTTGACGGGCGACATAACTTCGTGCCATCGGAATCACTTCAATGGGCAGTGGAAATTTGCCAAGGATATCGACTAATTTGCTATCATCGGCGATGCACACAAAGCGTTTGCTGACTGCCGCGACAATCTTTTCACGGGTTAGCGCACCACCGCCGCCTTTAATCAGGTGCAAATAGCGGTTAGATTCATCGGCACCATCTATATAGACAGAGATTTCGTCCACGCTATTGAGCTCTAGTACGGGAATACCGTGAGATTTGAGCCGTTCAGCGGTGGCATTAGAACTGGCAACGGCACCTTCAATCTTGTGTTTGATGGCGGCGAGTGCGTCAACAAAGTAATTCGCTGTGCTGCCGGTGCCGATACCGATAATAGTATCTTCTACAACGTGTTCTAAAGCCGCTTTTGCGACTTGTTGCTTTTTTTCATCTGGGGTCAAAATTTATTCTCCTTTGTTCATCAGTGTTCAGTTATCAGTGTTCAGTTATCAGTTTTTCAGTTAAGTACCTTGGCAAAAATTCGCGGGTATTTATTTTTTTATACCAGTGGGATTTCTTTGACGCTACAACTATTGAACATTGGTCAAATACTCGAAAATATATGCCAAGGTACTTATCAATTTTTCAGTTATCAATTTTTCAGTGAAAAGTGATCGTTCTCAGTTTTTGAGTGAGAAGTGTAAGTGATAACTGATAACTGAAAAACTGATAACTGATCACTGAGCACTGAAAAACTGATCACTGAATAGCCATAGCAATGGTGTTAAATCCACAATCAACGTATAGGATTTCGCCTGTAATCGCGGAGGCTAAGTCGGAACACAGAAAAGCGGCCGTGTTGCCGACTTCTTCAGCGGTTACATTGCGCCGCAACGGGGCATTTTTTTCAAAGGTATCTAGCAGATTGCGAAAATCGGCAATACCAGAAGCGGCCAAAGTGCGTATGGGCCCGGCAGAAATGCCATTGACACGAATGCCTTCGGGGCCTAAGCTATAAGCCATGTAGCGTACATTGGCTTCTAAGCTGGCTTTGGCTAAGCCCATTACATTGTAATTGGGTATAGCACGTTTTGCACCGAGATAAGTCAAGGTCAACAACGCGGCGTTGCGGCCCTGCATCATGTCGCGCCCGGCCATTGCCAAGGCGGAAAAGCTATAAGAACTGATGTCGTGGGCAGTTTTAAAACCTTCACGAGTGGCATTTTCTAAATATGCCCCATCTAATTCCGTTCGCGGCGCAAAGGCTACCGAGTGAATAATAATATCTAGGTAATTCATCGAAAACGGCTTGAATTTGTTCATCGCTGCTGACATCACAGGGTAGGGTGATGTTTGAGCCGCAATCGGCCGCCATTTTCATGACTCGCTCACGGAGTTTATCGTTTTGATAGGTGAAAGCTAATTCGGCCCCTTCACGGTGCATGGCTTGTGCAATCCCCCAAGCAATTGAGCGATTACTCGCCAACCCGACAATCAGGGCACGTTTGCCGGCTAAAAATCCCATGATTAATGTTCTCCTTTTGGTAATTGCTAATCGGTTATTTTGGCACATTTTGGCACATTTTGGCACATTTTTGTACCTGTTACGTATCACCAATGACATGGAGCGAAAAGGTGTCTGGACATCCACATCGCGTTTTTTTGAAACGTTTCCCAAGTAGTAATACCAATTTTGGATTGAAACACCTTTTATAAATAGGCACCATAAGTCACAACTTATGCCGTAAGACAGAAAACCATCATAAGAATTTTAACTCAAATTTGGTATATACTGTTTATCAAGGATCAAAATGATTTTACCGATATCGCATTAGCAATGATGGATATAGTTACATTTACATTAATAATTAATGTAGCCATCGCATTTATAGGTGTCGGTTGTGCTTTTTGGCTAGAAAAGCCCAACATATTCCTCAAGAAAACCTCAGGCTCATTGTCATTACTGAGCTATCTGATTTTTTGGCCTTATTTGACATTGAACACGATTAGCCTTGGCTTATTTCGTGTGTTTTATCAACAAAACGCGCTTGACGAAATCGTCCAAAATTTATATCTTGGATGTCAGCTTTGGATTATAGATTATAAGCGATTTGTCTCAAAAGGTATCAAGAGTACGCTTGATTTGACTTGTGAATTTGGCGAAGTAGGGTTTATTCAGACTAAACAGAATTATTTATGTATTCCAGTTCTGGATACCAAAGCCCCAACGCTCAATCAGTTGGATGAGGCGGTATCGTGGATAAACGCTCGTCTCTCAGACGGCCCTGTTTTTGCGCATTGTGCGTTGGGACATGGGCGGAGTGCGACTGTGGTTGCGGCCTTCCTCATCAAGCGTGGCATTGTGAATGATGTTAAGGAGGCCGTTGAATTTGTCAAGCTAAAAAGGCCAAGTGTCAATTTGCATCCAAAGCAGTTAAATGTTTTGGAGCAATTTGCGAACACCCGGCGACACAATGCAGTTTAGCTTATAATTAAGAGAGACTGTGCTGTAAAAAGTAAAGGAGGCTACATCATGTCAAAAACAAAACAGCCTGAGCAAAGACAATATCCCCGATATTCCACTAATGTCCCGATTGAAGTTTGGCAAGAAGAATCTTGCCAAGAAGAATCTGTACATCGTTTGGAGCATTTGCAAGATGTGAGTTCGGGGGGGGTGGCGTTTGAATCTGATACTTATTGGAAACCAGGCTCAATCATTATTCTCCACCTACAACTGCTTAACTGGCCCTCCTGTGAAGCCACTGGCGAAGTGGTCTGGTGTCGTAAACACAACAATCGCTTTAAAATAGGGGTTAAATTTCTGCAAACAGACTGTCCTATCAAGGAGGATTTGGTAAACGAAGTGCGTCAATTGGAGATATTAAAAGTCGTATTGTTTCCAGAAGAGTTTGAGTGTGGGCCGTTGGAATATAGCACAGTATAAATGCGAATATCGATATAAAAATGAAAAATGAAGAATGAACATTTTAGGCCAAAGTTTTTCCGAGCAAAACTTTAGCCTAAAAAAGACTTAGAAAATCACTTTCAATCAAGACGTTTTTATAACTCATTGATATTATTCAATTCAACCCGTCATTCGCATTGCTATTCATTTTTCATTTTACACTTTACATTTTTCATTTTTCATTAGTCCACCCTCAAAGCCAAGTGTCAATTTGCCTCCAAAGCCGTTAAGTGTTTTGGAGCAATTTGCTTACCACCTAGCAGTTTTCAAATCCTCAACACTTCAGAACACGGAGCCATACGGAGTTTCATATGTAGATTTCCGTTAAGAGATGACTTTGTGTGACTGAAGTAGTACTCGGTGAAAAATAATGATTTTTACTTTCCTGATAGGTGCTAAGGAGCAAGCGAACACCCGGCGACACAATGCCGTTTAGGAACGTGCATGAAATAACTTATTTAATTGTTAAATATCCAAGTTTTTGAAAACTTGGTTTATTTATGTGTACTCGTAACCATCTGCCCTTTGGAGCAATTGGCAATATTTATATGAAATGCTGCCCACTTTCTTTTCGCCACTACCAATATCAAAGCTTCCCCGGGATCGCACCACAACACGCCCAATATACGTGCCTATCTTTTTCCCTTTAGTCACGATGGCTTTTACAATATCGCCGGTTTGAAAACCCTTGACCTGCTTCTGTTTTTTAGGGCCAGTTCTCGGAAAACCGTATTGATTCATACGACACTTCTGTCTTGACCCACGTCCCTTAGATGTGATAATTAGGGGTGTTATCGCTTTAGGAATAACAACTTGACTACCACTTTCGCCGACACAGGCTGCGTCAATCCAATGGTCTTTTAAGTAGCCTAGCTTGACACGGTTAAATTTGGTTCGCCCACCACTTGAGAAAGTAATCGGTAAACTGAAACATTTTAGGACATTGCCAGTCGCGTAGCGGGTAGCATTGACTGCTGCTGCATCTTTTAAAGGTGCCGTAGCAGTCGCTTGGATTTTCTTTAAACGTTTCGGCTTTAGCGAAAGAAACTCTTTAATATCCTTATTGCCCTTATCGATATTACATGGAGTGCAAGCTAAGGTTAGGTTGGATACTCGATCGGACCCTCCTTTGCTACGAGCTTGGATGTGTTCAATTTCAAGCGGTATATTTTTGGCACCACAATAAGCACATTCACGACCCCATTTTTCTAGCAAATATTCCCGTAACTCATAGCCGGCAAGCTCGCCTTGTTGATATTCAACCCCCGATATTTCCGGTTTTTGCAGTTTCTGAGTATCAAACCTAACCGTTTCAACTGCTATTTGAGTGAGTGGTGCCAACCGTGCCAGCTTATGCATCCAATTCTTGGTATTATCAACTCGTGACCGTAATGATGGTGGAAGCCAACCTTTTGGCCGCCGTCGGTTATTAAACCGTGCCTGACGATAACGAGTCTTTCTATTTCGCCGTGCTCTGCGTATTGCTCGTCTTGAATTGAGATTGCTTTTTATCTGATGCCCACGATGGTTTAAGTTGCCAGCCCAGATAACTTCTTTGCCACGGTCAAAATCCCCAACCAAAGCGATGCCAGTTGTGCGGCTACCTGGGTCAAATTTAATTTCCACCGTTTGCAAATCACCACCTACGCGGTGTGTCATAATAATTGCGAAAGGGTAGCGTCGGTAAACAGCAGCCTTTCCCTTTTTTAAGAGTTTGCGTGCTCTTGCCGGGTGGCAAGGCATCAACGGTTGTTTATTATGATCTAAGACAAATACTCTTTGCATAAATTGTTACCTAGCTCCGCTGACGCGGGTAATAGTCTCCTAGCCAATGTTATAGGACGGTTTTGAATGGAAACTACACTGGCCTTTCCATCGGACCTGTTTAATAGTTCCCCGTAGAGTCTCGGACTGGAGAAGCATCGCGAGAGTACCTATGTTTTCATCCCTAACGTAGTTCTCGAAGAACTTAGGCGGGTAACTTTAAAATAACTTAGTTGACTAAGTTATTTATGGACAGTTACTTAGCTTATAATTAAAAGAAACGGTAGTGTCAAAAATAAAGGAGGCTATATCATGCCTGAAAACCGACGATTTTACCGACATCCCGCTCACGTACCGATTGAAGTCTGGCAAGAGAGAGAATCTACACATCATTTGGATCAGTTGAATAATGTGAGTTTGGGAGGAGTGGCGTTTGAATCTGATACCTGTTGGAAACCGGGATCAATCATTACTTTCCGCGTACTGCTCAACCCGCCCTGTGATTTCACTGGCAAAGTAGTCTGGTGCCGTAAACATGACGAACACTTTGAGGTGGGGGTTCAATTTCTGGAAAAAAATAGTGCTACCAAAGAGAAGTTGGTAGACGACGTGTGTCAATTTGAGATATATAAAAAAATCTGGTTGAGGCTTTTAGAGGATTTATATGAGTCGCAGCTGGAATACAGCATCGTATGAAATCTGTCCTTACAACACGGGCTACCAAGTAGCCCACCGCGAGTTCTCATCCTTATACACAAGTCTTTAGAAGACCAACTAATGGCTTGATTTTTATTGTCAATTCTCCCTTTGCCCTTATCCATGACATCTGTTGATTGATAGTTGTTGCTATACTGCACATAAGTTACGCTTTTTTGAATGCATTCACCTGCTACTTGATATGTGAGCAAATGTGATCGCTCACGGTTCAATTCACGTATCGGGAAAGCAGGTTCTTATGGTTTTTTCCATTCGGCTAAACCTTAAGGATAAGCGAAGCGAGAGGTTCCGCAAAGATAAGGTTTTTGCATACAAGCGCCCCCCCTTTAATTCGCAGCACAGATCAGCTTTGAGATTATCGAGTGAAACGGGGTGTTTTTACAGATGTGTTTGAAATTGAAGGGATTAACGGGAAAAAATGGCCCTTGGATTTTCCAAAAAGTCGCAACAACTCTTATGATAACACTCGTCTTTATTTTTGGAGATTGCGCTATCCATTAACCTATACGGAACTTAACGAAAAATCCGTGAAAATGACATCAAACCCAGCTTATCAAATTCATAGTAAAATTATCCACTTATAACCTCTTCATTTTTCATTTTTCATTTTTCATTTTTCATTAGTATACGCTTGCCTCAATGCCATGTCGTGTAGGGGCAATCCCTTGTGGTTGCCCTACAAACCGTCATGTCGTGTAGGGGCAATCCTTTATGGTTGCCCGAACGAAATGGTTGCCCGAACGAAATGGTTGCCCGAACGAAATGGTTGCCCGAACGACTGGGGCTGACTTTAAAACCTCTATTAGCCCCTTCGGTATGTATTATTAAAGCCAAGGGCAACGCCCTTGGAGGTTTTTCAAAAAGTGAGTCGACAAACCGTGAAATCCACCGCCCATGCCTTTAAATCGCAAGCCACTAAAGCCCTCAAAAATGCCAGTTTGCAAAAAGCGCTTGCGAGAACTAAAAGTCATTTTATTGATAAACGTCGCGAAGCTGTTAAGGCCTTGCCAGAGTTTGACACCCTGCGACAATGCGCCCGTGAGATTAAAGAAGACACATTAGCACATTTAGATTTTTATTTAGAACACTTTGAAAAACAAGTCGTTGCCAGCGGCGGCCAACTACACTGGGCCGATACGCCGCAAGCGGCCTGTGAACACATTGTCTCGATTTGCCAAACCGCTAAAGCGCAGCGTGTGACTAAAGGCAAATCCATGATTAGCGAAGAAATTGCCCTCAATAGCGCCCTAGAAAAAGCCGGCTTTGAAGTAATAGAAACCGATTTAGGGGAATATATCATTCAACTCGCCAAAGAACCGCCTAGCCATATTATTGCCCCGGCCGTACATAAAACCCGTGAACAAGTGGCTGATTTATTCCATCAACATCATCAAAAAGAGGGCCTTACAAAACGCCTAACCGATATTCCTGGTTTAGTCAATGAGGCGCGTCAAGTATTGCGCGCTAAGTTTTTGAGTGCCGATGTTGGCATTACTGGCGCGAATTTTCTCATTGCTCAAACCGGCTCAACCGTTATTGTTACTAATGAGGGCAATGGCGATTTAACCAATACGTTGCCGCGTGTGCATATCGTGGTAGCGAGTATAGAAAAAGTTGTGCCTACCTTGGAAGATGCCACGACATTGCTGCGATTGCTGGCACGGAGCGCAACCGGGCAGGAAATCACGTCTTATACCACCTTCTCTACGGGGCCGCGCCGTCAAAACGATTTGGACGGCCCTGAGGCATTCCATGTCGTGCTAGTTGATAATGGGCGCTCAGAAATGCTCGGCAATGAATTTCACGACATGTTGCGCTGCATCCGCTGTGGCGCGTGTTTAAATCACTGCCCCGTCTATGGCGCGGTGGGCGGACATGCTTATGGGTGGGTTTATCCCGGCCCAATGGGGGCCGTGTTGACACCGCTCATGCTCGGCCTAAAAGAGGCGAGGAATTTGCCCAATGCGTCAACTTTATGTGGGCGCTGCGAAGAAGTGTGCCCAATGCAAATTCCTTTGCCCAAACTGTTGCGCCACCACCGCGTTAGAGAATATCAAACTAAACTGTCTCCCGCCCGTGGCCGTTGGGCCTTAAAGTTATGGGCCTTTTTTGCCAAACGTCCACGCCTTTATCACCGCTTTGCGGCCATGAAAATACGTTTTTTAGGCAAATTAGCTAATCGTCGGGGAAGGTTTCGCTATTTACCATTTGCCGGTGGTTGGACGAAAGCCCGTGATATGCCAGCGCCGCAAGGCGAAACTTTTATGGAAGCTTGGAAAAAACAGTCAAAGAAAAATTAAGGCAAGGAGTGCAAGCCTTCATTAAGTCCGGAGTCCAAGATTTATCTTGGAAGTCAATTAAGTCCGGAGTCCAAGATTTATCTTGGAAGTCGATTTCGTTTCATGCTGGTTTCGTGTCTTTTAAATTGTGAATTGTGAACCTTCGGTCTTTGAGCTAATTGTGAACCTTCGGCCCTTGAGCTAATGAAAAACCCGTACACATATCTTGCATGAATTAATTTCGGCTAAAAAAGCTCAAACTCAACACCCTAGCTTAGGGGTTATTTTTATGAAAATCTATAATTCAAGATTCTCAATGACGTCCAAGATAAATCTTGGACTCCTCCCCAAATAGTGACGAAAAGCCGACGTTTTTTTAATTAAAGCGTAAGTTTGGACAAATATTGAGGGTTATATATAATCTGATGAATCAAGCACGTAACACGATTTTTAATAACATCCACAAATCATTAGGCCGTAATGAATTAGACGAAGACACGCTCAAAACATTAAAAGAGCGTTTAGCCAACCCGAAAGTGCATGAGCTGCCCTACTTAGGAACCGGTTTAATTGATAGATTTATCAATCAGTTGAAAAAAGTCGCCGGCACATTAGAATCCATTCCTAATGCCAAGGATATTCCTTTTGCCGTTTTAGAATTTTTGCAAAAGCACAACTTACCCCAAGAAATCGTGGTGGACACTCGTTTGAAAGAGTTACCTTGGCCGAATCAATTGCGTCCCGTTTACCGCGCCGCGGAAGCAAAAGATGTCGTCAGTGTGAGTAAAGCGTTTGCGGGAATTGTTGAAACGGGTAGCCTTGTATTGTTGTCTAGTCCTGACAGCCCTACCACGCTGAATTTTTTACCTGATAATCATATTGTGGTTTTGTACAAAGATGATATGGTGACACATATTGAAAAGGTTTGGACACGTCTGCGTACACGGCCAATGCCGCGTACCGTAAATATCATCACCGGCCCTTCGCGCACGGCCGATATTGAGCAGACAATTCAATTGGGAGCGCATGGGCCTCGACGGCTGCATATTATTTTTGTGAAGCAACCTTGGTATTTATTAGACGGAGCGAAAACATCAGTTAACCCTCCCATATCCGCTCTTTAAAAAAATAGGCAAAAGGTCGGCCGCGTGATTTGTTTCGTTTATTCTGCACAAATTCCCAAAGGAACTGTCACCTAGGAAAAGAGTAGACTGAACGCAGGAATAATCGGAAACTTCGTTATATCGCTCCGCTCGGAACGAA
>NBMI01000252.1 GCA_002085445.1 Candidatus Parabeggiatoa sp. nov. 2
ATAAATTCACTGACAGTAATGGCGTGGATGCCGCGTTTATGACAGGCTAAGACGACATCAGGATCATCATCAAACATAATGTCCACGCCTTGTTTGACACATATTTCTGCTTTCCATTCATGGTGAGTACCCAAACGATCATCCGGACAGATTTCTACTTTGAGCGGTTTTTCTTCTAGGCTAAGTGTGTTGGCGGCAATTCCTGGTGTTATTGTGTCATTGAGGGTGATGATAACGACTGATTGAAACAGTGTTGCTAAAAAAGAAAAGGCGGCACTGTAGTCGGAAACGGTACCATCCCAATCAAGTCCGATAATTGGTTTGTCCATGTTTATATTCCTAAACAAAGTTTTATAAATCAGTAGAAATCCGATTTCTTGGATAAATCGGATTTCTTTCGGCAATAACAATAAGTTAAATATTAAGAGATATGTGGTGGATTTAGCAAAGCACACCTTCGGTTCGCAAAGCTCTGCAAAAGGATCGAAGAAACTTTTGCAGAGCTCGCTCTACCCACCCTACGCTCCAATGCCATTAAGTTAAGAAATAAACGAGAAAGAGCCTTTGGTAAAGCCGTTGTCTCAAAGCTAAAGTCCCCTAAAGGGGACTGGTAAATTCAGGATTTTTTCTGGCCCTCAAAAAAACCTTCAATTTTTAGAAACTGTGGTATGCGATTAACAAAAAATGAAAACCTGGCCCTCAATTGATATCCAAAACAACGATCAATTATTAGTGAGACAAGTGGGACACACCCCGTTTGGACTCCTGCCAAAGTTTTGACTCCTGCCAAACTAAAGTTTGGACTCCGGTTTATTCCTAAACAAAGTTTTATAAATCAGTAAATTTTTTTGAAAAATCTTATTTCTTTTTATAAATCAGATTTCTTGGATAAATCGGCGTTTTTTATAAAATACGCCGTTCGCGCCTGCAACCATTCTGTGAGTTGCTCGGCGGGTTGTGGTTTGCTCAGATAATAGCCTTGAATAATATCACAATTTAACTGTTTTAACGCATCTTGGGTCTTTTGATCTTCTACACCTTCGGCAACGACTTTAAAGCCAAGGTTGTGAGCCAAATCAATAATAGATTGTACAATGACTGTATCATTGTTATTTTGACACATGGTCATCACAAATGATTTGTCAATCTTAATTTCACTTAAAGGCAGTTGCCGTAGGTAAGACAACGATGAATAACCGGTACCAAAATCATCAATCACAATTTCAATACCTAAACGTTCTAAATCCGCAATCACCTGTTTGGCTTGGAATGTATCGGACATCATCGCAGTTTCCGTCATTTCCACCCGCAGTTTTTGCGGAGATAAGTCTAATTCCGTTAACCGTTGGTTAATCCAATTGGGCAAGCCAGTCTCTTGTAAGTTGTTAGCTGATAAATTCACCGCGACGGCCACGTCAATGCCTTTCTGTTGCCAAGTCACACATTGACGTAATGCCATATCTAATACGGTTTGAGTGAGTGGCCCCATTATTCCCGTTTGCTCGGCCGCGGGTATAAAAACATCCGGCCCTAATAATCCGTACTTGGGGTGATACCACCGTACCAGTGCTTCAAGAGATTGCACTTGATCATTATGTAGGTTGAGTTGGGGTTGATAATAAAGGAGCAAACCCGATTGTTGCTCAATGGCTTGGCGTAAATCGGTCATCAAGGTGAGGCGTTCTAAACTATGTTTATCGTCAGCATAGTCATAGACAACATAACCGATTTGACGATTTTTGGCGATATACATCGCAACATCAGCATGTTGGAGCAGGGTGTCCTTATCGGTACCATGTTCTGGATAGGTGACAATGCCGATACTGGCACTCACTCGCAAGGCTTGGGCTTCTACTTCAAATGGCTCACCAATGGCTTGAAGTAATTGCTCCGTTATTTGTTTGGCTTGGGTTAAATCGGCATTGGGTAATACTACCGCAAATTCGTCGCCACCTAAACGCGCAAAGGTATCATCGGGCCTCACGAGGGTTGGTAAGCGTTTGGCTATTTGACATAAAAGCAAATCGCCGACGCCATGCCCCAACGTATCATTCACTTCTTTAAAACCATTCAGATCAATCATCAGTAATGCGAGTGCTTGCGGTTTATCCGGTGCAGCTTGGATGGCTTTCCTTAAACGTTTACTGAGTAGAGTCCGATTAGGGAGGCCAGTCAGGGCATCATGTAAAGAGCGGTATTCTAATGAGCCTAGTAAATCGGACAATTTTTGCGCCATCACTGAAAATGAACTCGCCAATTCACCAATTTCATCATGGCGCTGGATGTCAGTGGTTAGTGTCCACGTCTTCCAGTTGCAAGCACTTAATTTTTTAACATGTTGATTCAGTTGGAGAATCGGTTTAGTCACTTGTCGTGTCACGATGATGCCAACAATAATCGCTACCAGAACCGCAAATGACGATAAAATTAGGCTCCAAAAAGTGTTGTTTTTTATTTCATTGGTCAAATCTGCATCGGGAATAATGACCGCAATAATCCAATGAATGCCCCGCCCATCTTCATAAACTGATAGTTCGGTGGTTTGGTTCCCTAATTTTAAAATGAGGTTGCGTTGCTGTGTTGAGAAACGGGCAATACTGTTCCATTGTTGAGTGATATAGTGTGCGATTGATTGAATAGTCAGATTGCTGCTTTTAATCGCCGGTAACGGGCGCGGCTGATCTCCACCGGTAGAAAGCGGGGTATTTATGGAAGCGGCTATCAATTTGCCGCGATTATCCATAATAAATGCTTGCCCGGTTTGGGCAACTTTCATCTTATTCAGAAAATTAGAAATGTCCGACAAAATGAAATTAGCTCCAAACACGCCACGCAGTTTTCCGGCTTCATTGTAAACTGGCATTACCGAGGTGACTTGTAAAACATGTCGGTGGGCAGAAATATAGATATCAGACCATGTAGCATGGCCTACTTGTTTGGCTTTTTGATACCAAGGACGAAGACGTGGATCATATTGAGTGGCTTTACCGTTCTCCTGTTGAATGATTTGCCCTATTTCGTTGATTTCATAAATATGCCGCAATGGCGCCGTTTTCGCGTCACGGATTTTCAAGACGGTTTTATTCGGCCGTCGTTGAACACCGATAAAATGACCTTGTTCATTAGCATAAAAAACATAAGGCACTTTAGAGATGTTGACTTGATGTTGAAATTGCCGAGCAAGATGCTCAAAATCTTGGGTATCCAGTTTGGTATTCAGTTGATTAAGAAAGTGCGGTGCTTCAAGGAAATGGTAGATATGTTGTTCAATCCGTGCCGAAATTTCTTTATGAAGTTGTGTCCCAATATTATTAACTGCCCGTTGTCCATTGTAATAGGATACGCCAATGATTACCGCGGCAAGTGTCACAATCAGAATCAGGAGTGGAATGATGAAGAGTGTGCGAATAGATTTAATCATAACATTATGAAATTCCTGCAATATTTGATTTTGGAGTCCAAGATTTATCTTGGGCTTGCCAAACTAAAGTTTGGACTCCTAATTTTGATTGGGCATTGAGTTTTTTTTGTAACTTGATTTCTTCGAGGTTTGAGGGCCATGTTGTCATTTGAAAAGTGTCAAATTTGATGCAGGCCCTCTTTTGCTCTAATCGTCCGACGTTCAAATAGCAAGATTTTAAAGGAGTCCAAGATTTATCTTGGCAGGAGTCCAAGATTTATCTTGGGTCTGCCAAACTAAAGTTTGGACTCCTATCGATGACTTACTCTCAAAAGAGTGTTATAGACTCTTTTATTGTAGAACGAAAACTGTTTTTTCATCTCAGCAATTTGTTCAGGCGTTTTGAGATGAAATATTTCAGACAATGCAATTGCGACGGCTGGACTTCGACTGATTCCAGCCCGACAATGGACTAACAGTGTTTTACAATCTTTCCCTTCATTGTCAAAATCGGTGATGATTTGTTCGGCTATTTCATCATTAAATAAAATACGTTCGTCATCACTAAACTGAGAGTCGTCAAAAGTATAGGAACGGATGAGTTGAAATTGTTCTGGGTATTTGAGTTTAGCATAAGAAACTATTGGTAAGTTTGGACTATCAAATATCCTAATCAAATAGATAGGCTTGTCTTTTGAGTAGTTAGCCTTAAACTTTGCCGCCCAGGTATGAGAAAGAATCATTACTTGTTGTATTGCCATAAATATCTCCTTTTTTCGGGAGTCGTTTTTAGTTTGGCAGGAGTCCAAGATTTATCTTGGACATCTATTTATTCACTAGTGGCTTTTTTGAAATTATTTTTCTGAACATCTATACTAACTTGGAGCGTGTTTTAAAAATCCAAGAATCAATCACTTCTAAAATAGTCGATTGCTTATAAAACAATGAGTTAAGGATATTTTTAACACACGCTCTTAGGCGCTAAAGCGCCTACTACAAACTTAGGCGCTAAAGTGCCTACTACTAACTTAGGCGCTAAAGCGCCTACTACTAACTTAGGCGCTAAAGCGCCTACTAATGTGAGTTCGACTTTATTTTTCAATAAGTTATATAAATCATTTCTTAATCAATTATTTGATGACAATTAATTGATTAAAAAGGCATTTTTTCATATAAAACCTTAACATTAATAAGGTTAATAACCCTTATTTGTGGGCCATCAACTGGAAGAAGTCAGTACAGCTTATGGGTTTTGTTTTTAACTGATTGAAAATTAAGTCATTATAACTAATAATTGATCTAACGAATAATTTTATAACCGGCCTTGATATTTAAAGTAGAACTCACGTTACTACAAACTTAGGCGCTAAAGCGCCTACTACAAACTAGTTGGAATTTACAACAGATTTACCCTCAGAATCGACAACAGCTTCGGTGTAACCTTTGTCGATACCATTTTCCGATAAATCGCCGGCACGGTTATCAGTGTTGTCTATCGTGTAATGGATTTCTACACAACCATCACGTAAAATAAAACGAATGCGTCCGCTGATGGGATGATTAGTGCTAATAGGAATAGCGATCTGCTTGTCTTTAAGCAAACTAATAACCTTAATATAATACTTACCATTGTGTTGAAAACACTTATAACTAGTTGGTTCTAAAACAATTTGATTATAAGTCTTGTTTTGACCATGTTTCCAATGTTTACGCATAAGACGACGCAAGTATGAGTCATCAATCCAAACAGAATCATCCGTTAATTTTTCAAGTAACTCTTGACGTGGCTCGATGTCATCAATATTTCTAAAGATATGGCGTACAACTTCTTCTTTAGCGGCTTCTCGGTTAGCTTTGATGTCATCTAACGTCTCATTTAGCGTGGCTGTCCAAATCTGTTCAGGCAAATTCTCAACCTGTTTTTTAGTACGCCAATCTTGACACACTGAATGGAAGTTGGCACCAAGTCCGCCTTTGCTCCCATAATTACGCCAGATTTCGGTACGAAGATTACCGCACCGATTAGCGATCTCATTCAGTGCGTCGTATTTAGTTCGGTTAAGATCATCGCTGTAGGCAATTCTGGTAACTTTTTCAGATGTTTTCATTTTTGACTAAATTTATTGCCGATGTGGTAATAAGTGGATATTAGTGGTCAATAATTCAAATGCTAGACATGGAGTCCAATATTTATCTTGGACGAGCCAAACTAAAGTTTGGACTCCTGCCAAACTAAAGTTTGGACTCCTACCAAACTAAAGTTTGGACTCCTATTCACGCGGCAGCCAATTCTGTTTCGGCCAGTTTTGCAGCGTGTTTTTTCCGATAGTCTTCAATTGCAGACTTGACGGCCTGTTCTCCCAAGACACTACAGTGAATTTTTACCATAAAATCATTCACTTAGAATAGTTTTTACTTCTAAGCCGTTCTCTTATGAACTGCTCACCGTTTCCGATGAGATTGGATCATATCACCACCCCAGTGGGGTGCTACCCGTTTCGATTCCACTTGGAACCTACGTCTTGCGACTGATCTCTGAACTTTCTTTACCTTGAAAGTAAAGCTTAGCTGCTGATTAGCGTATCCAATTTCTTGGACTTAGCCTTCCAGCAATTAGAGTAGTTTTCAATATAGCATTGCTGCTATATGGCCCGTAAATCTTCAGGCGGAAGTGCAAGTTCCTCGACAATCTCGGTGTTTTTGATGGTGGCAGCTTCATCCAATGTTTTGCCCTTCACCCATTCGGTGAGTAAAGAGCTTGACGCAATGGCACTACCACAACCATACGTCTTGAATTTGGCATCTTGAATAATGCCGTTATCACCAACCTTAATCATTAAGCGCATGACATCACCACATGCAGGTGCGCCAACCATACCCGTTCCGACAGACGGATCATTTTTGTCTAAAACGCCCACATTACGGGGATTCTCGTAATGATCTAAAACTTCAGTTGAGTAGGCCATTGTTATTTCTCCTTTCTCTTTAAAGAGAAGTTAATTAAAAGTTAAAGTCAAAGAAATTTGAACCCAATTATAGATATTCAGATAATTAATTTAGTCTCCTTTAGGAGACTTTCGCTTTCAGACAATTGCTTTAGCTGTTGGCTGCGAAATTAATTATTTTTCTGAAAATTCAAAGAAATTTGAGTCCAATTATAGATATTCAGATAATTAATTTAGTCTCCTTTAGGAGACTTTCGCTTTCAGACAATTGCTTTAGCTGTTGGCTGCGAAATTATTTTTCTGAAAATCTATAGGAAGTGTCAAAGGGCCAAAGAAATCCGATTTTTTCAAAAAAGCGGATTTTTCAGTTATTAGTGGGCATCCCATTGAACCGTATTTAAGTCTATGCCTTCCTTGTACATATCCCATAAAGGCGACAATTCTCGCAATTTCTCAATCTTGCTACGAATCAATGGAATGGCGTAATCAATGTCTTCTTCTGTGGTAAAGCGTCCTATGGTAAAGCGGATAGAACTGTGCGCCAGTTCATCATTGCGCCCTAAGGCTCGTAAAACATAAGACGGTTCTAAACTCGCCGAAGTACACGCTGAGCCGCTGGACACTGCTAAGTCTTTGAGGGCCATAATGAGTGATTCGCCTTCAACATAGTTGAAGCTGAGATTTAAGTTGCCGGGTAGACGGTGTTCAATATCGCCGTTGACATAGAGTTCTTCTATGTCTTTCAGGCCGTTCCATAAACGGTCACGTAATTTTAGAGTGCGCTCGTTTTCGGCCTCCATTTCTTGTTTGGCAATGCGGAAGGCTTCGCCCATGCCGACAATTTGGTGAGTAGGCAAAGTGCCAGAACGCATACCCCGTTCATGGCCGCCCCCGTGTATTTGGGCCTCTAAGCGCACCCGCGGTTTGCGACGGACATATAAAGCACCGATGCCTTTAGGCCCATAAATTTTATGGGCCGAAAAGGACATTAAATCGACTTTCAGGGTTTGCAAATCAATCGGCACTTTGCCGGCAGTTTGGGCCGCATCCACATGAAATAGGACTTTGTGGGCACGAGTCATTTCACCAATTTCGGCAATATCAGAAATCACGCCAATTTCATTGTTGGCATGCATAATACTGACTAAAATAGTGTCATCACGAATGGCGGCCTCTAGTTTTTTTAGTTCAATCAGTCCATTAGGCGTCGGATCTAAATAGGTGACTTCAAAGCCTTCGCGTTCTAATTGACGACAGGTATCTAACACCGCCTTGTGTTCTATTTTACTGGTGACAATGTGTTTGCCTTTTTTCTGGTAAAAATGGGCGACACCTTTGATGGCTAAGTTATCGGACTCAGTCGCGCCAGAAGTCCAAATAATTTCTTTGGGGTTAGCATTAATTGATGCCGCCACCTGTGACCGTGCTTCACCTACCGCTTCTTCGGCCTCCCAACCAAATGGGTGCGAGCGCGACGCAGGGTTGCCAAACTTACCTTGCAGAGTCAGATACTGCATCATTTTTTCCGCGACACGGGGATCAACAGGCGTTGTGGCCGAGTAGTCAAGGTAAATAGGTATATTCATAGTTTCTTCCATTAGTTCGGCAATGCCAAAAGGCGCCGCCTGTCGGGTTTGGTTCTAAAAGCATTGCCTTATGTTCCTGTTACCAAGGTGACATGGCTGAAATTTTCCCGTACATTTTATAGTGTTGTAGTGTTATATTTCTTTGATTTACCGACGGTGTGCGGCACGACGACCCTCCATGCGACGGGCATGAGTCTCTTGCCGTGCGACTTCCTTGGACACTTCTTGGGGGCGTTTGTTAAGGACTTCTGCTAAAGTAATATCGTTTAAGAAGTCGTGAATTTGTTCACTTAAATCGGTCCAGAGTTGATGGGTTAAACAAGCACGGGCATCATGACAATTTTTTAAGCCTTTGCACCGAGTAGCATCGAGGGTTTCATCAACGGCCGAAATGACTTCAGCAACGGCAATTGAGTCGGCCGAGCGACTGAGACGATAACCTCCGCCGGGGCCACGAGTGCTGTTTACGAGGCCCTGTTTACGCAATCGTGAAAACAATTGTTCTAAGTAGGACAAGGAAATGCCCTGTCGTTGTGAAATGTCGGCTAATGTAATTGGTCCTTGATTACGATTAATAGCCAAATCTAACATGGCGGTGACGGCATACCGCCCTTTGGTTGTGAGTCTCATAATATTTACCCTTAATTAATCGTGTTGTTAAACCATACTAAAATAATATTAGGTATCGTACTAAATTTATCAAGTATTACAGCGATCATTTTTCAGTGAACAGTGATCAGTTCTGTGATCAGTGATAAGTTATCGTTCTCAGTTTTTCAGTGATAAGTTATCAGTTGTTCAGTGATGTTCAGTTATCAGTTGTTCAGTTATCAGTTGTTCACTTACACTTCTCACTGTTCACTGATTCAATAGCTCTTGATATACACCGCTTGCCCCATACGCATCCTAGCCGCGCTTTTGGCGTTTTAGCTTTTTCCCTAGTCATTTTAATGACTTAGCGCAATTGATACGCTCCAAAACCGCCGCTCTCCCAAGGGCCAATTTTTACCCGTCAATTCCTCCAATTTCAAACACAGATGCCTTCACTCCCCCGTTTCAGTCGATTCTCGTCGTTGCTGATATGTGCAAATTAAAGGGGGAGCTTGTCTGCAAACTTATGCCGCTTGCCCCTCTATTGATGTGAGTAAGTCACCTCGATAGAGGGGATGCCTAGGGCACTGCCATATCGTACCGCTTTTGGATGAGGGCAACCATAAAGGATTGCCCCTACGAGCGATGTCGTTTACGCAAAAGAAAAATGCTTGAATTGATAGATGATAACTGATAACTGATAACTGAACACAGAAAAACTGTGAACGATAAAACTTCTCACTGAAAAACTAATCACCACGGGCGGGGGGGTGAAATTCGTCCACCTTGGGTATCATGCCATGCCTGTCTCAATAACCGCCGCATCGTTTTGGAGTAAGCGGCTTTTTGTTGTTTGTCAGCTTGTTTACTCCAACCATTTTTTAATGCGCGTAGCATAAGCCATAAGTTTTCCATTTGCATCCACAACCATGCCGATAAAGCACCATAGTGTTTGCGGTAAAAAAGCAAAGCACTTCGCATTTGCCACAAACTAATTTGCTTGCCGGTAGAATAAATCTTTAATTCTTTCAGGGTCTTTGAAGATTCTCCTCCTAAATGCACAACCACAACATCCGGCCAGTAGCAAATGTTGTAACCTTTAGCTTGAATGCGTTTGCATAAGTCAACTTCTTCATAATAAAGGAAAAATTGTTCATCAAAATAGCCGACTTCTTCTAGTACGTGACGCGGCATAATGGAAAAGGCCCCGGGCACCCAATCAACAATAGCCGCTTGATCAGGATCGGCCCAAGTGCGATCAACGCGCCCAAAAAAGCGTGAGTGAGGATATTTGGCGGCCAAGCCAGAGAGGGTAATAAAATTATTGAGTAAGTTAGGGAACATTCGTGCTGACGGTTGCCAAGTGCCATCTGGGCCTACTAAACGCGCTCCGCCTACGCCAATTTTGGGGTTTTTTGGCCCGGCCTGCATATAAGCCAAAGCTTTGGAAAGCGCCTGTGGCTTTAAAAACGCATCCGAGTTGAGTAAAACGACATAATGGCCTCGTGCTTGTGCAAAGCCAAGGTTATTGGCCGCGGCAAAACCTAAATTTTCGGTGCTACGAATTAATTGCACGTCTGGAAATTCGCGCTCAACCATGTCCGCTGAGCCGTCTTGTGATGCATTGTCAATCACAATGGTTTCATAACGGATACCACCTGCTTGTGTTTGCAAGGTTTGTAAGCATTCGAGCAATAAATCGCAGGTGTTAAATGATACGATGATGACAGAAATGTCGGGGGTGTCTGTGCTCATTACATTATGGTGTGATTAGAGAAATCCGATTTCTTCAAGAAATCGGATTTCTTAATTATTTTCTGTGATTAGCGCTTGGTGCGTATCCAAGTCGCGTCTTTGTGTGCGGTTTTAAGCAAGCGGGGCAATTGAGTCAATTTCCAAAGAATATAGAACGGCGCACTGGCTAACGCCGCTAAGTCTTTAATAGTACCACCGCCTACCCACAGGGCCGCCAGCACATGTAGTACCACCACGCTGAAACCAAATAAAGCGTAGCCTTGCGTGAGCGCAAAGGGTATCAACAAAGTTATTAATAATAGCAAAACATGCCATCCCAGCGGGAGCAACAACAG
Organism: Candidatus Parabeggiatoa sp. nov. 2; assembly: GCA_002085445.1. Taxonomy (GTDB): domain Bacteria; phylum Pseudomonadota; class Gammaproteobacteria; order Beggiatoales; family Beggiatoaceae; genus Parabeggiatoa. The sequence goes on from NBMI01000252.1 coordinate 10,613, forward strand.
TTCTAATAACGGCTCAAGTAGTCTCAATCGACCCCTGAAAACGGCTTGAGTTAAGGGGGGAATCTGTTCACGCATCATCCGAAAGCGTCCGCCTTCCCAACGGGCACGTTGTGAACCGGTACCCGTTCCGCCGGTAGGCATATCGGCCCTGACTGTGGTGGCATCGACAAAACGAACTCGCATACCGGCACGGACTAACGCCAAATGGTATTCCAAATCTTCGACGACTGAGCGGGCACAATAGGGCACTGACTGTAATACTTCTCGACTTAAGCCAAATCCGTTGCCCGAAATGCCCACTGATAGTCCCCAACGTTCACGTCCGCGTGGGCGAAGTACATTAAATGCTAAGAAAGCGACGTGCATCAAGCGGGTACGCAAAGAAGCCTGTGGATTATTGACCGTATAACGACACTGTACCGCGTCTGCGCCATTTAAGTAAGATATTAAAAACATAGTCAAGGGCATAACCTTTGCCACGGCGCTGTTCATCATGGCGTACTAAAACCTGTGCGCCAGCCGCTTCGGCACGCGCTGCTGTGTCATCGGTGCAATTATCCGCCACCACATACACAGAAAATTTACCGCTTGGTTTATCACAGCTGAGTAAATTGGTGACACAACGGCTAATGCAGGCTTGTTCATTGTGGGCAGGTACCACAACCGCAATGTGACGTGGTGCTTGGTTAGCATATGTCTCTGGAAGACGGCGTGATGGCAATACTCCCCCCAAGGTTAACAACAATAATTCTAGCGTCCCAGGTAAACTGAGAAGGGCAATACCTAATCCCAGTATGGCCCACATTATCGATAGGTGTTCCATAGTTATTTTTTTCCATTGAGAAATCCGATTTTTTAAAAAAAATCAATCGGATTTCTTGGCTTCTTGGCTCCTTGAGAAATCATATTTTTCCAAACGGATTTCTTGGCTCCTTGAGAAATCAGAATTTTCCAAAAAATCGGATTTCTTGGCTCCATCAAATTACTCATTTGCGATAAACCGAGTCGATAGATACGAAGTTTATCCATAAACCGACTCGATAGATACGAAGTTTCGCCAGTCTCGGAACGCGTTTTTATGGGTGTGTCCCACTTGTCCAAGTAGCAAGTTTTTATCGATAGGGCCTTCAATCAAATCAAATG